>CALXIP010000094.1 GCA_944388395.1 uncultured Ruthenibacterium sp.
TTCTTCACAGTCACATTCTCTGCGATGATGGAATAATAGACCTCGGCCCCTTCTTCCACCACGGCGCCGGGCATCAGAATGGAGGATTCCACCATTGCGCCGCGGCCCACCGAGACGCCGGCAAACAGGATGCTGTTGCACACGGTGCCTTCCACCAGGCAGCCCTCTGTCAGCATGGAATTGTCCACATGGGCATGCTCGCTGATGTAATGGCCGGGACGGCCGGAGGTACGGGAGTAGATTTTCCAGTCGGATTCCCAAACATCCAGAGGAACATTGGGATCCAGCAGGTCCATATTGGCTTCCCACAAGCTGTCGATGGTTCCCACGTCTTTCCAATAGCCTTCAAAGGGATAGGCCACCATCTTCTCGCCTGCGTTCAGCATATTGGGAATGATGTTTTTGCCAAAGTCGTTGGAAGAATTGGGGTCTGCTTCATCTTCCGTCAGATATTTGCGCAGTTTTTCCCAGGTGAAGATGTAAATGCCCATGGAGGCCAGGTTGGACTGGGGCTGTTTGGGTTTCTCTTCGAACTTGGTGATGGTGCTGTTCTCGTCGGCCGTCATGATGCCAAAGCGGGAAGCCTCTTCCCAGGGCACTTCCATAACAGCGATGGAGCAGTCCGCCTGTTTTTCTTTGTGGAACTCCAGCATTTTACTGTAATCCATTTTGTAAATGTGGTCACCGGACAGGATGATAACATACTCCGGATCGTAGCGCTCGATAAAATTGATGTTCTGATAAATGGCATTGGCCGTTCCTTTATACCAGTCGGAGCCCGTGGCCGTCTGATAAGGCGGCAGCACGTGAACGCCGCCGTACTGGCGGTCCAGATCCCAAGGCTGGCCGTTGCCGATGTACTCGTTCAGCAGCAGAGGCTGATACTGGGTCAACACACCCACTGTGTCAATTCCGGAATTGACGCAGTTCGAGAGCGGAAAATCGATGATACGGTACTTTCCTCCAAACGGGACGGCGGGTTTTGCCAGCTTCTTGGTAAGGGCGTATAAACGTGACCCCTGACCGCCAGCCAGCAGCATGGCAATACATTCTTTCATCTTTTTCTCCCCTTGCGGCGTTCTGCAAAGCACAGGCCGCCTTTGCAAAACACCAAATTTATTTCTTTTCCGTGCCGGGCATATCCGGCCGGAAACAAAAGGCAAATCACTTTGCCTGTTTGCCGGTTTTTTCGGCTGCTTTTGCCGATTTCTTTTTCGGAGCGCTCTTGCGCACCGCCGGTTTTTTCGCAGCCTCTGTTTTTTCCTTTTTCACGCTGCCGCGCGGTGCGCGTTTGGCAGGTGTGGAAAAAATCAGCGTGGACATGGGTGGAATTTTAATGGAAATGGACTGTTCAAAACCGTGCATGGGTTCTTTCTGCGCCTTGACCGGTTCATTGTGCAGACCCGAGCCGCCGAATTCTTCCGCGTCGGAGTTGAGCAGTTCTGTATATGTGCCGCCGCGGGGCACGCCGAAGCGATAGTCCGGGCGCAGCACCGGTGCAAAGTTGCACACGGCCAGAATCTCGCGGCCCTTTTTGTCCCGGCGCAGGAACACGATCACGCTCTGGGACGAATCATCCGGTACGATCCACTGGAAACCATCCCAGGAGAAGTCGTCCTCCCACAGCGCAGGCGTATCCTTGTACAGCCGGTTCAGGCTGCGGACGTAATGCTGCATTTGTGCATGGCGATCATATCCAAGCAGCATCCAATCCAACTGCTGGGCCTCGTTCCACTCGATGAACTGTGCAAACTCCTGCCCCATAAACAGCAGCTTTTTGCCGGGATGCGCCATCATATACCCATAGAACGTGCGCAGGTTGGCAAATTTCTGCTCGTAATCACCGGGCATCTTATTGATCAGGCTGCACTTTCCGTGCACCACCTCATCATGACTCAGCGGCAGCACAAAGTTTTCGCTGAAGGCATAGAAGAAACTGAATGTGACCTTGTTGTGATTGCCGGCACGGAACAACGGGTCCGTGCTCATATAGCTGATCATGTCGTTCATCCAGCCCATGTTCCACTTGAAGTTGAAACCCAGGCCGCCGTCCGCCACCGGACGCGACACCATCGGCCAGGCAGTGCTCTCTTCCGCGATCATCAGCGCGTGGGGATGACGGGCGAACACCTCTGTGTTCAGCTTGCGCAAAAAGTCAATGGCTTCCAGATTTTCCTTTCCGCCCTGCGCGTTGGGGCTCCATTCGCCGTCCCGCCGGTTGTAGTCCAGATACAGCATGCTGGCCACCGCGTCCACGCGCAGGCCGTCCACATGATATTCCTCCAGCCAGAACAGCGCGTTGGAGATCAGGAAGCTCTGCACCTCAGGCCGGCCGTAATCAAACACCATGGTCCCCCATTCTTTGTGCTCTGCACGCAGGGGATTCTGGTCTTCGTAGCAGTTGGTACCGTCGAACTTGTAAAGACCGAACTGGTCCTTGGGGAAGTGCGCAGGCACCCAGTCCATGATCACGCCAATGCCGGAACGGTGGCATTTGTCCACAAAATACTTGAAATCATGGGGTGTTCCATAGCGGCTGGTGGGAGCAAAATACCCTGTTATCTGATAGCCCCAGCTGGCATCCAGCGGATGCTCCATCAGCGGCAGCAGTTCCACATGGGTATAGCCCATATCAATCAAATACGGCACCAGCTCATCCGCCAGAGCCTTGTAATCAAACTGGTTCCCGTCCGGATAGGTGCGCCAGCTGCCCGCGTGCATCTCATAGATGTTCATGGGAGTGTTCAGCGGGTCAGTCTGGGAGATGTAGCGCTGCCAGCGGCTGTCTCCCCACTCATACCCCGACAGATCGTACACCTTGCTGCAGTTGGCAGGCCGGGTTTCCGCGTGGAACGCATAAGGGTCCGCCTTGAACACCAGCTCATCCGCAGGGGTGGTCACACAGTACTTGTAAATGTCAAACTGCTCCAGACCGGGCACAAAGCATTCCCAAATGCCGCCGTCCGGGTCCAGATTCAGCATGGGAGTGGCCGTGGGGACCCAGCTGTTGAAATCGCCCACCACAGATACCGCTTTGGCACGGGGCGCCCATACCCGGAACACCACGCCCTCGTAGTCCCCGCGCTTTTCCAGATGCGCGCCGAAAAAGCGCTGGCACTCAAAGTTTTTTCCCTGCTTAAAAAGGTAAATCGGCAAGTCTGATGCCTGATTGGTCTTTTTCAAAAAAGCTCCTCCTTTGGGGCAAACCCGGCAAAAGGCAGGTTTCGCACATACTGACTGAAACCACGGCTAAACGCGGTTTCTTTCTTATTATAATAAACATTTTCCAGCCTTTTTGCAATAGTTTTCTGTATCATTCGTTGAAGCGGGCACCAAAAAACGCACCATTTTTTGGACATTTTACACAAATTTTATCCAATCTTAGAAAAATTGCGATTTTTTTGTCAATCCTTGGCCAAAAGTTTCCTGAAGGTTGTCATATAACTTGTCCCGCGAAATCGATGTATAGCAATTATAAAAAGGCAAATTTCGAAACTTTTCGCCGTTCTCTTGGAACAGGTAATCCACAAATTTTTCAAAATCGGGCACAGTTCGCTACAAATTTCGTCAAAGGCAATCTTTCTGTATACAGCAAAACCCCGCCTTCCCAAGGAAAGCGGGGTTTTTTCAAAGCCACTTTTTACGAATCGCCAGCACAACGCTGACAGCGGTGAACACCACCGCAATGCCGATGACGATCCAAAAACCGAAAGGCGAGGACTCAAACGGCACGGGCACATTGGTGCCCCATAACGCAAACACAATGCTGGGGACCGTGAGAATAATGGTCACGCTGGCCAGCATTTTCATGACGATGTTCAGGTTGTTGGAAATCACCGAAGCAAAGGCATCCATGGTGCCCGACAAAATGTCCCGATAGATATTGGACATCTCAATGGCCTGCTTGTTTTCGATGATCACATCTTCCAGCAGTTCGGTGTCATCGGGAAAATCCCGCACAAAATCCATGCGGAGAAGTTTTTCCAGCACCAGCTCGTTGCCCTTGAGCGAAGTGGAAAAATACACCAGGCTCTTTTCCAGGCCCAGCATCTGAATGAGCTCTTTGTTTTTCATGGACAGGTGCAGCTCGTTCTCCACGCGGTTGGACGCCTTGTCCACCTCACGCAGATAGAACAAAAACAGCGTCGCGTTGCGATACAAAAGCTGCAGCGTCATGCGCTTTTTCTTTTTGGTGGAAAAGCGCTTGGCAGAACCGTCGCTGAACGCGCGGGACAACGCGCTTTCCTTCAGGCATACGGTGATGATGTTGTCCTTCGTGAGCACAATGCCGTACGGCAATGTGGTGTAAACAAAACCACGTCCCGGCTGGACTTCCACGGTCGGGGTGTCCACCAGGATCAGCATATTGTCGTCTTCCGAGTCAATGCGGCTGCGTTCTTCTTCGTCGAGTGCGGCCCGCACCAGGTCCACATCCACCTGCAGCTGGTCGCAAACCGATCGGATCTCCTCTTCTGTCGGCGCACACAAATCGATCCAGGCGCCCGGTTCAATGCGCTCCAGTTCGTTCAGCACGCCTTCGTCCGTCGAATAAATCGTAATCATGATATCCCTGCTTTCCGCGCGCCGGTCCGCGCACATGCAGGCAGCACAAAATCAGCCGCGCACAGCGCAGAAAGCACGCTCATTTTTTTGTCGGCATGATCGCCCTCGAGGATCGCCCTCCACGCTATGTCACACTCCTTTTTCCATTGCTATGGGTCTCTTCGCCTTATTCAGTGTATGCTCTCACAACAGGGTTTGTCAAGAAAAACAAAAGCAAATCGTGAATCGGCAAAAAGAGGCCGTCGGTTTCCGCGAAAGATTTCGACAAATTGTCAATGGCCGTGCGGCACCGGTTCCAGCGACAGCACCGGAGCCTGCAGCAGCTGCGCATCCTGCGCGTCATGGGTCACCACCAGCACCGTGCGCCCCTGCCGGCGCTCCTGCACAAACCGCGCCGCACAACGATGTGCCTCCTCGTCCAGTCCTTTGAACGGCTCGTCCAGCAGCACGGCGCCCGCTCCGTCCGCCAGCATGGCCCGGGCCAGTGCCACACGCCGCCGCTGCCCGCCGGACAACTCCGCCACCGGCCGGCCGCACGCATCCTTCTCCAGACCAAGGCTGTAAAGCGCATCCTGAATCTTCTGTTCCGGCAGGCTGCACACAAAGCGAACATTATCCACCGCATCGGCATACTCCAGCAGCCGTTCTTCCTGAAAGGCGGCGGAAAAGCGAGTGTCTCCGGCGGATACCGTGCCCCGGTCGGGTTTCAAAAGCCCCGCGACCACGCGCAAAAGCGTGGTTTTTCCCTGACCGGACGGTCCCATCACACAGACCATTTCGCCGGCCGGAAACTCCAGGCTGAGATCCTGCAGCACGGGAGCGCCGCCGAATCCTTTCGACACCTGCTCCATTCGGACAGGGCCCGCAGTGCCCGGCTCCGTCGGCCGGGGGGCCGTCACCCGAAGGGCCCGCCGGCCCGCCCAGTCCAGCGCACGCAAAAACAACTTTTCAAAGCACAGGCTCAGCAGCACGATCACCACGGTCCACGCCAGCAGTTCGGCTGTGGAAAACAGCAGTTTCGCATCGTACAGCTTCTCGCCGATGCTGCCCGAAGTGATGCCGATCACTTCGGCGGCCACGCCGCTTTTCCAGCACAGACCCAACCCCACGGCGCAAGCCGCGCGGAAAGGCGGCAGCACCGCGGGCAGACGGATGTAACGCATGGTGCGTCCCCAGGGTACCCGGTACAGGCGCGCCAGTTCCAAAAGCTGTGCGTCTGCCTGACGGATGCCTGTGAGCGTGTTGGTGTACACAATGGGCAACACCATCAGGAAGCTGATGAACACAGCCAGATTTCCCGTGTTCCGCAGCCACAAAAGCGCCAGAATGATAAAGCTGGCCACGGGGATGCTTTTCACCGTGACCATCAGCGGGCGCAGAAGAGCCCGCACCACGCCGGACCCGGCCGCCAGCACCGCCAGCACCACGCCGACCAGCACCGCCAGCACAAATCCGGACAAAATGCGCACGGTACTGAACAGCACAGTGGCCCAAAAATCTCCGGTTGTGATCAGCCCCGCCAGAGTGACCAGCACTTTTACCGGCGAGACCAGCAGCAAATCGCTTCCAATGCAGACGCTGGCCGCCTGCCACAGCAAAAGCCAGAAGCAGACAGCCAGCCCATTGACGATTATTTTCTTTTTACGCTCCGTAATAGAATGCATCATCCGGCATGGTCCCTCCCACAGAATCGGGGGCCTGGTCGTACAG
>CALXIP010000095.1 GCA_944388395.1 uncultured Ruthenibacterium sp.
AGCACATTGTGAACAAACGCTGCCCGGCGGGCGTTTGCAAGGCGCTGCTCAACTACAAGATCGACCCCGTCAAGTGCAAAGGCTGCACCCTGTGCGCCCGTTCGTGCCCGGCCGGCGCGATCGTGGGGACCGTGCGTCAGCCGCACACCATTGACGTGTCCAAGTGCGTGAAGTGCGGCGCCTGCATGGAAAAATGCAAATTCGGCGCTATCAGCAAAGGTTAAGGGAGGGAGCCAACATGGAAACTGTGAACATTAAAATCAACGGCGTATCCTATGAGGTCGCCGCCGGCTCCACCATCCTGGAAGCCGCTCACAGCGTGGGCATTGAGATCCCCACTCTGTGCTATCTGAAAGAAATCAACGAGATCGGCGCCTGCCGTATCTGCGTGGTGGAAGTGAAGGGCGCCCGCAGCCTGGTCACCGCCTGTGTGTACCCCGTCAACGAGGGCATGGAGATCATCACCAACTCCGAGAAGGTCATGGCATCCCGCCGGACCAATCTGGAGCTGATCCTGTCCACCCACGACCAGAACTGCCTGTCCTGCGTGCGTTCTACCGACTGCGCGCTGCAGAAACTGTGCCGCGACTACGGCGTGGACGGCCACCGCTTCACCGGCGATAAGGAGCACTACGACATCGACGACAGCGCTCCGCACATGATTCGCGACAACAACAAGTGCATTCTGTGCCGCCGCTGTGTGGCGGCCTGCAAAGCCAACCAGGCCGTGGGCGTCATCGGCCCCACCGAGCGCGGCTTTGCCACCCACATCGCCTGCGCCTTCGAAGCGCCTTTGGGCGACAGCCCCTGCGTATCCTGCGGCCAGTGCATCACGGTGTGCCCCACCGGCGCTCTGACCGAGAAGGACGACACCGCCAAGGTGTGGGAAGCGCTGCACGACCCCAGCAAGCATGTAGTGGTGCAGCCCGCGCCCAGCGTGCGCGCCACTTTGGGCGAATGCTTCGGCATGCCTGTGGGCACCAACGTGGAAGGCAAAATGGTGGCTGCTCTGCGCCGTCTGGGCTTTGACGGCGTGTTCGACACCGATACCGCGGCGGACTTCACCATCATGGAAGAGGCCACCGAGTTTGTGCATCGGGTCCAGAACGGCGGCGCGCTGCCGCTGATCACCAGCTGCAGCCCGGGCTGGGTCAAGTTCTGCGAGACGTATTATCCGGACATGATCCCCAATCTGTCCAGCTGCAAATCGCCCCAGCAGATGTTCGGCGCACTGACCAAGACCTACTACGCCCAGAAAATGGGCCTGGACCCCCACGACATCGTGTGTGTGTCCGTGATGCCCTGCACGGCCAAAAAATTTGAGATCGGCCGCGACGATATGTCCGCCGCGGGCGACGGCATTCCCGATGTGGATATCTCCATCACCACCCGCGAGCTGGGCCGCATGATCCAGCGGGCCGGCATTCAGTTCCAGGCGCTGCCCGACGAGGAGTTTGACCCTGCCCTGGGCGAGAGCACCGGCGCGTCCGTCATCTTCGGCGCCACCGGCGGCGTGATGGAAGCGGCTCTTCGCACTGCGGTGGAGCTGGTCGCCGGCGAGAGCGCCCCGGCTGTGGATTATGCCGAAGTGCGCGGCACGGCCGGCATCAAGGAAGCCACCTACGAGGTGGGCGGCCTGAAGCTGAACGTGTGTGTGGCCTCCGGCCTGTCCAACTGCGATCAGGTGCTGAAGGCAGTCCAGTCCGGCGAGAAGCACTATGACTTCATCGAGTTCATGGCCTGCCCGGGCGGCTGCGTCAACGGCGGCGGTCAGCCCACGCAGCCCGCCAGCGTGCGCAACTTTGTGGATCTGCGCGGCCTGCGCGCCAAAGCCCTGTATGCTGAGGACGAAGCCAAGGCGATTCGCAAGAGCCACGAGAATCCGCTGCTCAAGAAAGTCTATGCCGACTATCTGGGCGAGCCGGGCGGCGAGAAAGCGCATCACATCCTGCACACAAGCTATGTGAAACGGGAAAAACTGTATTAAAAACAGCGAAAAGGCGCGGGCACAGGCCCGCGCCTTTTCTATTGAAAAACGCCGGAAAGAGAATCTTTCCGGCGTTTTGTGTTATGCGATGCCCGGGATCCACATGCTGACCTGAACACCCGCCCAAAAGGACAGCACGTTGGCCGCCAGCGCATACAGCACCGCCTTTTTGCCGGACCGTCCCGGGGTGAGCAAGCGGGCATACAGCACTGCTTCCACGGCAAAAACCACCAGCTCCAGCCCGAAGTATGCCAGCAGAAAAGCAAAAAGCCCCGCCTGCCAGTTGGCCAGGTTGATGAGCAGGTTCAGCCCCAGCTGAGTACACACATTGACCAGCGTCACAATGCGCAGCTGCCGCGCGCTGCGGTAGCCGAACAGCAGCGCCAGCAAAAGTTCCACAGCCAGCGTCAGCGCCATGCGGGCCAGCATGGAGAGAATTTCCCAGGTGAAATCATACGTCTTTTCCGCGGTGAACACGCCGTTTTCCGCGCGGGTCAAATCCACGGTGAAATAACTGTCAAAGGCGTACCGCTCGTACACCGGGCTGGTCCAAAACTGGCCGCTGTCCGGGAAATACAGCAGAATTTTAAAGGTGCCGGGCGGATAATAGGTCCAGTCCAGCAGGCCGGCCTCGCTGCAGTCCCAAATTTCCTGTAAAAAATAGAAGCCATCCGGGTCCTGATAGTCCACAAAAGCTTGCCAGATCTCCTCTTCCCCCTCCTCGTACCGGGCGTGCTCCGACGACCCGTCCCAAACCGAAGAAGGACCGGTGGAGGCAGTGCTGGAAAGCAGCGTGCCATAGCAGCGCTGCTGCGGTGCAGGCGAAAAAACCACCCGTACCGATGGCTTGGGCCCCGCGTCGGCGTAGGCGGTCAAAGGCAGGGCAAAGAACAGAGCGGCAAGAAGAAAAAACGCAAACAGTCGCTGTTTCATCGGGGCACCTCGCTTTTTAAAAAGAGATGGTCACATGTTTCGCAGCATTTGGTCATACCGTTCGGACAAAGGTACGGAGATGCCCAGCCGGTGGGCTTCCCGCACCAGATACCCGCTGAAGGTGTCCCGCTCGCTCTCGCGGGGCGGCGCGCCGTCAGCAGGGTGCAGATCCCGCTGAAGGGAACTGGTGGCGTCATCCTCCAATTTGTGCAGGAAACGATCGTATTCCGCCAGCGCGATCTCCCGGGTGAGAGCAACGCCCTTGGCCTGAGCCACCGCAAGGGTCTCCAGCAGCAGATCCCGGTACTCCAGCCTTGTGACGGGGTCATCCCGCAGCTGGCCGATGGTGCGGTTGTATGCGGCCGTCAGCACATTGTAGGCGCAGTTCAGCATATACTTGCGCCAGATCTCCGCCTGAATGTCCGCGCAGATCTGTGTGTCGATCCCGGCGTGGACCATCATGTCCCTTGTGCGCTCCACAGCGGCCTGCTGAGCGGGTGTGGCGTGGGGGATGCCCAGCTTCACCGTGGTGAAATCGCCCTGCTGCGTCACGGAAAAATCCGGGTTGGAAAAGGCCACGGTGTAAATCAGCGATTCCACTACGGTTCCGCGCCCTACAAAGGTGCGCACCCGCTCGGCAGGGTCCACGCCGTTCATCACCGGGATGATCACGGTGTGGTCGTCCACGCTGGCGCCCAGGGTTTTGCACGCCTGCTCCAGCGAATAGTTTTTTACACAGATGAACAGATAGTCCAGCGGCGCCAGTTCCGCGGCGGTCTCCACCACCCGGGCGGGCCGGGCCGTGATTTCGCCGCTGTATTCGCTGTGCAGCTGAAGGCCGTGGGCCTCCAGCGCCGCCTTGCGCGGGCCGCGGGCCACGAAGGAAACGTCAGAATATGTGCTGGCCAGCATGCCGGCCAGATAGCCGCCCACACCGCCGATGCCCAATACGGCAATCTTGCAATCTTCCATTGAAATTTTCCCCTCCTCTTGCTGCTCTTATTATAGCGCACGGGGCAGGCCGGTTCAATGTTTGCCCGGACGGCAAAAGAGGCTTTACCCCGCGAAGGTTTTGTGGTAGTATGAAACCAACTTCGTTCAAGTTTACTGAAAATTTTATGCGGCGAATCAGAGAGTCGGGAGAAAAAGCAATGGGGTAGGCATTCCAACAAAAGCCTGTTCAGGGCGAACGGAAGCAGCAGATCGATGCGCAGGCAAAAAGCCACTCGCTTGAATAATGGCAGCGATCTTGCTGTAGGCAGATGGTGATCGAGGGAAAGGGGAAACGTCATGAATCAGGACCTGCGTCCCAGGCAGCGCAGCCAGCTGCGGCGTGCTGCCGGAACGGCGTTTTACACGGCAAAACGG
>CALXIP010000096.1 GCA_944388395.1 uncultured Ruthenibacterium sp.
GTACCAGGCTCCGCGCACTTTCTCCCGCAGCGCCTGGTCGGCCGGGACCTTCCGGGGCGTCCAGTGCGCGCATCTGCTTTGAATGGCGTCATAGCCCGTCGGTTCGTCATATGCATACCCCGCGCGAACGGGTGCAGCCATCGCCATGCGGTGCAGAATATCCGCCAACTGTGCTTTTTCATGACTTTCCGGCAGATGGGAAACCACCTCAAAAACATCCTTCAGACCGGACATCTCCCTGCCTTCGTCCACGCATTGCTCATACTCCACCAGCAGCTGTGCACTGTAGTTGTCCCATGTGTGCAGAGCGGCATAATCCGGCTGCGGCAAAGCGGCCGAAGGTTTGGGTGCAGTATCCGTCATAATCTCCGCCAAGGCCAATATCCCTCCTGCTTTAAAAACATTATAGCAAAGCGCTTTGGTTTTACAAGCGACCGTGCCGATTATTTGTCCTCTTCCAGAATCTGGATACCTTTCATTTTAAACAGGTAGCCGAACACTTTGCGATAGTCGCCAAACACCGTGACGTGATGCCAGCTGGGAGACCACTGCTCCAACAGTTTTTCGGCATTGGCCGAAGCGACCAGCTTGGAGCGGCACCCCTCCTCCAGGCTGCAGTTCCCCACAGACACAGACGAATGAATGGATGCCGTTTTGTCCGGGAAGCTTTGGATGGTCGTCAGTTTCTCGCCGGCCGGGAAGATCACCTGCACCGATGCGCCGCGCCGGTCTTCCGCGTGACTGCGGATGTTGTATCTGCAGGTGCGCGCATCATGGATCCCGAACACTTTTGTGCAGGCAACGCAGTGCGCGTATGTGATCTGATCGGAGGAAGTGTCAATGGCGGGATCTGACACAAAGCCCGGCCGCCCTGTCATAAATTGAATCAGCAGCGAAGAAACGGTGGAGTAGGCATCCGCCTCACAAACAGCAACCGTTCCCTTGCGCAGCATTTCGTAATGGGACAGGCACGGATACATATGCTTGTTGTCCATGTACTGATTCTCATACGAGAGATTCAGGCAGTCCAGCGTCACCGCGTTGCAGTCGTGCGCTTTCATCATATTCCGAATGGCAATGTGCAGTTTGGCGCTTCTCACGATCTCCTCACGGGTAGGCTCGTAGACGTTGTCCGCCTCGTCCATCCACTGCTGCGCAATGGTTTGCGCCTCTTCATCCGAAGCCTGCGCGAAATACTGGTTCAGCTCGGCACCTTTGCAGTTGATGAAAGTGCATCCCCACAGTTTTTCAAACCGCTCCTGGCCTTCCTCTTCCACGCGGTAATCCTTGTTGCCCACGACCAGAATGCGGGCCTCTTTCATGCGGCGGATGGCGTCAAAGCAGCGCACGGCCTGACCGATCTCGCGGTAGTCCGCGGTGGAGATCAGGGGCACCGGCAATTTCTGATTGCGGATCAGCTGACTTGCCACCGCCAGCGTCGAGCCGCTTCCGTAAAACAATACGTCCGCCACAATGGTGGGAAGCCCTTCCGCAGCCTGTTCCATGTAAAATTGTTCCACATACTTCCAGCAAGTCATCTCCAGGACCAATACGCCGTCGTATTTTTTCAGGTCCGCCTCATAGTCCGCCTTTGCCTGCTCCGGCGTGGAATAGCTCACGACGTCAAAGGTCATATCTGCATTCATCTCACGCACGACCGACATGATACGGTTCAGTTCTTTTTCATACGGCCAGTCAACGCAGGGCCATCCGGCTTCCCCTTTCTCCGCCACCACAGCCACGACTTTCACCAGTGTATTCCGCATAACAGACACCCTTTCTATGAAAACTTTTGTGCATTTTGCCTTAAACACAAAATATCCCAAAAAAGCACCTGCGTCAACACAAGCAAAGCGTTCGGTCAACGCAGGCAGGGTTCCGATCAATATTCTTCCTTTTTGGAACTGCCGGTCTCTCTGCGATAGCGGTTGGGAGTCATCCCATATCTCAATTTGAATTGTTTGGAAAAGCTTTCCGCCGATGCGTATCCCGCAACCTCTGCGATCTGTTCCAGAGAGCGTTCCGACAAGGAAAGCATCTGTCTGGCCTGCGCAAATTTGATTTCTCGCCAGTATTGATAGGGCGTGGTGCGGGTCTGTTCGTGAAACGTGCGGATCATGTACTCTTTGGAATAGTGAAACTTTTTCTCCATCTCATCCATGGACAGGCGCTGCGTGCTCTCCGCGCTCAAATAGAGCAGCATCCGGTCCACCAGATCCGCATTCTTCTCACGCGCACAAAACTCCAGCAGCAATTCCGACAGCAATTGGTTCAAAAGCACCGAGGCCACCAGTTCTCCGTTCAAGGTGGAAAAGCATGTATTCAGGCAGCGCTCCAGCAGCGGTCGTACCGAAGAGACCGAAAAATGTGCAGAAAAGCCCGCAAGCGACAGCAGATCCCGAAACAGATCCAGCGCATGGCTACCTGAAAAATGCAGCCAGTAAAACTCCCACCACTCATCGCTGTCTGTCCAATATTCACAAGGAACGCCCTCCGGCAGGAAGCACACCTCATCGGCATGGACCTGAAAGCGTCTGCCATTCACGTTCACGCCGCCGCAGCCGGCCACCGTAAACAAAATCAACGGCGCACCGGCCCCTTCCCGCCGCCGAATATGATACTGCCGGTTCACTTTATGCCACCCCGCAGATTCGATCCGGTCCGCGGAGCGATACCTGCCCGTCGGCACATACACCGAAAATATCCGCACATCGCCAAAGGAATCGGGTCTGCTGTAGGCCTGGTCTTCCATCGCGTCTTCGGAAAACAGCTTTTCCACACTTCATCCCTCCTTTTCATTCATCATAGCATTAACTCCGTCCGCGTTAAACAGATCCACAGCGAAAAAGTAGGATTCGGAACAAAATAGTGGGTACGCCGCATCGCTCTTTATTGTCATATATTCTATAATCATTTTTGCAAGTGGACAATTATTAGTTTTTTCACCGAAAGGATGGAGCGCAATGAACAGGATCTTTATCAACCCGGACGGAAGCCGGCATACCCCCTCGCAATTTTGCGAGGATGTGCGGCAGGAAAAACAGATCAGCCTTTCCAATGGCGCCGCCTGCAGTGAAAGCATCCTTTGCAGCGGGTTCCGCTATACGCAGGGACACATTGATTCTTTCTGCCAGGTATACGAAGCCGCCGGCATCACCATGAGCCCCGGTCAAAAAATCTCCTGGCGCACCGAATCGCCGGACTTTGAGCCTTCCCGCATTGACCCGACGGCCGTAAACGGGGCCATCCTGGTGTTTGAGTATGCCATGGGAAACGGTGCTCCCTATCCGCAGCCCAACGGTTTTTTCGAGCTTTCCGTGGATGGCGAACCGCTGATCTCCTTCAGTATGAAAAAATCAAACTGCCTGTTTGAAGGAAAGAACGGTACGCGCCTTTACCTGGAAGTCCACCGCAAAAAGGCAGCCTTGCACTTTGGCGAACTGTTCACGCTGGATGAATTTGTTCAAAATGAAAGTCTTTATGTAAATGGCTTTGCCTATCTTTATCTGCCGCAGGAGATCGTCGCCGGACGCACCTCGCTTACTCTTTCGGTGGATGCTCACAATCAGGAAGCCCATTCCCGCCGCTGGTTCCGGGTGGGATTCAACTATTTCACGCTGGCAGGCGATCTGAGCACCGGAATCGAGGCAGTTTTAGCCACCGTCCGCCAGCGCACGATCGACGGCCAGACCGTCTATTTTGGAGACATCCATGTGCACACCGCGCAGAGTGAGTTCCTGAATGGCGACGGCTGCGGCGTGGGCAGTGTGGCGTCCAACCTCACCTACGCGCGCGATGTGGCGCGGCTGGATTTCTGCGCTGTCACGGACCACGACTGGCAGTTGGACGCCCGCGACTGGAAAACGCTCCGCGACACGAACGACGCCTTCAACGAAAACGGCCGCTTTGTCGCACTGAACGCATTTGAGTGGACCTCGGCCAATTATGGACACCGCAACGTATACTTCCGGAACGGCACGGAGATCCCCGCCGCGCTGAAGCCTTTTGATTACCAAAAAGAGCCCTATGCCCCGATCAAGTACGGCGTCAGCAGCCCAGACGACCCTACCCCCGAAGCGCTTTGGGATTGGCTGGAAAACAACCGTCTTGAAGCGATCACCATCCCCCATCACCCCAATGCAGAGCAATTCGTGATGGATTTTGAAAAATTCTACAACGAAAAATTCGATCGCTGCGTGGAAGTCTATTCCAGCTGGGGCTGTATGTTCCGTACAGATCATCCGCTTAACCTTTGCAGCGAACGCATCCCCGGCTACGCATACAGCCGGTATGCCTCTTCGTTCCATTTCGGCTTTGTCGCTTCCAGTGATGGCCATGACGGCAACGCCGGCGACGCCAATGTCACGCACGACAAGCATCACCTTGCCCACTATGCCGGAAGCGGCCATGTGGCGGTTTTTGCAGAAAACTTGTCACGGGAAGCCGTTTACGACGCCCTTGCAGCGCGCCAGTGCTATGCTGTTACCGGCGAACTCATCCTGCTGCAATTTCGCATCGGCACGCATTCCATGGGCGAAGTGATCGCCTCCCGCTCCGATTCGATGCCGCTGTTTGTCCATGCGGTCGGAACATTCCCCATTTGTCAAATCAATCTTTATCAAAATGGCGTTCTCTGTCAAACGCTGCCCGTCAACGGCGGGGAAGACGTGGAATACAGCGGCACCTTATGTCCGGATGCTTGCGCCTCTTATTTCGTGGAAGTGGTTCAGGAAGACGGCGAATGCGCCTGGTCGAGCCCCATTTCCTTTTGTGACTGACCCGGCTTTTCCGGGACCTGTCCCCCGCCCGTGAAGGTAGCCGTGACATGCTCGTCCCGATTTGAAAAAGCAACTGGAGCATCTTTCGAAAGCCCGCCGCCCAGAAGGAGGCGAATCGCTTAAACAAAGACAAAAAAGCAGTGAAGAGATTTGCGAGCAGCGAAGGAGGAATAGATCAATGGGCAATATTTCAATGGACTTTTTCTCGCAGGCGCTGGAACGGTATGTAACAGTGAAGGCCGTGCTTCCTTTTGATGAAACAGAGTCAGCCAGCTCTCCCCATTATAAAACGCTTTACTTCCTGCCGGGTTACTCCGCCAATGCGTCCAGCATTTTATCCAGTTCGATTTTGGATGAGCTTTCAGCTGTTGAAGGATTTGCATTGATCATTCCTGATGGTGAGAATTCCTTTTACACAAATCAAGAAGACGTTCACGCGCTTTATGAATCTTTTATCAGTGAAGAGCTGCTGACGATCACCCGTAAGCTGTTTCCCCTATCTGACAAGCGCGAGGATACATATATCGGCGGTATTTCCATGGGGGGATTCGGCAGTTTGATGCTGGGCAGTCGTCACATCGATACATTCAGCAAAATACTGGCGCTTTCGCCGGTCACGGACCCGTACTGCAACAGACTTTTCAAAAACAGTAGTTTCACAAGAAAGCAATTCGACAGATACTTCGTAAACGAAGAACGCTATCGTGCCGATTATCATCCCTCCAATATTCTAAAAAGGATCAAAGCGGAGGGAAAAAAGCTACCTGATATTTTCTTGTGCTGCGGCGAACAGGACCCCCTCACGTATGATATGGATCGCAGGTTTGTCTCGGAGCTGGAAGAAGCCAATATCCCCGTAGCAGCAGAATGGGGCCGGGGCGCTCACACTCCCATGTATTGGAACGCATTGCTACCTGCGGCCATCAATTTTATGTTGAAGGATTAAATTCACTTTTTTGCTTGCATAGCAAAGCCAGTGCCCTTGGTAAGATGTTTTGATAGGCGAATTTCCTCCACCGCCTCTTGTAAGTATATCTGAGAAACATCTTCCCCGGCCGCAGCATCCACTTTGACCACGTGTTGACCACCACTCACACAAAAGCCCGCGAAGCCAGTTCTGAAAAGGCTTCGC
>CALXIP010000097.1 GCA_944388395.1 uncultured Ruthenibacterium sp.
GTCCCCACGGGCTGCGGGTCGGTGCCGTCCGGATCGCGGCATATCATCGTGGAAAGCCCTGAGGGGGTGCCGTGTTCATCCAGCTGCTGCAAAAAAGTATACACCGCATCGGGCACACAGACAATGGTGTAATCGTCCAGATACGCGGGGCAGGTGCTGTCCGCATGGGTGCAGCCGGGGACGTCGCAAACAATGTGCCGGGTCATGTCCGTAAAGTCGTACCGGCTCAGAAGCGGCGTGCCATCGGCGGAATGGAAGACGGAAAAATAACCGCTTTCGTTGGGAATGGATGCATAGGGCGTCCAATAGAGCAGCGAAGAGGTTTCCGCCGTCTGTTCGGGGATATTGGAAGAGGCGGGCACAGAAGCGGGGGCGGCGCAGCCTGTCAGCAGCACTGCCGCCAAAAGCAAGGCAAGCCGTTTCATGAAAAACCTCCTTTGTCTTCAAACCGGCGGTAGTTGGGTACGCCGGCCAGAAAATCCTGCGGGTCGATCAGCGCATAGACGTTCCCATAACTGGTCCAGGTTTGAAAGCTGCCGTCTTTCCCCATCGTTTCACGCACGGAGGAGGGATTGTCACAGCAGACCAGCAGGCCCCGGTCCGTCTCGGCATAGATACGGATGGGGCGGGATACGCCGTTGATAAAGGTGGAGAGGGGACAAAGGGTGACGCTGCCGCTCTCCGGGTCCACCGCCGCGCGCAGATAGGTATTCATCTGGTCCGGTGACGGCGCGCCCAACTCCACCACAAGGACGCCGGCGATGAGGCGGCCCGTCCAGTTTTCACAGGCCCAGTGTGTTTCCCAGCGGTTCGGCGCACCGGCTTCATCCCAGCCCGCCACCTGCTGTCGGCTCCAGTTATAATCGGCAAGCCCGCGGCTCACTTCCCGGGTCTGCCCCGTGGACGCATCCTGACAGAAGATCCATCCGGTGGCAGGGTCCGCGTAATACAAAGCGGTGCCCGACCGGGTCAGCCGATGGCCGGGTGACTCATCCAGAGCGGGGTCCCATCCAAGGCGGTACACCTGCCCGTCGGGGGCGGTCATGGTCAAACGGGAAGTGAGATCAGATCCCTTATCCGGGTTTGCGCGCTCCACCATGGTCACGTGACAGTCCGGCAGATCGATGCGGACGAAATCCGGGCCGCGATAGGTGAACAGGGACGCGCCGTCGGTGTACATTCCGGCGCTGAAAAACCATTCGCCGCCGATTTGGCCCAGTTGTTCGGAGTTTTGACCGTGCAGGTCCCGCCGGCTGACCAGAAACCCCTGGGCGAAATCATCGGGGTCTGCGTTTTCAAAAAAATACAGCCTGTCACCCAGCCGCAGAGGGTCGGACGGCACCGCAGCGGGGCAGGCGCCGCTGTCATGCGTGCAGCCCGGCACGTCGCATACCACCCGACGGGTCACGGTTTCAAAATCATAAAAGGTCAGCAGCCTGGGGCCGCCCTCGCGCAGGATCTCAGCCAGAAAAAAGCCGTCTTCGGTCATGGCGGCAGCGGGATTGCCCAGCGCGGGCAGCTCTTCCAGAAAGACCGGGTTGTCCGTCTGCCCCGGGTCCGCCGGGGCGCTCTGGGGCGCAGAGACCGGGGAGGGGGTGTCCGCGCAGCCCGCCAGCAGCGCCAGAAGGCATACCGCGCACAGCAATTTGCGCATGAACACTCACTCCTCACTGGAAAATTCCCGGTAATTTTCTCTGCCCGCCAGGTGGTCCTCCACACTGGTCAGGGCGTATACATTTCGAGCGGCCCCAAAGATGTCGTGCCCATTTTCGTATGTAAAGTACTGCACCGTGCAGCACACCACCAGCTCCTCGCCCCACTGGTCCATCACGGTCACCGGTTCGGGCTGGCTGTTGTAACCGCTTCCCAGTTCCGGGTCATAATCCCGAAATTCCTGACACTGAGGCAGCTGGGACACCGTGCCGTCTTCGTTCACCCGAAAGACCGCCTGCTCCAGATGGTCGTCCCCGAGGTCCACTACCCGGACAATGGGGGTGTCCTCCACCTTCGAAAGATACCAGCGCTGGCATTTGTAAAAATCATCGCCTTCCAGCGCGTTGTAAGGCCGCAGTGCCTGGGTGACGGTGCGAACCTCGCCGGTTTCTACATGCACGGCCATTACGTCTCCGGTGAGCCGGTCCAGATACAGCATCTCGTTTTGAATCAGCACGCAGTCGAAATCGGAAAAGTGCGCGGGGTCGATCCGGGCCACTTCGGTCACGGTCCCATCCCGGTCCAGCAGGCACAGGCGCGCGGGCTCTTCCCGGCTCCAGTCCCAGTTCACGGCCACAAAACGGTCCTGCCAGACCCCCAGCACACGCCCGTAGTCGGAAAAATCCTTCCCGAGGCCATGGGCCAGAAAGGTCTCGGTGCCGTCCGCCCGGCTCACCCGGCCGTAGGCACCCTCGCAGAAGCCGTACAGAAATTCTTCGTCCGCCCCCACAAAATTCCAGTATCCCAGCGTGCCCACCAGCCGGGGATGGGTGCCGTCCGCATCCCGGACGGACAACTCGTAAAGCTCCCGGCTGTCGTCCAGTTCCAGCGTGTACACCGCGTCCTCCAGAACCACCAGAGGATAGCCGCTCAGCCGCGCCTCGCACTTTGCGCCGGTGTGGTCGCAGTCCGGCACCGTACAGGGAATGTGCATGGTCCCGTCCCGGAAATCCCACCGGCCCAGCCGGGTGCCGGCCTCGCTGTTGGCCGGGTCGTAGTAATAGGAAAAAAAGCCGTTTTCATTGACGGATGAAAGGGCCGACGTCAAGGTGCTTACCGCGGCGACCGGCTCCGAATCCGGAAGGCTGGCCACGCCGGAGGAAACCGGCGCGCAGGCTGCCAGCGTCAGCGCCAGCAAAACACAGAACAGACGTTTCATAAAATCCTCCTGTTCAGATGGAAAGCGACGTCATCATCCGGTATTTTGGCCGCCCGGCGAAAAAGTCCTCCGGGGTCAAAAAACCGTACAGAGTGCGGTCGCTTTCATAAGTGACAAAGCCGCCGTCCTGCCCCATGGTGGTGCGCATCACACGCTCGTGCTGGCTGACCAGCAGGCCGTGTTCGGTCTCAGCCCACACCGCCACCGGATGAGAGTAACCGTTCCAGTAATCGGTCAGGGGGCAGGGGCTGATCTCCCCGCTGGAGAGGTCCACTGCATAGCAGGTCGAGGACAGCAGATCCGGCTCAGTCACATCCACCAGCAGCTTGCCGTCCACCACCTGGCCGCCCCAGCTTTGCACGCTGCTCCAGTCGTCCTCGGTCCAGACCCAGCGATACGAGGTCAGTGCATCGGTCACGGGTTGGGACTCGCCTGAAGAATTGCCGGCGTACACGATGCCGGTTTTGGTGTCGGCCCAGTACAGGGTGTCCTGCTCCAGACACAAAAGTTTGACACTGCCCGAGGCAAAGCGGAAGAGGGGCTGCAGGGAGTAGTCGTCCTGCATCAGGCTCAGTACCCGCGTGGTGGGATCGCCTGCCTCGGTGGTATCCCAGAGCACACGGTCCCCCAGGATTCCCAGCGGGGAGCGGCTCTCCGTCAGAAAACGCCGTTTCAGCACGGTTTCCAGCCCGGTGGAAACATCCAGCCGGACCAGATCTCCGTTCAGGCAGGCGTACAGCGCGCTTCCGTCGGTGTAGGGCGTGACGCTCTGCCAGCCATCCAGCACCAGACGCTGGTCCAGCAGGCGGCCGTTCTGCGCGCTGCGCCTCTCCAGACGGGTGTAATGGCCGTAAGGGGTGCTGGTGTCTGCGGTCATCGCCAGCAGCGTATCCCCCACCAGATAGATGGTCCCGGAGCAGGCCGCAGGGCAGGCGTCGCTGTCGTGGGTGCAGTCCGGCACGTCGCACAGCACCCGCTGGCCCATTTCCTCAAAGTCATAGAAGGTCAGCATGCTGGGCCCCTCCTCGGACAGCGTGTCCACCGCAAAAAAGCCCTGTTCGTTCAGGGCGGACCCGGGTCCGGGCGCCAGAAGCCGCAGCTCGCTTTGCGGGACAGCGGGGGCCGGATCCGTGGCCTGTGCAGGGGCGGCGCAGCCGGTCAGCAGTGTCAGCGCAGTCAGCACCGCAATTGGACGCAGTTTCACAATCCGTTCCTCCTCTCATTCCGGCGGCATCATAGTCAGCGTGATGCTCAGAGAATAGCTTCCGTCGGGTTCATACGTCTGTGCATGCACCACAAGGCGCAGGTTCGCCTGATTGCTGCGGATGCACCAGTAACCATCCGAACTGGCCAGCTGAACGGGTTCCCAGTCCAGTTCCTCCAGGCCCAGCACCAGGGTGATATCCTCCAAAACGCCGTAGGGGTCTTCCAGTGCGGGCGTGATTTCCAAATCGTAAAAACCGTTGACAAACAGGTTCATCTGCACAGGGGTGACTTTGTCCGGCGCCGTGACCACCGTCAGCGTGCCGAAGGGGGTGAACACGTCCTGGTCATAGAAACGAAGTTCCAGCGAGGAAAAGGCCTTGTGCAGCGCATAGCCCACCGGAATCACCCGGGCCGCCCGCAACTCCATCTGTTCCAGCAGGTCGGTCCAGCCGTCGGGCAGGGCGGGAGCCAGCTTTTCCATGGGCTTGCGAATGTCTTTCTTGGAGCAGTTCAACTGGATCTCCTCGTCCAGGGTATAGGGGGAGTAATCGTCCGGGTCCTGCATCAGAGCCAGCTGATACAGCCACGCCACCAGAGGGATCTCCATGGCTTCGGGCGAGGGTGCCCCAATGTCCGGCGAGGCCAGCGGATGCACGGCCTCCAGACGGTCGCGGTCCGCCTGTTCCATGGCGGCCAGCGGTCCCAGCGCCGCGGCGGCCAGAAGCACAGGCACGCACAAAACGGCCAGAAGGCCGGTCAGTCCTGCACGTCGCATGGCGCCGCCTCCTTTTCCAGAGAAAACCGCACGGTGGTTCCCTCGCCCAGGGTGCTTTCAAAGTGCAGGCTGCCTCCGTGCAGCTCGGCGATGCGGTTGCACAGCGCCAGACCCAGCCCGCTGCCGTTCTCCGAGCGGGAACGGCTTTTGTCCACCATGTAGAACGGCTCGATGATGCGGGGCAGTTCCTCAGGCGGGATGCCCCGCCCTGTGTCCGAAACAGCCAGTTCCACCCGGTCGGGCTGTTCGGTGACCGTGATGCGCACGCACCCGTCCTTGGGAGCGGCGTGGGCCGCGTTTTCCACCAGGTTCCACAAAAGGTCCGCGGCCAGACTTCGGTCAGCCCGCACATACAGCCCGCCGCTTTCGGGCATCAGCACCCGCACCCCGGGCAGACCTGCCGCAGCGGCCCGCACGTCGTTTAAAATGCCGCTCAGCGGCGTGGGGACCAGTTGAAGCTTTTCCTCGCCCAGACGCATCAGCGCCATCAGCCGGCGGGACAGCGTCTCCAGCCGTTTGGACTCGTGATAAATGTAATCGGCGGCTTTCTGGCGTGTGGCCAGGTCCACTTCCCGGGTGCGCAGCATGGAGGCGTAGCCCAGCATGGCCGTCATGGGGGTTTTCACTTCGTGGGTGAAGGCGGACACAAAATCGTCCCGCTGGCGGATGCTCTCCCGCAGGGCCTGGTCCCGGGCCTCAATGGCCTCGGCCATGCGGTCGAACTCCCGGCTCAGGGAGCCCACCTCGTCCCGGCTCACAAAGCCGGTGCGCTCGTCGTACACGCCGCCCGCAATGCGCTGCGCCGCGGCCTGCAGACGCCGCAGCGGGCGCAAAACCGCCCCGGACACCAGCGCGGTCAAAAGCGCCACGGCGGCCAAAAGAACGGCGGCGATGCGCCAGAACCGGTGCAGCTGTTCCGTGCGCTCGATGTACAGTGCGGTCACTTCAAAGGCGCTGATCAAATGCAGATCCGTCTGCGCGGGCAGGGCGCTGGCTTCAAGAAACCAGATGCGGTCCCCGTGCTGGCGGTACACAAAGCCCGTGTCGGCTGCCTCCACCGCATCGTACAGGTCCATTTTGTCCAGTTCTTCGGGCAGGTTGGAAAAGAGCAGGGCATACCCCGCGTCCGCCAGCGCCAGCGCTCCGTCGGGCACACCGGCGGCCGCCTCGGCACCTGCCTGGCTGGGGCTGGGGTCGTCCTGCCGGGCCAAAAACGTGGTCACCAGGTCCAGCTGGCTGGCGTGTGATGCGGTGTATCGTCGGGCAGCGTCGTCCATGGATGACATGAAATTCTGATGGATCATCCAGTAGCCGCCCAAAAGGAACAATGAGCCGGTCACGGCCAGAAGGCTCAGGCTCAGCTTCCATTTCAGTTTCAAGGCGCTCCCTCCTCCAGAAGGTAACCGATTTTATAAAGGGTGCGGATCTCACTGTGCCAGCCCAGTTTTTTGCGCAGACGCTGCACGTGCAGATCCAGCGTGCGGCTGCCCTCTTCGGGCATTTCGCCCCAGATGCGTTCAAACAGCGCGTCCCGGTACAGCGTCACGCCCCGGTTGCGCAGAAACACTTCCAGCAGATCGTATTCCCGGGGCGTCAGGGACACATCCTCGCCGTTTTTGCGCACCCGGCGGGCTGTGGGGTCCAGCACCACGCCAAAGGCATGCAGCACCGTGTTGCCCCGCCCGGTGCGGCGCAGAACCGCTTCCACCCGGGCGGCCAGCTCCTCCGGTTCAAAGGGCTTGCAGATATAGTCCTGCGCGCCCATGCGCAGCCCCTTCACCCGGTCCGCCACGGCGATGCGCGCGGTGAGAAAGATGACCGGGGTCTCATCTGCAATGTACTGTTTCAATTCATAACCGTCAAAGCCGGGCAGCATAATGTCCAGCAGAATCAGCGACCAGCGGCCTGTTTCGATGCAGTCGGCCGCGGCGCGCCCGTCGCACACCACGTGGCAGGGCCAGCCGGCGTGTTCCAGCGTCAGGGCGATCAGGTCCGCAATGGCTGCCTGGTCTTCTACGATCAAAATCGGGTCCATATGCTCCGCTCCTTGTCTCGTTCTGCCCTCATTGTAGCACGGTTTGTATCAAAAGTGCATCCGGGCGTAAAAAAAGGCGCCCGGCCAAAAGGCCGGACGCCGGAAAACGCCCAAAACTCAGCTGGAAACACCCAGGATGATGGTCACGATGCGCAGCACGAACAGCGCGCCCACGACCCACATAACCGGATGAATGTCCTTGATTTTGCCGCGGACCACTTTCAGCACCAGCCAGGCCAGAACGCCGAACATGATGCCGTTGGCGATGGAGTAGGTGAAGGGCATCATGATGATGGCCACAAACGCACCCAGAACATCGGCCATGTCGCCCTCGAACTTCACCTTGGAAACGCTGCTCATCATCAGCATGCCCACGATCACCAGCGCCGGAGCGGTGGCAAAGCCGGGGACGGCCAGGAAGATGGGAGCCAGGAAGATGGACAGAATGAACAGAACCGCAGTGGTCAGCGCGGTCAGACCGGTGCGGCCGCCCTCGGCCACGCCGGCGGAAGATTCCACGTAGCTGGTAACGGTGGAGGTGCCCATGCAGGCGCCGGCCACGGTGCCGATGGCGTCGGCCATCAGAGCGCGGCCCACGCGGGGCAGCTTGCCCTCTTTGTCCAGCATGTCGCCCTTGGCGGCCACGCCGATCAGGGTGCCGACGGTGTCAAACAGGTCCACGAACAGGAACGCGAACACGATGACCGCGAAGTCCACCACGTTGGAAGCCGCATAGCTGAAATCGAACTTGAAGGCGATCTCGCCCATGCCCGCGAAGCCGGCCATAAAGCTGTTGTTGGCAAAGTCGGGCAGAACGGAAACGCCGGTGTACCAGCCGGACAGCTGAGCGAAGATGCCCAGGATCCAGGTGATCAGGATGCCCCACAGGATGGCGCCCTTGATGTTGTAATACAGCATGATGCCGATGAGGGCGATGCCGATCAGAGCCAGCGCCACGCTGGCGTCGCCCACATTGCCCAGAGCAACCAGGGTGCTCTCGTTGGCAACGATGACGCCCGCGCCCTTCAGGCCCACGATGGAGATGAACAGGCCGATGCCGGCGGTGATGCCGTATTTCAGGTTTTCAGGGATGGAGTTCACCAGCGTCTCGCGGAATTTGAACGCGGACAGGATGATGAAGATGATGCCTTCCACCAGGATGGCGGTCAAAGCGATGCGCCAGGGGTCCTCAATGCCCTGTGCGGACAGGCTGCCGCAAACAGTGTAGGCGAAATAGGCGTTCAGGCCCATGCCGGAAGCCAGCGCGATGGGATAGTTGGCCCAGAAAGCCATGATGACGGTGGCAAACGCAGCAGAGAGCGCCGTGGCCACAAACACGCCCGCCGTGTTCATGCCGGCCGCGCCCAGCATGCTGGGGTTGACAGCCAGAATGTAGGCCATCGCAAGGAAGGTGGTGATACCGGCGATGATTTCGGTCTTCACCGTGGTACCATGTTCTTTCAGACGAAAGAATTTTTCCATGATTGTTCCTCCTGTAAAAAGAAAAAATAGATCGTATATCGAAAGGGGACACGCCCCGTTTCGCAAAAAGAAGGCGCGGGCCTCTCACCGGGACCCGCGCCTTCGAAACGGCATAACAACGCCGCTTCGATAGCCGGGTGATTTACGGCCGCCCGCTAGAAACTGCCGGCCCCTATCGCCGGCGATATATCGAAGTCAATTGTGAACAATTTATGAAAAATACACTTTTATTCTACCGAATCCCATTCGGTTTGGCAATGCACGTTTGCTACAATTTTTCGCTGTACAAGGCGTGCGAAAACAGACGAAAAAGCAAAGCCAGACCGGCGTGCCGGTCTGGCTTTTGGAAAAATCAGCGTTTCGTTTCGTCCATGGTCATCATTTCCTTGGCGCTGGCCACAAGGCCGGCCAGGTTCTGCAGCTCGCTGGGCACAATCAGCTTGGTTGCTTTGCCGTCGGCCACTTTCTGCAGCGCCTCCAGGCTTTTCAGCGTCAGCACCTTCTGAGAGGGATCGGCCTCGTTGAGCATCTTGATGGAGTCGGCCAGGGCCTTCTGCACCGTCATCAGAGCCTCGGCCTCGCCCTGCGCCTCACGGATGCGCTGCTCGCGCACAGCGTCGGCCCGCAGGATGGCACTTTCTTTTTCGCCTTCAGCCACCAGAATGGCGCTGCGTTTTTCGCCTTCGGCGCGCAGAATGCTCTCGCGGCGCTCGCGCTCGGCCTTCATCTGTTTCTCCATGGAATCCTGAATTTCAGAGGGAGGCATGATGTTCTTGACTTCCACGCGGTTGACCTTGATGCCCCACTTGTCCGTGGCTTCGTCCAGAATGGCGGTGATCTTGGTGTTGATGATGTCGCGGCTGGTCAGGGTGTGGTCCAGCTCCATTTCACCGATGATGTTGCGCAACGTGGTGGCGCACAGGTTTTCAATGGCGGCCAGCGGGCGCTCGATGTTGTAGGTGAACAGCTTGGAGTCCGTGATCTGGAAGAAGATGACCGTGTCGATCTGCATGGTCACGTTGTCCCGGGTGATAACGGGCTGAGGCGGAAAATCCACCACCTGCTCTTTCAAAGAGACCTTTTTGGCCACCCGGTCCATGAAGGGAATCAGAAATTTGACGCCTGCGTCCCAGGTGGTTTTGTACCGGCCCAGGTGCTCCACCACGTACTGGTAGGACTGGGGAACGATGCGGATGTTCATAATGAGCAGAACGATGATGAGAACGATCAGAATCAGAATGATGGGCATACAGTATTCCTCCTTTTAAATGAGATCCTTATTGTTATACGGCGGCGGTGCCGGGCATGGGTTCCACCGTCAGTGTGGCGCCGTCCACAGAGATCACGGTGCACAGCTGCCCTTTTTCCAGGGCAACCGAGGACCTGGCGGTCCAGTCCACGCCGTCCAGACGGGCGCGGCCCGGCTGGTTGGGGGTCACGGGTTCAATGATGGTGGCGGTGCGCCCCACGTTCAGGTCTGCGTTGGTGGGCACGGGCCGCGCGTTGCGGCGTTTTTTCATCAAAGGCCAGCTGACGGCCAGCGCCGCGCCGCTGACCAGGACAAACACAAAGAACTGGACCAGAAACGATGATGTGAACAGAGAGGCGATCAGCGCGGCCACGGCACCCAGCACGAACCAGATGCTCACCAGGGCCACGGTCACGGCCTCCAGCACGCCGAACACAATGGCCAGGCCGAGCCAAAGAAGCGACAGGGGGGAAAAAACCATACGAATCCTCTTCCTTTCTGCCGCGTTGTGCGCGGCGTTTTCCTGCGTTGCAGGTTACTCGACTGCGTCGCTGCCGAAGTTTGTCGACAGCCTTATTGTACCAAATGCGGCGCGAAAACACAAAGCTCAAAAAATCCCTTTTTAGGCCCCGTTTGGCGGAAAACGGCATTTTTTTGAGTACAACCCCCTCAATCAACGCCGGGATATGTGCGGCGTGACCGGGCGAGCCGGGGCGTTTTGCGCACCCGTTTATCCATATGCGCCGCCGTTTCTTGCAAACACCCGGCACCAACGCTATAATGAAAGAAAAACAATGAGGAGGACGGCGTATGGTTTGCCGGAATTGTGGGAGAGAGCTTCCTCAGGGGGCGTTGTTCTGCCCCCGCTGCGGGGCGCGGACGGATGCGCCGGTGTATTCCGTGGCGGATGTGCCGGACCCGTATTACGCACGCGAGTTTGCGTCCATCGCGGCCGGAAATCCCGGCCGGTTCAATTTTGCAGCCTTTTTCCTGGGACCGTTTCATGCGCTGTATCGGGGCTTTTTCAGCCGTTTCTGGAAATTGTACTTTCCGCTGCTGCTGGTGCAGTGTGTGGGCGAACTGTTCGCCTGCCTGTATGCGGGCAACATTGCGCTGTCCCAGCTGAACACCGGAGGCACAGGAACCCTTTTCGGTCCGCCGGTGCTGGTGTCCTGGCTGTTCAGTGTGGTGTGCGGCGTGTGGGGGCTGACCGTTGCCATTTACAACGGTGCGACCTTCAACCGCCGTTACTGCGCTTATGTGCAGGGGGACGCCACCCGCAAACCCCATGTGGGCGCGCTGATCGGGCTGATCGCGGGCTATCTGGTCTGGATTGTGGCTTTGGTGGCGCTGATTTTCAGCATGGCGTTCCGCGCGTTTCAAACCAGCTTCGACTGGGACCTGCCCGAGTGGGATGACTACAACTCCTATTACGAGGACGAATGGGCAGGCGATGAATTCTACAACGGTTCCTACGGCAGCCAGGTGGATGACATTTTCCAGCAGTACCTGGATTACGATCAGGCTTATATCAACGGCTACCTGCTGGAAGCCGAGCGCACCGGCAGCTATCTGGAGCAGTTCCAGCGGGCGCATATGTTCTACAGCGATGAGATCCCCGTGTATCAGGCGATGTCTGCCGGGTTCGATCAGCTGAGCGTGACCGAGGACGTGGTGGAAAACGAAGAGCTGGGTGTGGACGCTTATCTGGACATCACCGCTGTGCTGGGGGACACCACCTTTCAGCTGACCGTGCAGCAGTGGGACAGCTACGTCTGGTTTGTAGGCCAGAGCTGCTACCTCACGGATTCGCCGGACGATGTCTATTACATGAGCGTGGAAGAATTGGAATCGGTTCTGGCCTATTGCTACGAACAGGTGGACGGATCGGACACCTCTTCCATGGCCCGGGCCG
>CALXIP010000098.1 GCA_944388395.1 uncultured Ruthenibacterium sp.
GTGTAATCTTCACTCTCATGTTTCGGCACCTCCATTATTAGCCTCCCTCTCATACAGGCGGCGCTTCGAAAAATGCGCACAAAAAAATAGACCTGCAAAAGAGGTACACTCATCATACCACATCCGCACGGTGCCGTCAAGCGAAAAATGCTGTTTTTTAAAGCGGTTTGTGGCCCCGAAAACCTTTGCATTTTTTGCCCTGTATGCTATTATATAGTTTGTTGTATTAACATACAAGTATTAGCATGCGGATATCTGCCGCATGAAAGGTGTGTCATTCAATGGAAAAATGCAAGATCGCCGTCTTGTTCGGCGGTGTGTCCAGTGAGCACGAGGTTTCGCGCATGAGTGCCACCAGCGTGCTGAACAACCTGGATGCGGAAAAATACGAGGTCTATCCGGTGGGCATCACCAAACAGGGACGCTGGTATCTGTACCGCGGTCCGGTGGAACTGCTGGCGGACGGCCGGTGGGAGCAGCATCCGGACAATGTGCCCTGCGCCGTATGCCCCGGCAGCGGCCTGACGGGGCTGGTCTGCTTTGAAGGTGCAGAAGTGCGCAGCATTCCGGTGGACGTGGTTTTCCCGGTGCTGCACGGCAAAAATGGCGAGGACGGAACGGTGCAGGGCCTTCTGGAAATGGCCGGCATCCCCTATGTGGGCTGCGGCGTTCTGGGCAGTGCTGTGTGCATGGACAAAGTGGTCGCCAACCTGGTCATGGATGCGGCAGGCATCCGCCGCTGCGAGTGGGATTATATGGAGCGCTGGCAGCGTTCAGAATTCGACGCCATCGAGGCCCGGGTGGCCGCCAAACTGAGTTATCCCATCTTTGTCAAACCCGCCAACGCAGGTTCCTCTGTAGGCATCTCCAAAGCCGCAGACAAACAGGAGCTGCAAAAAGCGGTGGACCTGGCCTTTGAGCACGATGACCGCGTGGTCTTTGAGCGTTTTGTGGACGGACAGGAAGTGGAATGCGCCGTGTGCGGCAACGACGAGGTGCACAGCACCCTGCCTGGTGAAATTCTGGCCAGTGCCGAGTTCTACACCTACGATGACAAGTACATCTCCGGCACGTCCCGCACGGTCTACCCCGCTCAGCTGCCCGACGAGACGCTGAACGAAGTGGCGCGCACTGCCGAAAAGGCCTACCGCGCGCTGTGCTGCAAGGGTCTGGCCCGAGTGGATTTCTTCGTGGAGCGCGGCACCGGGGCAATTCTTCTCAACGAGATCAACACCATGCCCGGATTCACCAACATCAGCATGTATCCCAAGCTGATGATGGCCCAGGGAATGAGCTACGCAGAGCTGCTGGACCGTCTGGTGAAGCTGGCTCTGGAAAGAGGTGGCCGCAATGGCCGGTAACGGCGCGCCCATCGGCGTGTTCGACTCCGGCCTGGGCGGCCTGACCACCGTGCGGGAGCTGCGCAGGCTTCTGCCCGGCGAGGACATTGTGTATTTCGGTGACACCGGCCGGGTGCCCTACGGCACCCGCGGTGTGGAGACCATTGTGGAATACGCCAAGCAGGACATCGCATTCCTGCTGTCTCAAAATGTCAAATATGTGATCGCCGCCTGCGGCACCGTGTCCAGTACGTTACCTGAAAGCATCACCGACCGGCTGCCCGTGCCCTACCTGGGCGTGGTCCCCAGCGCGGCGCGCGCCGCGGCCGCCGCCACCCGCACCGGACGCATTGGCGTGATCGGGACGCCCGCCACCATTCACAGCCGCAGCTATGAAAAAGCCCTGCGTGCTTTGGCGCCTCAGGCACAGATCACCGCCACCCCCTGCCCGCTGTTTGTGCCGCTGGTGGAAAACGGTTATTTCGGGCGTGACAACCAGGTCACACGGCTGGTGGCGCAGGACTATTTGAAAGAGGTCAAGGCCGCAGGAGTGGACACCCTGATTCTGGGCTGCACCCACTACCCGCTGATCGCGCCGATTCTGGGAGATTTGATGGGTCCGGACGTAACACTGATTGACCCGGGCCGCGAGGCTGCCCGCACCGCTCGCACCTGGCTGGAGGAACAAGGCCTGCTGCGGGATGGGCAATCCGGCGAAGCGCACTACTTCGTCAGTGATTCCACGGACAGTTTCCGCCAGCTGGCCGGCTGGTTCCTGGGTGAGTACGCAGGCGGCGAGGTGCGCCGCATCCGGGTGGATGACTGCCGCCTGGAGCTGGAAGAGGAGGCGCGCGCGTGAAGGAAGATTATCTGATCACCATCCACGGCACCATGGAGCAGAACGGCGAGTCCGACAGCATCAAGCTGATGACCCGTGGCAGTTTTGTGCGCAAGGGCGGCAACTTCTTCATCACTTACAAGGAGACGGAAGCCACCGGTTATCAGGGTTGTGTGACCACCGTAAAGGTGGAGGGCAGCCATAAAGTCAGCATGCTGCGCTTCGGCCCGACCCCCAGCCAGCTGGTGATTGAAAAAGGGCGGCGGCATGTGTGCCACTACGAAACAGGCGTCGGCTCTCTGAGCCTGGGTGTTGCCGCCGACGTGATCGACAGCCACCTTTCGGAAGAGGGCGGCCGTGTTCGCTTCAGCTATCTTTTGGATGTGGACGCCAGCAGCGTCAGCCGGAATATTGTGGATATTACAGTAAAACCCGCCGATTGAGAGCGGGACGACAGGAGAGGAATAGGATGCAGGATTTTAAAAATTTTGACCCCCGCCAGTCCGCCATGGACGCAGCCCGCGCCATGTTGGAGCAGGCCGCCAAAGACACCATGAACGACGGTACGCTGCCGCAGAAAGAGCTGCCTTCTTTTGTGGTGGAGGTGCCGGGCGACGTAAAAAACGGCGACCTTGCCGCCAACCTGGCCATGGCTTCCGCCCGTGTGTTCGGCATGCCGCCCCGCAAAATCGCAGAGGCCATCACCGCACATCTGCCTGCGCTGGAGGGCACTCTGTTTGACCGGGTGGAGGTAGCCGGCCCCGGCTTCATCAATCTGTTTTTGAACATGAACCAGTATGCGAACGTCGTTCTGGCGGCTACTGTGGCCGGCGCGGACTACGGCCGCACGGATTTTGGCAAAGGCGAAAAGGTCAACGTGGAGTTTGTATCCGCCAACCCCACCGGCCCCATGCACCTGGGCAACGCCCGCGGCGGCGCGCTGGGTGACTGCCTGGCGGCTGCGCTGGACTGGGCCGGCTATGACGTGACCCGTGAGTTCTACATCAACGACGCCGGAAACCAGATTCTGAAATTTGGCAAAAGCCTGGCCACGCGTTATCTGCAGATCTTCAAGGGCGAGGACGCCGTTCCTTTCCCGGAGGACGGCTACCAGGGCGAAGATATCAAAGTGCTGGCCCGGCAGTTTGCGGACGAAGTGGGCGACCGGTATGTGGACGGCGACTTTGAGACGCTGCAGACGGACATCGCCGCTTTCGGGCTGCCCATCAATGTGCAGCGCCTGAAGGATGACATGGGCAAATACCGCGTTCAGTACGACGTGTGGTTCAGCGAAACCGGACTGCATCAGTCCGGCGCCATCGCCGACATTCTGGACAAGCTGGCCCAGCGCGGCGCCACCTATGAAAAGGACGGCGCCATCTGGTACCGCAGCATGCAGTACGCCGAAAAATACGGCGGAAACAAAGTCACCCGCAAGGGATTGGACGGCGAAGTGACCGATGAAGCCAAAGACGAAGTGCTGGTGCGCGCCAACGGCGTACCCACTTATTTCGCGGCGGATATCGCCTACCACTACAACAAATTTGTGACCCGCGGCTTCTCCCGCGCCATCGATGTGTGGGGCGCAGACCATCACGGCCATGTGGCCCGGATGAAGGGCGCCATGGACGCCATCGGTCTGGACGGTGAAAAGCTGGACATCGTGCTGATGCAGTTCGTCCGCCTGATGCAGGACGGAAAACCCGTGCGCATGTCCAAGCGCACAGGCAAAGCCATCGGCCTGGCCGAGCTGCTGGATGAAGTGCCCATCGATTCCGCCCGCTTCCAGTTCAACCTGCGGGAGCCGGGCAGCGTGATGGACTTTGACATGGACGCAGCCGTTGCCCAGGACAATCAGAACCCGGTGTATTATGTGCAGTATGCCCACGCCCGCATCTGCAGCATTCTGAAGAAGATGGCCCAGGAGGGCATCGTCTTTGAGGGTGCGGACAAAGCGGACCTGACGCTGCTGACCGAGCCCAGCGAGATGGACCTGATCCGTCACATCGCCAACTTCCCCGGCGAGATCGTCTCCGCGGCCAAGAGCTACGACCCCGCCCGGATCACCCGTTATGTGACCGAGCTGGCCAACCGCTATCACAAATTCTACAACTCCTGCCGTGTAAAGGACGCCGAGCCCGCTGTCTGCCAGGCTCGCCTGGCCCTGTGCACCGCGGCCAAGACCGTTATTTCCAATGCGCTGACCATGATGAAAATCACCGTGCCCGAGAGCATGTAACAGACAAACGAAACCGCCCGGATGAACACATCCGGGCGGTTCTGTTTTATGCTTCGTAATAGATCTGCTGCTTGATCTCCTCGGCCTTCTCCGGCCCTTCCAGTGCTTCCAGCACCAGAAAGGCAAAATCCACAGTGGCGGCAGCGCTGCGGCCGGTGATCAGATGTCCGTCCCGCACTGCGTACTGCGCGTGATACACCCCGCCGAAGTCCTCATTCATGGTGGTAAAACAGGTGTAGTTTTTGCCTTTCAGATACCCTGCATGACCCAAGATGGTAGGCGCGGCGCAAATCGCACATACCAGCTTGCCTGCATCCCAGAAGGCGCGGATGTGCCGCTGCACCTCCGCACTTGCCTCCATGGCCTTGTACTCCGGCCCGCCCGGCAGCACCAGCGCGTCATACTGTGCGCCGTCAAACTGGGAAAATCGCTTCAGATTGGTGCAGGTCAGGCCAAAACGGCCGGTGGCATCGTCGTCCAGCAAAGAATACACGTCCACCTGAACCCCGCCTCTGCGCAAAATGGCAAAGGTACCTACCGCCTCGATCTCCTCGAATCCATCCGTTACAAACATCGCAGCTTTTTTCATGGGAAACTCTCCTTTCCGGAACGGCTTTCAATAAATCCGCCTTTCCGTTCAACAAATGTTCCATTGTGTCCTGCTCTTTCCTTATGATACCATAAAAGCGGGCCCAAAAACAGCAAAGGAGCAATGCCACATGAAACATTCAATCGGAACCAACATCCAGCAGCTGCGCCGCGCCCGAGGCCTGACACAGGAACAGCTGGCCGACGCGGTGGGCGTCAGCGCCGCGGCTGTTTCCAAGTGGGAGACCGGCGCCGCCTGTCCCGATCTTCTGCTGATGGCCCCTCTCGCCCGGCTTCTGGGCACCGATCTCAATCATCTGATGGATTTTCAGCCCCAGCTGACCGACCAGGAAGCACAGGCGCTGACGCAGGAATACAGCACCCTGTTTGAGCAGGGCCGAGCCGAAGAAGCTTCGCGCCTGAGCGAGCAGCTGCTGCATCAATATCCCAATGACCTCTGGCTGAAATTTTATGTTTCCTCTCTGTACCTGACTTACCTGCAGGACACTGACCATGCTGCCCAACTGCTGGAGCCCTGTCTGGACAGTCCGGATGAACTGCTGCGCGCCAATGCCACGTACGTTCTGGCGGGTCTCTTGTGCCACGGCCCTCAGAGAGATTTGGAACGTGCCCGGCAGCTTTTGGACGGCCTGTCCTTCCCGCAGCTGGATGTCCGCGCGTTGAAAATTGCCCTGCTGGCGGAACAGGGTGACCTGGCCCAGGCGGAACAACTCGCCCGTGCTGCCCTGGAAGAAAATCTTTCCGACGCCGTGCTCTGTCTCCAGTTTCTTGCCAAGTCCGCGCAAAGGCAAAAGGATTTTTCCAAGGCGCGGACCTTTCTGGATCAGGCGGAGGCCCTTTGCAAAGCAGCGGACGTTCCCTGCTTTCCCAACCTGCTTTCCGTCCGGCTTGTATCCGCCTGCCTGTATTGCGAAACCGGGGACCGCGTGCGGGCTCTGCAGGAAGTGGAACGCATGAGTCTCGAAGCCGAAAATTGGGCCGGCGCATCCGGGCAGACGCCACATTGCCGGTACACACTGCACACACTGGCACAAGCTGTGCGGGCCGAACTTTCCATGCTGCAAAATGACCCGCGGTTTGCAGCGGCGCTGGAACGATTGGCGCGCTGAACCTCTCACAGTGAATTGTCAAACTAAGTGCAACAGGAATTGAGTTCGAAGTCCCATAATTCCTGGGCAGAATGGAAGTTAAGAACTTTGCGAGGCCTGGCGTTCAACAACGCCAGGTTTCGTTTTAATGTGGCGG
>CALXIP010000099.1 GCA_944388395.1 uncultured Ruthenibacterium sp.
GAATCCAGACACTCGAAACGCGCGATCTTGCCAAGAGCGTTCAGAATGGCGGCTGCGGCGAATGCCAGACTTCCTGCCAGTCTGCTTGCAAGACTTCCTGCGGTGTTGCGAACCAGATGTGCGAGAACAAAGACAACAAATAAGGTTGTTGAATAGGATCCATATCGCCGCCTGCTCACCTGTTTGTGGGCAAGCGGTATTTTTATGACGGAAAGGGAACGCAAAGTGATACATCAATATAAATTGAACGGCTATAACATCGTGCTGGACGTTTATTCCGGGTCTGTGCACGCTGTGGACGAGGTGGCATATGACATCATCGCCCTGTACGAGAATACACCTGCACAGGAAATTGTGCGAACGATCACTGAAAAATATCCGGAAGTTACACCGGAGGACGTGCGCAAATGCCTGGACGATGTGGAGACATTGAAAGAGCAGGGAAAGCTGTTCGCACCGGACGTATATGCGGATAAGGCCTTCGATTTCAAAAAGCGCAGCACCGTGGTGAAGGCGCTGTGCCTGCACGTGGCTCATACCTGCAATCTGAACTGTGAATATTGCTTTGCCAGCCAGGGAAAATACCACGGCGACCGTGCCCTGATGAGCTTTGAAGTGGGTAAGCAGGCGCTGGATTTTCTGGTGGCGAATTCCGGAACACGGCGCAATCTGGAAGTGGATTTCTTCGGCGGCGAGCCGCTCATGAACTGGGATGTTGTCAAGCAGCTGGTTGCCTACGCCCGCAGCATTGAACAGGAAAAGCAGAAGAATTTCCGCTTTACGCTGACGACGAACGGCGTGCTGGTAGACGATGAGGTGATCGAGTTTGCCAACCGTGAAATGCACAATGTGGTCATGAGCCTGGACGGCCGCAAAGAAGTGCACGACCATTTACGCAAGAATTATGCCGGTCAGGGAAGTTACGATCTGATCGTACCCAAATTCCAGGAATTTGCTCGTCGCCGGGGCGACCGGGACTATTATGTGCGCGGCACCTACACCCATAACAATGTGGATTTCACCAAGGACATTTTCCATATGGCGGATCTGGGCTTTACGGAGTTGTCCATGGAACCGGTGGTGTGTGCCCCGGGTGAACCGTATGCGCTGACGCAGGAAGACCTGCCCAAGCTGATGGAGCAGTACGAGATCCTGGCCAAGGAGATGATTCGGCGCAAGGAAGAGGGGCGGCCCTTCACGTTCTATCATTATATGATCGATCTGACGCACGGCCCCTGCATTTACAAGCGCATTTCCGGATGTGGCTCCGGAACGGAGTATATGGCGGTTACGCCCTGGGGCGATCTGTATCCGTGTCATCAGTTCGTAGGGGATGAAAAATACCTTATGGGCAATGTGTGGGATGGCGTCACGCGGCCGGAGCTTCGGGATGAGTTTAAGCTGTGCAATGTGTATGCGCGTCCGGACTGCAAAGACTGCTGGGCGCGGCTGTACTGTTCCGGCGGATGTGCGGCCAACGCGTATCATGCGACCGGAAGCATTCGCGGAATTTACGAGTACGGCTGTGAGCTGTTCCGTAAACGCATGGAATGCGCCGTTATGCTCAAAGTGGACGAAGCGGCCAAAAAGGCAAATCAATAATGTTCCCCAAAGGCTCGGACCAAATGGTCCGGGCCTTTCGCTTTGTGTATTTCAGAGCGGAATCGGCCCGGAATGCTTTTTTTCTCAGGCGGAGCGTGCTATACTGAATTTGATCTTTCCCAAAGGAGGGAGCAGCCATGTCCCGCCGTGTCTGCACATTTGCCGTTGCGCATACGGATATTTCCGCGCAGCCGTTCAACAATGCCGCGCGCACTGTGCGCATTCTCGCGCCCAATAATCTTTCGGGCAACGGCCTTTATATAAAATTCAGTAATTATTATTCTTCCCGCCCGGTTTGGGTGGGGAATGCCACTGTGGCCCTCGCGGATCGGAAAGGCACGATTCTGCCGGGGTCTATGCGTCCTTTGACGGTATTCGGAGATACCAGTTTTGCGCTCGTTCCGGAAAGAGATGTCTATTCTGACCGTATTTCGCTGGCGGTAAAACCGGGCCAAACCATTGTGGTCAGCTTATATTATCCGCTGTCCGACAAGGTCAGTTCCGGCAACTTCGTCAGTACTTTCGCCATGCGGTCTGTCAAAGGCGATTACTGTGCCGAAACCGCATTCCCCAAGGCGAAGCTGCTCAGCAGTCTGTCCCGGACGGTGCTTCCCTGGGATATCACCAATGCGGTGACGACCTTGTCCGAAATTGTGATTGAGCAGGATGACAACGCGCCGAAACCTTCCGTAGTGGCAGCATTCGGCGATTCCATCATGCAGCAGGGGGCATGGGTGACGCCGTTCACACAGCGTCTGTATCACGCATATCCTGGGATGGTCAGTGTCTGTAATCTGGGAATTGGCGGCAATCGTCTGCTGTATGATTCGCCCTCTCTGGTCAAGGGGATTTACGGGCATGCGGGAATTGAGCGCTTCCGTTACGATATGCTTCCGATTGAGGGACTTACGCATGCGATTTTTGCACTGGGAACCAATGATATTGGTTTGCCGGGCAAGGATGGCGCACCGGAGAGTGATTTGATCACGCTGGAACAATATCAAAAAGCGGTGGAGCCGCTGGCCGAAGCGCTGCACGGGCGCGGCGTGAAAGTGTACGCAGGCAAGCTGCTTCCCCGCGAGATCAATCATATTTATACGGCACAGAGAGAAGAACTGCGGCTGGCCATCAATGCCTGGCTGGAGGAATGCGGGTTGTTTGATGCAGTGCTGGACCTGGGGGCTCCCATTGCTGCGGGGGATGAACCGGGCATGAAGAAAGAGTTTTCCCTGCCGGATGGTTTGCACCCCAACAAACTGGGCGGCATGGCGATTGCACAAAATATTGACCTGCGGCTGTTTGTGCCGCCGACAGGAGGGGAAGGCAATTGAAAAAGCAACCGCGCTTCAGACGTTGGCACAGGCTGGACAATACAGCCAATCTGTTTCCTGTGGTTGCCAGCAGGCGCACAACCAATGTGTTCCGGATGACAGCTGTTTTGCGGGATACGGTGGATCCAGGGCTGCTTCAGCGCGCGCTGGAGCAGACGCTTCCGTATTATGCTGCTTTCGGAGTTCGTTTGCGCCACGGCCTGTTTTGGAGTTATCTTGAGGCCAACGATTCGGTGCCGGTAGTTCGTTTGGAACAGGACGTGCCTTGTCGTTATATGGACCCGCTGGAAACAGGACGCTTTTTGTTCCGCGTGCTGTATTTCGAAAATCGGGTCCACTTGGAAACCTTCCATGTGCTTACCGACGGAACGGGTGCCATGCGGTTTCTCAAGGCGATTTGCTATCGTTATTGTCAGCTGGCTTATCCGGACGGGACGGAGCAGGAAAAACGCTACGGTTTGGAACAGGCGGGCAACGTGGAGGACTGTTACCTGAAATACAGCCGTCCGTCGAAAAAAGCCGGCTATAAAGAACCCAGTGCATTTCACATCAAAGGGACCAAACGGCTGGCGGGCGATGTGGGGGTCGTCTCTCTGCTGATGCCGGTAACCGATTTAAAAAGAGTGTGCAAAGAGAGCGGCGTGTCCATCGGCGAGTATCTGGCGGCGCTGGTTTTGTGTTCCATTCGGCAGGCGCACATGCCGGCCGGCGGCGCCAAAAAGCCGATCAATCTTTTTGTGCCGGTCAATCTGCGCCGCATTTTTGGCGGCGACACCTCTTTGAACTTCTTTTCCGGAATGACGGTTTCACAAAAATTTGGTCCCGGTCCGGCGAATTTTGACGCGGTCCTGCAGGATGTGAAACGTCAGTTTGCTGAAAAGTGTACTCGGGAGGCCTTTGAACAGAAGCTGGCCTATACCGCCCAGAGTGAGAAAAATCTGTTTGCGCGAATGACGCCGCTTCTGCTTAAAAACGGAATTCTGCGGTTGATTTACGAGCATTCCAGCCATGGAAGTACGACCACCTTGTCCAATTTGGGCGTGGTTGATGTGGATGAAAAGTTCCAGCCTTATTTTGAAGGATTCCGCTTTTTATTGCCGGCTTCTCCGGGGGAACCTTTGAAGTTTACGGCCTGCGCTTATGGCGGAACGCTGGCGCTGAATGTGACCACGCTTTTGGACAGAAATCCACTGATCCTTCAGATCGCACAGCACCTTGTTCAGGCGGGAGTACCCATTACATTGGAAAGCAACGGTGATGAGGATGAAACATTGTGATGCATGTCAGATCGATATTTCCACACCGGCACAGATTTGCCCTTTGTGCGGCGCGCCTTTAATGGGCCAGAACGGGAAGCGCGTGTATCCGGTGCTTGGTTTCGGAAGAAAGTACCATCTGGTCAAACGGATCCTTCTGTTTTGGTCAATCGTAACCATTGCGGTTTGTGCATTGATCAACCTGGCCACCATGCCGCATTTTTGGTGGTGGCTGATCGTGGCGACTTCTTTTGGTTATGCATGGATCTCGGTGCCGCATGTACTGCGGACAGGGGGAAATGCCGGCGGAAAAATTTTGATGCAGGTGGTCTGCGCCGGAGCATTGGTGATTTTGCTGGACGTGGAAACCGGCTGGAGAGGCTGGTCGGTGGACTTTGTTCTGCCCGCGGTTTTCTGCATTGGAATTGCCGCGGTGATGATCGTTATTCTATGCAATCTGATCAATTGGGCCGGCTATGTATTGTATCAGGTTGTACTGGCGGTGTTTGGCTTTGTTCCGCTGATTTTTTATTGGACGGGCCTTTCCCATGTGTTTTGGGCTGCGGCAATCCCTGCCGTAATGGCCATTGCCAGCATTACGGCACTGGCGTTGTTTGGCGACAAAAGCATTAAAAATGAATTCGCAAGGCGTTTGCGGTTTTAATGAAAAAAAGACTTGATTTTATGTGAGAAATCGCTTATAATAAATAAGCTATCTCACGTGCCGATGTGTCGGAATGGCAGACGATGCGGACTCAAAATCCGTTGGTGGCAACACCGTGTGGGTTCAAGTCCCACCATCGGCACCAAAATTACCGCAAGCGATATGATGCTTGCGGTAATTTTTTTAGCAATAAATTTTCCGTGGCCCAATCGAAATACGTTAAGAGAGGCGGGTTCCATTGATGACACGATTTCCGGAAGAACTGTTGCCGCTGCATGAATTGACTGAGCAGGACCGTCTGCTTGTCCGTGCGGCACAGGACGTCATCCAACGCAACTATGACGAGGAAAACAGCGACCACACCGTAGGGGCTGCAGTCCGTTGCAAAAGCGGAAAAGTGTATGCCGGAGTGAACGTATATTCACTGCATGGGGCTTGTGCCGAGCAAATCGCGATTGGAACGGCCATTACAAACGGTGAACGAGAATTCGAAACGATTGTCGCAGTTCGAGGAAGGCAGGGCGAAGAAATTTTGCCGCCATGCGGAAACTGCCGACAGATATTACACGATTATATGCCGGAATGCGAAGTGATTGTGTCGGTCAAAGGCACACCGAAAAAGATTGCCGCCAAAGATCTGCTGCCTTTTTCTTATACGGTTGAAGGGTAAAAGAGACCCGGCCCGAAAGGGCTGGGCCTTTTTGTTTGTATCAAACCGGTATTCTGCGCTGCTTCCTGCCAAAGGTTTTTCGTGCAGGTATCAAGTATCCTGACAGATTTTGAACACAAATACATTGACAAATATCTATGTGATGAGCATCATATAGATATAAATCGATGTAATAGGAGGGCAAAATGAACGAGATAGATGCAGCTTGTATCTGCAAAGCACTGGGAGATTCCAACCGGCTGAAAATTCTGCAAATGTTGGGCGGCAAGGAAAAGTGTGCGTGCCAGCTGTTGGAAGCTTTTGAAATCACGCAGCCGACTTTATCACACCACATGAAAGTGCTGTGTGAATGCGGCCTTGTAACAGTGCGGCGGGAAGGAAAATGGATGCATTATTCCCTTTGCCGGGAGACATTCGAACAATTTTCGCAATATCTGCTTCATGTGGCGGATGGCGGACAGGGGGACTGCGTATGACGGAAGTGCTGCTGTTTTTTCAAAACCAGGTGTTGGGGATGCAATGGTTGAATCAACAGCTGGGACAATTGCTTTCTGCATTGGGGCTGAATACGGATTCAAAAATCGGAGCGAGCGTTCAGTTCTTTCTTTACGATGTAATCAAAATATCCATTCTGTTGTGCTTTTTGATTTTTATCATCAGCTACATCCAGAGTTATTTTCCACCGGAGCGAAGCAGAAAAATTTTGGGAAGATTTCGCGGCGTGGGGGCCAACATCATGGCGGCTCTGCTGGGGACCGTGACGCCTTTCTGCTCCTGTTCGTCCATTCCGTTGTTTATTGGCTTTTCCAGTGCGGGTCTTCCGCTGGGGGTAACTTTTTCGTTTCTGATTTCATCCCCAATGGTGGATTTGGGCAGCCTGCTGCTTCTGACGGGGGTCTTTGGCTGGAAGATTGCCTGTGCGTATGTGATCGTGGGACTTGTGGTTGCGGTGGTTGGCGGAACAATGATTGAAAAGCTTCCGCTCAAAGATCAGGTGGAGCCTTTTGTCAGGCCGGGGGCGGCCACCGAAACAGATGTGCCCGGCTACAGCCGAAAACAGCGATGCCAGTATGCGTTCGATCAGGTGACAGCCACATTCCGAAAAGTTTTTCCTTATATTTTGCTGGGTGTGGGTGTAGGTGCGCTCATTCATAACTGGATTCCGCAGGCGTGGATCGAAACCGTACTGGGCGGGCAGAATCCGCTGGGGGTCGTACTGGCGGTGCTGGTCGGAATTCCCATGTATGCGGATATCTTTGGAACCATTCCGGTCGCGGAAGCGCTTCTGTCAAAAGGGGCACAGCTGGGAACTGTTCTCAGCTTTATGATGGCGGTAACGACGCTTTCCCTGCCTTCGCTGATTATGCTGCGCAAAGCAATAAAGCCGTTGCTGGTGGCTGTGTTCATCGGGATTTGTATGGTCGGCATTGTTCTGGTCGGGTATTTGTTTAATGGCGTTCAAAGTTATTTGATTTAGGAGGTATTTATGTTCTTCAGGAAGAAAAAACAGGCGGATGTCGATACAAGTCTGACAGGATCAGCAAAAATTAAGATTCTCGGGTCCGGATGCGCCAAGTGCAACGAATTGGAAAGGAACACGAGAGAGGCATTGCAGCAGCTGGGAAGGGAAGAACCGATTGACCACGTGACAGATTTCGGTCGGATTGCAGAATATGGTGTTATGAGTACGCCGGCTCTGGTGGTGGACGAAAAGGTCGTTTCCGCCGGAAGAATTCTTTCGGCAGGGGAAATAGCAGAACTTTTGAAAAACGCAGGAAGATGAAATAGTTGGCTGACGAAAACAGAGATTCCACGATTCGCGTAAGTATGGTATAATCTGTCCAAAGTTGTAGAGGAGTGGTGCTGTACAGCTCGTTGGGCACAGATTCACTGAGAACGACTTTTGCGATATTGAATCTTTCGGAGGCTTTTATTTTATGAGTTACATAGGAAGTCATATTTCATCGTCCAAAGGTTATTTGGCCATGGGCAAACAGGCGTTAAAGCTGGGGGCCAATACCTTCGCGTTTTTTACAAGAAATCCCCGCGGAGGCACAGTAAAGCCTTTGGATGAGAAAGATGTGGCCGCATACAATGAACTGGCGCGGGAGCATGGCTTTGGCCCCGTCGTGGCACATGCTCCGTATACCTACAACGCTTGCGCAGCAAAAGAAGATTTGCGCGATTTTGCCCGCCGCTCTATGCGGGAAGATCTGGCGAGGCTGGAGTATACCCCGGGCAATTATTACAATTTTCATCCGGGCAGCCATGTGGGGCAGGGAATTGAAACAGGAATCCAGCTCATCGCCGATTTGCTGAATGAGGTGCTCTGGCCGGAGATGCAGACGACCGTGCTGCTGGAAACCATGGCGGGAAAGGGAAGCGAAGTGGGATCGAGCTTTGAAGAACTTCGGGCGATTATGGATCGGGTCCGCCTGCCGGAGAAGCTGGGCGTGTGTCTGGATACCTGCCATGTATGGGACGCCG
>CALXIP010000100.1 GCA_944388395.1 uncultured Ruthenibacterium sp.
GAGAACCAAGCGAGGTGTTTTCTTTTGGAACTGAAGGAGTTTTTTCCTTTTTGGAAAACGTTGACCCCGGACCAGCAGGCCCGCATGACGGCTTCGGCCAGAGAATATACCGCCAAAAAGGGCGAAGTGCTGCACCGCGGACAGGCGGACTGTCTGGGCCTTGTGTGCGTGCAGAGCGGCGTGCTGCGGGCGTATACCATCTCTGACGAAGGGCGCGAGATCACACTGTACCGGCTGTATCAGCGGGACGTGTGCCTGTTCAGCGCGTCCTGTGCCATGCGGGCCGTGGATTTTGATATTTTTATCGAAGCGGATCAGGAGTCCCTTTTGTGGATCATTCCGCCCGAGGTATACCGGCAGCTGATGGAGCAGAGCGCGCCGGCCGCCAACTTTACAAACGAGCTGATGGCGGGCCACTTTTCCGATGTGATGTGGCTGCTGGATCAGGTGCTCAACAAAAAGCTGGACGCACGCCTGGCGGCGTTTCTGCTGGAGGCCGCCGACCGGGAGAACAGCGACTCTTTGTCCTTGACCCACGAGGCGGTGGCCGGAGAGCTGGGCAGCGCCCGGGAAGTGATCTCCCGCATGATGAAATATCTGCAGAGCGAGGGCATGGTGGCGGTGAGCCGCGGCTGTGTACAGCTGGTGGACCGGGCCGCACTGGAACAGCTGGCCGGCGACAGCCTTCGGTGATTTGGTCACATACAACGGGCTTTTTTCGGTGTATTCTTAAGACACAAACAAACAAGATGCACTTGAAAGGAGCGTTTAAAGATGGCAGTAGAGCATGTTGGAACCGTTGATTTTGAGGAGAAGGTGCTGCGGCAGACAAAGCCGGTGCTGGTGGATTTCTGGGCGCCCTGGTGCATGCCCTGCCGGATGTTCGGCCCGGTGCTGGACAAGGTGGCAAAAGAGACCGAAGGCGCGGCCCATGTGGTCAAAGTCAACATTGACGAAGAGCCGGAGCTGGCTTCCCGCTACGGCGTGATGAGCATTCCCACCGTATTAGTGTTTCAAAACGGGCAGGCCGTGAACCGCAGTGTGGGCGTGCAGACGCCGGCGGCGGTCAAAGCCATGCTGAACGTGTGAGGTGTCTGAATGGGAAAAAAACGGCTTTTGGTGGTCCTAGCGGCCGCTGTGCTGCTGTACGCGGCAGGGGCCGTTTTTTCCTATGCTTCTTTCCGCACGGCCAACCCGGCCGCAGCGGCAGGAGCTCTGGCCCGGGTTTTGGTCACGGACGCGCAGTACGCACAGGCTTCACCGGACGTGATTCTGGCAAAGCCGGGCGCCAGCCTGGATGAATACATGGAAGACCTGGGATACCGCCGGGCGCCGGAAGAACAGATGGGCTCGCTGGCGGTGTTTATTGGTGAGGACGGCCGTCAGGTGATCCACTGCACACAAAACCGGTATTTTTCCAGATGGGTGCGGCAGTCATAAAAATAAAACAATGCGGAAAAGCGGAGGCATTTGCCTCCGCTTTTATTGTATCACAAATGATTTTTATTGTTTTTCAATAAAAAATACTTGAAAAACAAAAAATAATGTGCTATGATGAGGCCAACAAAGGAGGAATCCGGTATGAAATGGAACAACGATCGAAGTCTGTTGCTCAGCCGCGTGTGCGTGTGGGTGTTCACGGTGCTGCTGGCGTCCCTGCTGCTCACCGCCCCCTGGTTCTGGAACTGGATTCTGTGGCGCTCCAGCGTGCGCATGGTGTACATTGGGGTCACCTATGCCTCGGGCGTGCCGGCGGCGGTGGTCCTGTTCTGCCTGCACCGGCTGCTGCGCAACATCAGCGAGGAAGAAGTGTTCATTCAGGAGAACGTGCGCAGCCTGCGCATCATGTCCTGGTGCCTGATCGCGGCCGCGCTGGTATATCTGGTGGGCAGCCTGTTTGACTGGTATCTGGTGGTGTTTGCGGCTGCGGCTGCCTTTGTGGGGCTGATTCTGCGTGTGGTGAAAAATGTGTTTGCCCAGGCAGTGGAGCTGAAAAACGAAAACGATTTTACCATCTAGGAGGTGCGCGCAATGCCGATTATCGTAAACATCGACGTGATGATGGCGCGCCGGAAAATGAGCGCCGGAGAACTGGCCGAAAAGGTGGGGATCACTCCGGCAAACCTGTCCATTCTGAAAAATAATAAGGCAAAGGCCATTCGGTTTTCCACGCTGGAGGCGCTGTGCAAGGCGCTGGACTGTAAACCCGCGGACATTTTGGATTACGTAGAAGAGGAGTAGGACAATGGAAGAAAGAAGCATTCCGATGGGCACAAGCGGCCCGTCTTGTTCCCGTGCGCCCGTTTTTCAAAAAGAGGATGTCTGGTTCGCACTGGGCTTTCTGGTGCTGGGCTGGCTGTATCTGGACCTGGCGCTGTTCCGGGAACTGTTTTCATGGCTGCCGGGCGAATACAGCTACCCGGTATTCTGCGTGCTGTACGCGGCGGCGGTTCTGGGGTATCTGGCCCGTGCGGGCATCCGGCCGCCAAAGGAGAGCTGGTTCTGGCTGGTGCTGCTGGCGGCGCAGTGCCTGGCGCCCGTCACCGGAGGTACGTATTCTTCCGGGGCGATGCGGTTTTTCACCGGGTTCGGCCAGTGGATGATGATGCATTTTACCGCTGCTTACTGGGCGCTGAGCGCCGGCGGACGGCTGCTGAAAGAGGGCCGCACCTCCAACTGGCTGTTTTTTGATGCGCTGAACGCCGCCTTTGTGGTGCCCTGGGGCAACTTTTTCCGGCTGCCGGCGGCGCTGTTCTGGGGCGCGCGGCAGGCGCTGGCCCACCGGAAGGTGCGCCGCACATCGCCCGCGCAGCGGCGCAGGGTGCTGTCCGTACTGGGCGGCGTGCTGATCGCTCTGGTATGCCTTTGCTTTGTGCTGCCGCTGCTGATGCAGGCGGACGCGGGCTTTGCGGCACTGTTCCGGGATGTGGGGGACTGGATGTTCCACTGGATGAACGGTCTTTCCCGCCGGCTGCTGGACGGTGTTTCCTTCGGGCATGCGGTGCTGTCGGTTCCGGTGGCGCTGTACTTGTACGCCATTGCTTACGGCAGTGTGCGGGGCCGCCGAACAAGCCTGTACGACAAGCGGGAAGTGTGTGCGGTGCAGCGGGGCGTGCGGCAGCTGTCCCGCACCACGGTGGTCACGGCGCTGGGCATTCTGGCGCTGGTGTATGTGCTGTTCATCGCCTTGCAGGCAAACCATTTGTTCGGTGCGTTTTTCGGTCGTCTGGCCGAGGGCTTTTCCTATGCGGAATATGCCCGTCAGGGCTTTTTCGAGCTGTGCCGGGTGGCTGCCATCAACATCGGGATCCTGCTGGCCGCCAACCTGGCCAGCCGGGCGCCCATGGAGGAGAACCGCATGCTGCGCATCTGCAACAGCGTGCTGTCGGTGCTGACGCTGCTTTTGATCGCCACGGCAGCCAGCAAAATGGCGCTGTACATTCAGGCGTACGGCCTGACGGTCAAGCGGGTGTTCGCCAGCGTGTTTCTTGTGTGGATGGCCATTTCCTTTGTGCTGATCCTCATCCGGCAGGTGCGCCGGTTCCGGCTGGTGCCCTGGATGGTGTTCACCGGGGCGGTGCTGTACTGCGCGCTGTGTGTGCTGCCGGTGGAGGCGGGCATTGACGCCTACAATCAGGCCCGGGTGGAAGCGGGCACGCTGCGCCCCGCGGCACAGACGCTGCTGGACCTGCCCGACGGCAGTGCGGCGGAGATGGCCTTGACCGGCGAGGACGCCATGGCCATGACCGATGAGGGCTGGAAGATCCAGACCGCGCTGCAGATCCTGCGGCAGAACAGTGCCCGGGCAGCGGCGGAGAGCCTCAGCGATGAGCCGCAGCAGGCCCAGGAGCTGTTGACGCTGGAGTTTTACCGCGGGGCGGATGCCTACCGGGTGTACGCCTACCGGCGCAGCGGCGCCTGCTGGTTGGAACAGCCCTACAACGGCATATATGCGCTGCCGGAAGAAGATTTTCAAACGCTGTGGAGTTTGCTGGAAGAATAGACGGAAAGGGGAATGGGACAAATGGGTGCTGCGTGGATGAATCTGGCAAGTCTTTTGCTGGGGCTGGCCGCCTGGGCGCTGCCGCTGACGGGGCTGGCACTGCGCAAAAAAGCCCGCGGCTGGGTGGCGGCGGGGCTGGTGGTGCTCAGCGGGCTGTTCTGCGCGCTGGCACTGTATCTTCAGATCTGTTATCAGAATCACCTGGTGGAGATCGGGGACATCAGTGCCATTCTGGACACGGCGGGGCCTTTGGTGCTGGTGGCCGGGGTGCTGCTGGGCGTGACGGCGGTTCTGGATGTGGCGGTGCTGGGCACTGTGTGCGGCGAGGCTGCAAAAGAAGCTTGACGCGGGTGCGGTTTGCGGGTACAATTTGCTGTGAGACAAACAAAAAGGAGTTAATCGCATATGAAAGCACGCATTCCCAAACACCGTGAATTTATCATCAGCTTCGCGGAAGGCTACGACAAGGCCGACGAGTGCTGGGACAAACTGCAGGAGATCATGGACGCTTATAAAAAAGAGGGAAAAAGCGTTTACACGCCCACCTTCATTGAGGACAACGAGGACAAGGTCAAAGCGCTGCAGGAGAGCTACGAGTTCACCTACACCATTGAAGAGCGCTGAACCGTTCTGTTGAAAAGTGGAAAAAACAAAAACGATGCGGCGGTGCTGAACCGGACCGGAGCCCCAAAGGGGGAGCGGCTCGGGCAGGCACCGCTGCCTTTTTTTGGTCGGTCACAGTGAAAACAGCGCCGGGTTTTCCACAAAAAGAGGCGTTGTTGTGGAAAAAATGCTCGCCGCTACCGCTGGTTGCCCAAAAGAAAAGAAGGTTAGGTAGCGGCAGAGCGCCGTTTCTGCTACAATGAAAACACAAAAAGGGGGCGATGACATGGAGTTCGGGCCGCGGATCGCCGCGCTGCGCAGGCAGGCGGGGCTGTCACAGGAGGCGCTGGCCGAAAAGGTGGGTGTCAGCCGGCAGGCCATCGGAAAGTGGGAGTCCGGCGCCAGCCTGCCGGGTGTGGAAAACCTGCAGGTGCTGGCAAAGGCACTGAACGTCAGCTGTGACGAGCTGATCACGGGACACAGCCCCCAGCCGCCCCAGCCGGACGGGCTGGAAGCAGTGAAGGAACTGCTGGCGGAGAAACAGCGCCGGGAAAAGCGCAGAAGTCTCTGGCGGATGTGCGGCGCGGGAGCGCTGACAGTGTGTCTGGTGTGCGCCGGAGCCTACGGGGCGGGCCGCATCGCGGAACTTCGCAGCCAGGTGAACGGTTTGTCTCAGCAGATCGCCCAGATCCAGGGCGATATGAACCACAGCATCGGAAACATCCGCAGTGAGATTCAGGAAAGTCTGGAACAGCAGGCCAGCATCGTGGCGGACTGGAATTTTTCCTATGGCGATTACGACCACAAGACCAAAACCGTGGAGGTGTTCGCCCGGGCAACCCCAAAAACCTGGGTGGAGGGACAGACCGCCCAGTTCGTTTTTCTGCTGGACAACGAGACACTGGCGGTGGACGGCCAGTGGAAAGACGGAAGCTTTTCGGCGCAGACCCCACTGCCCATGGCCGATATGGTCAGCATGAGCGTGCGTTTTTCCGCCGAGGGCGTCACCCAGACCCAGCAGCTTCTGGAACCTTCGCCCCTGCGGGAGACCTTTACCCTGCAGATGCAACTGTATGCGCTGGGGCCGGGCGCATACTGGAGCACCGGTCAGACAGCGGTCACCTATCATCAGGAAGCCGGGCAGGCGGAGCTGATGATGGTTCTGCCCATGCAGGACGACCGGCCGCTGAACTGGCCCGTGGAGGGCCAGCTGAAGCTGATACTGGTGGCCGACGACGGCCAGCGGCTGGAATTGGACCGGCAGCCGGTGACCCTGTGCGGTCCGAAGGAACCGGGCGAGGGCCCGGATTACACCCTTTTGCTGGATCTGCCCGACAAAGAATATTCGGTGAATCTGAAGGAAGCGTTCGGCATTTCTCTGGATTCGGTCAACCAGTGGCCGGAAAGCGTGTACGAGCTGGAGTACACCGATGCTTTGGGCGAGGTGCACACGGTGAGCAGCGCCTATTAAACAGAAAAACGCGCGGGACCCGCAGGTCCCGCGCGTTTGTTTTTTTATTCGCCGATGCCCTCGAACACAAACCGGAAGGTTTGGCCCGGCGCAAGACGGCACAGATGTTCCGGATGAGGTTTGGCGCCCCAGCTGTTGTCGCCGCCCACGCCCATCTGACCTATGGTGCAGCGCACCACGGTTTTGGTCACAGGGGGCAGCTCGTACGCATGGCGGGCGTTTTCCACCTCGTGGGGGGTGTAGGGCAGCACGCTCACGTTCATGCCGTCCTCGCTGGAAAAGCGCATGCCCAGGCCGTTTTCGTCGGTCACTTCGGCCCAGCGAACGCCGGTGCGGTTTCCGCACTCCTGCGGGACCACATAGGGCGTCATGTTCTGCTGTGCGGTGGTCTCGTAAATGCCCAGCATGGCGCCGCTGCAGCGGTCGCAGTAGTTCTCTTCGGGGCCCATGCCGTAATAGCGCACCGCGGAAAAACGGGAGGGCAGAACAAATTCCATGCCGAATTCCGGCACGCAGACTTCCTTCTTGCCGTTCCAGGTCAGCGTCACTTCCACGCGGCCGTCACCGGTGATGTTGTACAGAACCGACACGGCGGTGCGCTCGGGCGTGGCCAGGTTGTAAATGGCTGCGATGCGGGCGGTCAGTGCGTCGGAATACATGCCGCACTGGGCCATGCGCGCATAGGTGCCCGCGCATTTCCACACGGCATATTCCGCAGGCATCTGGCAGCCCAGATCGTTGCTGGTGGGCGCGCGCCAGAAACTGAGCTGCGGCTGGGTCAAAAGCAGTTCGGCGCCGCAGCGGCGGTAGGAGATAAGGCCGCCGGGCTTGCGGCTGAACAGAAGGTCAAACCGCTCGCCAAAAACGCCCATATTGTAGTCGCCGTCCACTGCGCGCACGGGCAGAAGGCAGCTGGAGACAGGCTGTTCGTTGCGGGTGATGAACTGGCCCTGCGCCACCACGTGGTCCGCCTTGGCCCAGGCGGTATCCTCGGGCAGAATGACGCTGGCGGTGACGGTGTACTCGCCCGGGTCAGTGGGCACCACAAAGGGCAGAGGCATGGCTGCAAAGCCGCCGGGCTGCGCCTCGGCATGGACTTCGCGGCTCTCCCGCAAAACGCCGTCTGCGTACAGCTGAATGCGGACGTTGTAGGCCGCCAGGTCCGTGAACAGCGAATAGTTGCGGATGGTCACATCGTATTTGGAGACCAGAATCTCAAAGTCCGCATAGCAGGCTTTCACTTCCTGCAGTTTGGGCGAGGGGGTGCGGTCCGCAAACAGAAGACCGTTGCAGCAGAAGTCAAAGTCCGAGGGGCGGTCGCTGAAGTCGCCGCCGTAGGCCGTGTAAGCGGTGCCGTCCGGCGCCAGCGCCAGCAGGCCCTGGTCGATGAAGTCCCAGATAAAGCCGCCCTGGTAGCTGCGCTCGTGGCGGGCCAGCTCGGTGTATTCCCGCAGACCGCCGCAGGAGTTGCCCATGGCGTGGGAGTATTCGCAGCAGATCAGCGGATGGCCCGGATTGCCCGCCAGAAAATCTTTCAGCTCCTCCACCGGGGTGTACATCTGACTCTCCATATCGCTGGTGGAATTGTAGCGGCGATTGTGGAACACGCCTTCGTAATGCACCAGGCGGGAGGGATCCTTCTCGCGGAAATAGTTGCTGACGTCGTACAGCACCGAGCCGCCGCCGGACTCGTTGCCGCAGCTCCAGATCAGAATGGAGGGATGGTTTTTATCCCGCTCCAGCATGGCTTTGGCACGGTCCATCACCGCGGGCTTCCAGTCCTCGCGCTCGCCGGGCAGGCTGTTTTCGTCAAAACGGTCTCCGTCCGGTTTGCACCAGGTGCCGTGGGTCTCCAGGTTCATCTCATCCACCACGTACAGCCCGTAGAAATCGCACAGGTCGTACCATTCGGTGCGGTTGGGGTAGTGGCTGGTGCGCACGGCGTTGATGTTGTTCTGTTTCATCAGAATGACGTCGGCTTCCATCTCTTCCAGCGTCAGGGTACGGCCTGCGCCGCAGTCCCATTCGTGGCGGTTCACGCCTTTGAACACGATGCGCTTTCCGTTGATGAGCATGATGCCGTCCCGCATTTCAAACCGGCGGAATCCGGCGTTCATGGGGATCTGCTCCACCAGGCGGCCCGCCGCGTCGTACACACGCAGAGTGTAGGGGTACAGATAGGGGTCCTCCGCGCTCCACAGGTGAGGCTCGGCAATGGAGACGGTCATCTCCACCTCATGGCTTTCAATGGGGGCTTCCTCCACCAGGCCGCAGAAATCCAGCTCGATGCGGCCGCCCAGGTTGCCCTCCAGCTTCATGGAGACACCCAGGGTGCCCACGGAGAAATCGTCGCTGAGGTAGGGGGTGGCAAACACATCGTCCACATGCACATGGGGCACCGAGTACAGCGTCACACTGCGGAACAGGCCCGGCATGCGCCAGAAATCCTGGTCTTCCAGCCAGGAGCCGGAGCAGTACCGGAACACCTGCACGCCCAGCCGGTTGACGCCGTCGGGGTCCACAAAGTCGGTCAGATCAAAGCAGGCGGGGGTGAAACTGCCCTCGCTGTATCCCACAAATTTTCCGTTGCACCAGACGGCCAGAGCGCTGTCCGCCCCGTCGAAGCGCACCCGCACGGAGTTGGTCCAGGCGTCGGGAATGGTGAACTCCCGCACATAGGTGCCCGTGGGATTGGACCGGGTGGGAATCTGGCCCGGCACGATTTTTTCGGTGCCGTCCCAGGGATACATGATGTTGGTGTACTGGGGCGTGCCCCAGCGGCCGCCGCCCTGCAGGGGAATGGCGCCCGGCACTTCGATCTCATCCCACTTTTCCACACTGTAGTTCAGTGCGGAAAAGCCCCGCGGCGCTGATTCGGGCGTGGGCGACCAGGCAAATTTCCAGGCGCCGTCCAGGCTGACCTCAAAGGGCTCGCCCTGCACGTCTACAAAGGGATGGGAAGAGTGTGCTTCCAGACGGTTTACCGCGAACACAGCCGGGTCCGCAAGCCATTTCAGCTCAAAGTCCATACAAAGAAACGCTCCTTCTTCGTTTGATTTATCGGTTACAGCGAGCCGCCCGCACGGTTACCCGCGGGCGGCTCGCTGTCTCTTTTTTGTTAACTTTATTAAACCATAGATGGGCTTTTGTTGCAAGGCGCTGGAAGAAAAAAGAGCGGAAAATGATGAAGTGTGTCTCACAGGGGAAGATCCCGCCGGGAGAAGGCCACCGCGCCCAGACAGTACATGGACGAACCCCAGCCGTACAGGATCAGCAGCCGCCCGATGGCTCCGCTGTCTCCGGCCAGCAGACCGTCGGTGTCAAACAGGGTCAGGGGCGTGCACAAGCGCAGCCAGTCAAAGGTGTCGCCCACCTGGCTGAGCATCTGGATCAGCACGAACAACACGCACAGACCGGCCGCGATGCCCGCGGCCAGCCGGGTCTCGTTGAACAGGCACGAGCACAGGAAGGCAAGCCCTCCGAAGAACACGTGCAGCCCCAGCAGCCCCACGTTCAACAGGGCAAAGTGCTCCAGGTCCAGCTCGCCGGGAAACATCAGCTGGGCCGCTGCGGTGCACAGCCCGAAGGCCCAGGCGCACAGCAGCAGGGTGAAGCTGAACAGCACCGCCGCCTGGGTCCACACAATGCCCGCCCGGGTGTGGGGCGAGGCCAGCAGATACGCCATGGAGCCCTTGTCCACATGCCCGGCCACCAGACCGGCCGCCAGAATCAGAATGGCCACCATGGGCAGCACGACAAACAGAAACCCGTACAGGTAGTTTGCCAGAAACTCGGTCAGGGTGGCGCCCGGGTCCGTCATGTTGAAGGCGGCGAAAATCTGGGGCATGCTCTCGGCCATCATGGCCAGGCTCTCGCCCAGCTTGGGGTCGAACATGCTCACGATCATACTTCCGTACAGGGTCATCACCGCCGCGAACACCAGCGCCAGCACCCAGTGGGCGCGCACCTCGCGGCGAAACAGCGTCAGGCTCATTGCTCCTCACCTCCGTAATAGTGCAGAAACCGCTCTTCCAGGGTCTGGCTGCGGACCTGCAGGTCCGCCACCGGGTAGCAGGCGGCCCGCTTCAAAAAGCTGTCCACACTGCCCTGCACACAGGCGGTCACCACGCAGCCATTCCGGGCCGCACCGGTCAGGCCGTCCGCAAACAGAAGCGCGGCTTTTTCGGTTTCAAAGCGCAGGGTGAACACCCGGTTCTGGGCGCCCCGCAGCGCCTGCACCTGCTCGATGGCGGCAATGCGGCCCGCCCGCAGCATGGCTGTGCGGGTGCACACCCGCTCCACTTCTTCAAACATATGGCTGGACAGAAGGATGGTCTTGCCCCGGGCCTTTTCCTCTTCCAGCAGTTCCAGAAAACGGCCCTGCATCAGCGGGTCCAGTCCGCTGGTGGGCTCGTCCAGCAGATACACTTCCGGGTCGCCCAGAAAGGTGCACACCAGCCCGATTTTCTGCTTTTGGCCCTTGCTCATTTTGCGAATGCGGTTTTTGCGGTCCACTTCGAACCGGTCGCACAGCGCGCGGCAGCGGGCGCTGTCCCGCACGTGCTTCATGCTGGCCACAAAGCGCAGAAAGCCGTCGCCGGTCATGTTCCCCGCCAGAGACAGTTCCCCGGGGAGATAGCCCACCTTTTCCTGCACGCGGCGCGCGTCGGCAAAGCAGTCCATCCCGGCAATGCGCACCCGGCCGCTGTCCGGCCGGACAAAGCCCATCAGATGGCGCATGGTGGTGGTTTTTCCGGCGCCGTTGGGCCCCAGAAATCCAAAGGCCTCGCCGGCGCTGACCCCAAAGCTTACGTCAAAGACTCCGCGGCCCTTTCCGTAGTCCTTGGTGAGGTGCTCCACTTGAATCAGATCGCTCATAAAAACTCCTCTTTGTATGAAATTTTGCGGAAGTGTTCCAGCCATCGGGAAAACTCTTCCATGACCCGCACCGGCTCCACCGGGGTGCCGGTGCGCCGCTTTTCATCCAGATAGCCCGCCGTCATCCAGGTGATCATGCGCAGGATCTCCTGGGGGTCCACCTCGGGCCGGAACCTGGAAAAGTCCACGCCGGTGAAAAAATCCGTCTGCGCGCTTTTCAAATCCAGCGCCAGCGTGTCCTGAATCCGGCGGGAGATCTCCTCGTCCCGGCTTTCAAAGGCGCGCAGGGAGAATTCCAGCAGCCAGGGGCATTGCTCCATCAAAGCCACCTTTGCCTGCCCGCCCAGAAGCAGCAGCTCAAAAAAATCGGTCTGCCCGGCGGCCTGCATGGCTTTCAGCTGCCGGTCCACCAGGCGCACCGCCTGGTCGTAGCAGAACAGGTACAGCTGTTTTTTGTTGTGAAAGTAGTAAAACAGAAGCCCCTTGGGAATGCCGCCTGCGCCGCAATGTCGTCGGTGGAGGCGTGCCGGTAGTCGTTGCGCGCAAAAACCTTCATGGCGGCGTTCAAAATGCGCAGCTGTTTTTCCCGGGGCAGATGTTCAAAAGCCGGTTCCATGGTCCCCGCCTCCGTTTCTAACCTTATTATAGAGGATTGACTGACCGGGACAAGCCCCCCGCCGAAAACTTTTTTTGCCCCGGTTGACGCGGCGCGGCCGGAAGGGCTATCATAAAAGAAAAAACGTGGGAGGTCTTTTGCATGGAGACTATGGAAGCGATCCGCACCCGCAGAAGCGTGCGCAAATTCACGGGGGAGCCCATTTCCCGTTCACAGCTGCAGACCCTGCTGGAGGCGGCCATGTACGCGCCCAGCGCCCACGACCGGCGCCCGTGGGAGTTTGTGACGGTCACCCGCCCGGAGACCCTGGCAGATCTTGCCGAAAAGGGGCGCTGGTGGAAAATGCTGCCCCAGGCGGGCACCGGCATTCTGGTGTGCGCAGACATGAACAAAGGGGAAAAAATCGTGCCGGAAATGCACCTGAACGGCTGCAGCGCGGCCATCCAGAACATTTTGCTGGCCGCCCATGACATGGGCCTGGGCGCGGTCTGGCTGGGCGTGTGCGAGGGCAGCGATCTGGAGCCGCTGGTCCGCGAGACGTTCCATCTGCCGGACCACATCCGCGTGGCGGGCATGGTGGCGGTGGGCCATCCGGACGGGCAGCCCCAGCAGCCCGAGACCCGGGTGGATCTTTCCCTGTGGCACGAAGAGCAGTGGTGAAAAAAGCGGCAGGATAAAACCTGCCGCTTTTTTTATGCCTGAAACGCCGCCAGCCCCGCCTGATAAGCGGCGCAGACCCGGTCGCACCAGCGGTCGAACACGGGGTCCGGCTCCTGGCATTCCGGGTGGGCGCACATGTATTCCACCGCCTGCCGGATCCCTTCGGCCATGGACACGGTACACACAAAGTCCGGCACCAGACGCTTGATCTTGGTGTTGTCGAACAGGACGTTGGCACATTTGTCGCCGTGCAGATCGCCGTTCAAGTCGTACTCGTCCTGGCAGGCCACCAGAAAATCGGTGGCGATGTGCACGGGGTGCAGCTCCACGCCCAGCGCCCCGGCAAGAATTTCGTAAATGCGGTTCCAGCTCAGCGCTTCGTCGCTGGTGATATGCACCGCACTGCCCAGCGCCCGGGGATTGCCCATGAGACCCACAAAGCCTTTGGCAAAATCCGACGCATGGGTGGCAGTCCACAGGGAGGTTCCGTCGCCGGGAATGATGGTGGGCTTTCCTTCGCGCATGCGGGCCAGGACCTGCCAGTTGCCCCGGGTGCCGTGCAGAGCCACGGGTGCCTTGCGCTCGCAGTAGGTGTGGCTGGGCCGCACGATGGTCACGGGGAACCCGGTCTCCCGCATGCGGGCGTTCAGCGCTTCCTCGCAGGCGATCTTGTCCCGGGAATACTGCCAGAAGGGATTGACCAGAGGCGTGGACTCGGTGATGGGCAGCGCCGCCAGGGGTTTCTGATAGGCCGACGCGCTGCTGACAAACAGATACTGGCCGGTGCGCCCGTCAAACAGGTCCATGTCCCGGCGCACGTGGTCGGGCGTGAAGGCGATGAAGTCCGCCACCACGTCAAAAGTGCGGCCCGCCAGCACCCGCGCCAGCGCATCGGGGTCCCGTACGTCGGCACAGAGCACCTGTGCACCCTCGGGAACCCGGTCCATGCAGCTGCCCCGGTTCACCAGCGTCAGCTGCCAGCCGCGCCGGGCCGCCAATGCGCAGACCGACTGGCTGATGGTGCCGGTGCCGCCCAGAAACAACGCTCGTTTCATCTTGAAAACCTCCTTATGAAAAAAGACAGGCCCGGAATCCGGGCCTGTCTGGATGGATTTCTCAGGCCTGATACTCGTGCTCGCAGTACAGGCAGCGGTAGGTGCCTTTGTCCGCGTCGGCCAGGGTGAACACCTGCGCAAGCCCCTGCTCGGTGGTGGTGATGCAGTGGGGGTTTTTGCAGCAGACCGCGTTCACGATGCGCTCCGGCAGCTGGACGCCCGCGGGGTCCGCCCCCTGCAGAACCTCCAGCACTCGTGCGGGCAGAGCGGTCTTCTCACGGGTGCAGATCTGGGCGGCACAGGGTTTTTCAAAGCCGCCCGCCTGCTCCAGCAGCGTCAAAATCAGCGCCATGCGGATGTATTTTCCGCACAGAGCCTGCTCGAAGTACAGCGCACGGGGATCGTCGTCCACCTCCGGGGCGATCTCGTTGACCCGGGGCAGCGGATGCAGAACGATCATCTCCGCGGGGGCCAGCTTCATTTTCTCTCCGTCCAGAATGTAGCTGTCCCGCAGGCGCAGGTAGTCCTCCCGGTTGGCAAAGCGCTCCTGCTGCACGCGGGTCATGTACAGCACGTCCGCCTGGGCCAGCCCCTTCTCCAGGCTGTCGGTCTCCTCATAGGCGAAGCCGCCCGCGTCCAGCTCGTCCAGAATGTAGGTGGGCATGCGCAGCTCGTCCGGGCTGACCAGAATGAACCGCACGTCCTGATAGCGCATCATGGCGCGGACCAGGCTGTGCACCGTGCGGCCGAACTTCAAGTCACCGCACAGGCACAGGGTCAGCCCGTTCAGGCGGCCCTTGTGGCGGTGAATGGTCAAAAGGTCCGTCAGCGTCTGGGTGGGATGCTGGTGGCCGCCGTCGCCGGCGTTGATGATGGGGCATTTGGCAAACAGCGCGCCAACGCCCGCAGCGCCCTCTTTGGGATGGCGCATGGCGATCACATCGGCGTAATTGCCCACGATGCGCACCGTGTCCGCCACGGACTCGCCCTTTGTGGCGGAAGAGGAGCTGGCGGAAGAAAAGCCCAGCACGCTGCCCCCAAGCTCCAGCATTGCGGCTTCAAAGCTCAGGCGGGTACGTGTACTGGGCTCAAAAAACAGGGTGGCCAGTTTCTTTCCCGCACATTTGTGGGCATAGGCCTGAGGATGGTCGATGATGTCGTCGGCCAGTGCCAGCAGGCGGTCAATTTCATCCACGGTCAAATCCAGCGGGCTGATCACATGTTTCATGATGAAGACCTCCTAAATTTATCGTAACTTTTCCCGTTCAATACTATAGCAGTTTTGCACGGCCGGCGCAAGGCACTCTGGGCAAAAAAACAGCGGCCGAACAGGCACGGTTTCAATTTCCTGTTGACAAAGCGCCGGTGTTTTTTTATAATCACCACAAACAATACTATTTTAGTGTAAATAAAAGAATTGAGAAAGGAACGATCGTATGTCTCGTATTTATACAAGTGCGGACCAGCTGGTGGGCCGCACGCCCCTGTTGGAACTGAAGCGCCTGGCACACAGCGAACAGCTGAACGCCCGGCTGCTGGTAAAGCTGGAGCTGTTCAACCCCGGCGGTTCGGTGAAGGACCGCATCGCCAAAGCCATGCTGGACGACGCCGAGGCCCGCGGCCTTTTGAAGCCGGATTCGGTGATCATCGAGCCCACGTCCGGCAACACGGGCATCGGTCTGGCGGCCATGGGCGCGGCCCGCGGCCTGCGGGTGATTCTGGTCATGCCCGAGACCATGTCGCTGGAGCGCCGCCGCCTGATGCAGGCCTACGGCGCCGAGCTGGTGCTGACCGAGGGCGCCAAAGGCATGAAGGGCGCCATTGCCAAAGCGCAGGAGCTGGCGCAGCAGATTCCGGGGGCGTTTATGCCGGGTCAGTTCACCAACGAGGCCAACCCCACGGCGCACCGGCAGACCACCGGCCCGGAGATCTGGCAGGACACCGACGGTCAGGTGGACCTGTTTGTGGCCGGTGTGGGCACGGGCGGCACCATCACCGGCGTGGGCGGCTATCTGAAACAGCAGAACCCCGGGGTGAAGGTGGTGGCTGTGGAGCCGGCCGATTCGCAGGTGCTGGGGGGCAAAGGCCCCGGCCCGCACAAGATTCAGGGCATCGGCGCGGGGTTTGTGCCCGCGGTGCTGAACACCGGCGTGTACGACGAAGTGATGCCGGTGCGCAGTGAGGACGCCTTTGCGGCCAGCCGTCTGCTGGGCCGCACGGAAGGGGTGCTGGCAGGCATCTCCTCGGGCGCGGCGCTGTGGGCGGCCATGGAACTGGCCCGCCGGCCGGAGAACCGGGGCAAAACCATTGTGGCGCTGTTGCCGGACACCGGCGAGCGCTATCTCTCCACGGGCCTGTTCAGCGAAGAATAAAAAAGAAGCCGGTCAAACCGCAGGGTTTGACCGGCTTTTTTGCTTTTGGGATGCGCGGGGTCAGACGGATGTCTTTTCCCGGGTGAGAACTTTGGCCGCTGCCAAAAAGCCCAGCAGCAGCACCAGGCCCACCGGCAGGGCGATCCAGGCGGAGCGGACAAAGCCCGCCACCAGGTACGTGACGAAGCTGATGACCGCCACGCTGACGGCATAGGGCAGCTGCGTGGACACGTGGTTCACGTGGTCGCACTGGGCGCCCGCCGAAGCCATGATGGTGGTGTCGGAAATGGGCGAGCAGTGGTCGCCGCACACGGCGCCGGCCATGCAGGCGGAGATGGAGATGATCATCAGTTCCGGGTCGGAATTTTCAAACACATGCACCACAATGGGAATCAGGATGCCGAAGGTGCCCCAGGATGTGCCGGTGGCAAAGGCCAGCAGGCAGCCCACCACAAAGATGATGGCAGGCAGCAGGCTCATCAGGCCCTCCGCGGAGCTCTTGACCAGCTCGGCCACGAACACGTCCGCGCCCAGGCTGTCGGTCATGGCTTTCAAAGCCCAGGCAAAGGTCAGGATCAGGATGGCCGGGACCATGGCCTTGAAGCCTTCGGGAATGCAGTCCATGCACTGTTTGAAGGTGAGGATGCGCCGCACCAGATACAGGATGACGGTGATCACCAGGCCGAAGAAGCTGCCCAGCGCCAGACCCACGGATGCGTCGGAACCGGAGAAGGCGGTGACAAAGTCCACGCCGCTGAAGAAGCCGCCGCTGTAAATCATGCCCAGAACGCAGCACACGATCAGAGAGAGAATGGGGATCAGAAGATCCATCACGGTGCCGGGCGCGTTGGACACGTCGTCCGAAGAGCCGGCGTACGGGTTTTTGCCGCTGAACAGATCGCCGTCGAGGGCGTTGCGCTCAAATTTGGCCATGGGACCGTAATCGATGTTGGCCAGGGAGATGACGATCAGCATGGTGATGGTCAGCAGCGCGTAAAAGTTGTAGGGGATGGCGCGGATGAAAATGGACAGGCCGTCCTCGCCTTCCACAAAGCCGGTGACCGCCGCGGCCCAGGAAGAAATGGGGGCGATGATGCACACCGGGGCGGCCGTGGAGTCGATGATATAGGCCAGCTTTGCCCGGGAGATGTTGTGCCGGTCGGTGACGGGGCGCATCACGCTGCCCACCGTCAGGCAGTTGAAATAGTCGTCGATAAAGATCAGCACGCCCAGGGCCACGGTGGCCAGCTGCGCGCCGGCCCGGGTCTTGATGTGCTTGGAAGCCCACTGGCCGAAGGCCGCCGAGCCGCCTGCCTTGTTCATCAGGGCCACCATGGCGCCCAGGATGACCAGGAACACCAGAATGCCCACGTTGTAGCTGTCAGACAGAACAGCGATGATGCCGCCGGAGAGCACGTGGTTCATGGTGCCTTCAAAGGAGAACCCGGAGTACAGGACCGCGCCCACCACAATGCCGATGAACAGAGAGGAATACACCTCTTTGGTGATGAGGGCCAGGCCGATGGCCACCACCGGAGGCAGCAGGGACCAGAAGGTCGCGTACAGGCCGGGAACGTCCTGCGCCGCCGCGTCCTCGGCAAAGGCCGGCACGGCGAACAGGAAGGCGAAGGCCAGAACAGCCACCGCCGCTGTGAGAAGTTGTTTTTTGCGGAGCATAGTGAGAGAAACCCCTTTCCAAAATAACGCGGGCCATGCGGTCCGCTTTCTTTTTATGCGGACCTGCGTCCGTACAAAACAAAAGCCGTGCCCGTGCGGCCACAAGGGCGGACACGGTTCACGGCGTATGGTGCAGCATGTGCAGAATAAGCGGGGATAGCGCTCCACAATTCCCTTTGTGGCAGTCCGCCGCATCTTTTGCTGCGAACCAAGGAACAGACCGTCGGGCCTGTCTGAACCTTTCGGCGGCGCTCCCTTTCCCGCGGCGGTCACCCGGACCGTTCTGCCGCGTTACTCATGAGAACCGCGCCTCTATCGTACCAAATCTGGAATTTTCCTGTCTGTGACAACACAGACAACTGCATTACAGCATTGTTTTGCGAAAAAGCAAATGCTTCTTGAAGTTTTTGCCCCAAAAGACAGCTTCAGGCTGTTTTCGGCTCTTTGGGAAGGAATTTTCCCCGCTTGTAATAGACCAGAAAACAGATGCTGGTCAGCGTCCAGCTGATGGGGTAACTGGCGGTCACCGTGAAGATGTCCCGGTGCAGGGGCACCACGAAGAAGATCCAGATCACCCGCAGCAGGCACACGCCGCAGCCCGTCATCACCATGGGCACCAGCGACTGGCCGCATCCGCGGATGGCGCCGGACAAAATTTCGATGCACACATAGGTCACATAGAAAGTGGACATGTGCAGCACCAGCTCCGAGCCGATGGCCAGCACCGCCTGGTCCTGAGTGAACAGCCCCAGAAGAGAGCTGGAGAAGGTCACCACCAGCGCGCTCATGGCCAGCGCGGTGCCCGCGCACATGGCCATGCACACCCGCACGCTTTTGCGCACCCGGTCGTACCGGCCCGCGCCGAAGTTCTGCCCCGCGAAGGTGGTGATGGCGATGCCGTAAGCGCCGCTGATCATCCAGAAAAAGCCGTCTACCTTGGAAAAGGAGGTCCAGGCGGCCACCGTATCCGTGCCGAAGGAGTTGATGCAGCTTTGCACGATCACGTTGGAGATGGAGTACATGTTGGACTGCAGCGCCGCGGGAATGCCCACCGCCAGCACCGCTTTCAGGGCCGATGCGCAAAAGCGGATGCGGGTCGGGTCCATGTGATAAATGCGGCTGGTGCGGGTCAGCACCAGAAAGATCAGCCCGGCGCTGACCCACTGGCTGAGCACGGTGGCCAGCGCCGCGCCCAGCACGCCCAGGCCCAGGAAGGCCACAAAGACCACGTCCAGCACGATGTTGGTCAGGCAGGCGGCCAACAGGAAATAAAGCGGGCGTTTGGTGTCGCCCACGGCCCGCAGAATGCCCGCGCCCACATTGTAGAAAAAGGAGGGGATGGAGCCGAAGAAATACACGCTCAGATACGTCACCGCGTAGTCCATCACGTCCTCGGGGGTTCCCATGGCGGTCAGGGCGGGGCGCGCCACCAGCACGCCCACGGCGGTGAAGGCAAGGCCGCCCCACAAAGCCAGCGCGGCCGAGGCGTGCACTGTTTTCTGCACGGTCTGCGCGTCCGAGGCGCCCACGCTTTGGGCAATGACCACCGTGGTGCCCGCAGCCACGCCCACAAACAGGTTGACCACAATGTTCACCAGGTTGCCCGTGGCGCCGCCCACCGCGGCCAGCGCGGCTTTGCCCACGCACTGGCCCACAATGACCGCGTCAAAGGTGTTGTAAAGCTGTTGAAAAAAGGTTCCCAGCAAAATGGGGAAAAAGAAGATCAGAAGCTGTTTCCAGATGACACCGCTGGTGATGCGGTTCTGGGTGTCGCTGGCCGTCATGGCACATTCCCTCCTTGTATTTTTTCATCGATGCGCCACCCAGTATAGCACAGCGGGGCGGAAAGTCAATCACTCAAAGCAGATGTGCCAGATAGGCGGCGCGCTGCAGCAAAGCGTCCCGTTCGTTGGGCACTTCGCCGTCGATCACGCTGTCCAGCAGCGCGTTCAGCACACGGCCCACCTCCGGGCCGGGAACAGCGCCCGCTTCGATCACGTCCCGGCCGTTCACCGCCAGCATGTCCAGCCGGTAGCACGCGCCCGCCGCCAGCTGTGCGCGGGCGGTTTCCACAAACGCGTCCAGCTGGGCCAGGCGCTGTTTGACCCAGGGGGTGCAGGCGTGGGCGGTCAGGTCCGCCCGGCGCAGGGCGGCCAGCTGCATCAGTCCCGTCTCGTCCAGGCGCCGCAGCCAGCGCCGCACGCCCTGCGGGGTGGCAGGCAGGGCCATATCGTGCATGCGCACCAGCTGCGACACCCGGGCAATGCGGCTTTTCGGGGCGTGAAGCCGGGTCAGAATCTTCTGCACCAGCTGTGCGCCCCGCTCGTTGTGTCCGTAAAAGTGACCGGCGCCTTCCGCGTCCAGCGACAGGCAGCCCGGTTTTCCCACATCGTGAAGAAAGGCAGCCCAGCGCACGTTGGGGTCTGCGGGGGCAAAGGCCACGGCGGCCGCCATGTGCCCGTAGACGTCCCGGTCGTGGTGGATGCTGTGCTGTTCCAGCCCGATGCAGGGGGCCAGCTCCGGAATGACCGGGACCAGAATGTCCCCGCAGCCGGCCAGCACCCGCCCGGCGGCGGGACCGCACAAAAGTCTTGTCAGCTCCCCGTACAGCCGCTCGGCGGAGATCCGGGTCAGAAGCGAACGGCAGGCGGTCATGGCGGCCAGGGTTTCGTCCTCAATGGAAAAGTCCAGCTGGGCGGCAAGGCGCAGCCCCCGCAGAATGCGCAGCGCATCTTCGGAAAAGCGGGTTTTGGCGTCGCCCACACAGCGGATCTGCTGGCCGCGCAGATCGCCGCGCCCGCCGAAGGGGTCCCGCAGGCCCCGGCGGGGATGGCAGGCCATGGCGTTCACCGTAAAGTCGCGCCGGGCCAGGTCTTCTTCCAACCGGTCCACAAAGTGCACCTGGCTGGGATGGCGCCGGTCCCGGTAATCCTTCTCAGTCCGGTAGGTGGTGATCTCGTACACACCGCCGCCGGCGGCCACGCCCACGGTGCCGTGCTTTACGCCGGTCAGCACCAGAGGCCGGCCGGCAAAAATCCGGCGCAGGTCCTCGGGGCGGGCGTTGGTGCACAGGTCCCAGTCGGCGGGCGTGCGGCCCAGAAGGCGGTCGCGCACGCAGCCGCCCACGGCCCAGGCTTCAAACCCGGCCTGTTCCAGTTCGTTCAGAAGCGTCAGCACTTCCCGCGGCCATTTCATCGCACGACCTCCTTTCGCGGGACAAAAAACGCCTTGGCCGGACAAGTCCGGCCAAAGCGGTCCGATCAGTTTTCGGCCTGCAGTTCTTTCTGCAGCGCGCGGGCCTGCGCCAGAATGACCACGTCGCCTTTCAGGCCGGTCACTTCCTTCAGCACGCCCCGGGCCTCCGCCCGTTTGCCGGCCGCCGCGTAGATGCGAGCCAGCAGCAGGCGGCAGACCGCCTTGTGAAGCGTGTTGGAACGCGAGCTCAGCTCTTCCCGCACAAGCGTCACGTCCACGGGTTTTCCGTCCGCCAGGTCCAGCTGGATCTGGTTGGTCTGATAGGTGCGGTCATAGTTGGGGCTGATTTTATGGTGCTCCCGTTTGGCCACGTCCAGCAGTTCGGCCATCTGTGCCTGGGCGGCGCGGGCGCCTTCCACATCGCCCGCCATCATTTTATAAATGCAGGTGTTGCCCGCAATCAGAAGCTGGGTGTCCACCCGTCCCTTTTTCTCGGGGATGGGCAGAGAGGAGATCAGAGAGAGGGCTTTTTCCGAGTCGCCCGCATAGGCGTAGGCGTTGGCCAGGTGCGCCTGCAAAGTGCGGCGGCACCGGTCCGACAATTTCTGCTGGCACACCGGCTCGTACTGTTTGATAAAGCGGCGCGCTTCCAGCTCGTTGTAAAAAACCGCCAGCAGCCGCAGGTAGATCTCCTGCGCTGTCATCATGGCATGCACGCGGGACGCCACCAGGACCACCGCCCCGGGCACCAGTGCGCACAGCACAAACGGGGAGAGGCCGAACTTCCACAGCAGCACCAGCCCGCACAGAACCGCGGTCACCACCGCGCTCCCAATTCCTCTTTTCCACAGCACGCGGCTGGCTCCAAAAACCGAAACAAACAATGAACAAACGCCCCTTCCTGATCGCAATCCGTCTGCCAACAGTATAACAGACTTTGCGAACAAAGCAAAGGGGCGTTTGAAAAACAGAATCAAAGGCTGGCCAGCAGCCGGCACACCGTCTCGGCGGCACAGGGGTCCGCCCAGGTGCTTTGTGCCTGGCGCATGGCACGGGCGCGGCCGGTATTCTGGCACAAAAGGCGGGCGGCCCGGGCTGCTGCGCCGGGGGTGCGGGCAGACAGAGCCATTCCGCATTCCGCGAACAGGGCGGCGCCGGGTGCGTCGCCGGTCAGCACCAGAGGGGTGCGCCGTGCGGCCGCCCGGGCCAGAAGCAGGGGATGCGCGCTGCCCACCAGCACATTGCAGCTGTCCAGCCACAGTTCCAGAGGCTGCTGTGCGCCGCGCACCAGGACCCGCGGCTGCCGGGCGTAGCGGCGGGCCAGCCGCGCCGAAAGCTCTTCATCGGAACACACTGCGGCGACCCAGGGGTGAAAGTCCGGCAGGTCCAGCAGCGCGTCGATCTGCTCGCCCCGGGCATTGGGCGCCAGCACCAGCCATCCGCCCCGGGGAATGCCCAGCGCGCGGCGGGCGTCGATGCGGTCGAGCCCCGGCCCGCCGTACACCGGAACGCCGGTGGCGTGCAGCGCCCGGGCGGGAATGCCCGACCGCAGCGCGTCCTGGATCAGAGACGGGTGCGCAAGGGCGTAGGCATCGCACCCGACCCAGCCCGGCGACCACTGGTAATCGGCTGCAAGCCCCAGCGAGGGAACGGCCAGCTGTCCGGTGCGGCGCAGAGCCCGCAGCATGCGCACCGCCCGGGGATGGACCGCAGCCACCGCGTCCCACCGGCCGGCGGCGATCTCCCGCGCCAGGGCGCGCGGCTGCGTCTGGGGCAAGATCCGGCCGGTATCTCCCCGGGCGCGAAGCCGGGCGCAAAGAGCCTCGGCCGCGCCCAGCCCTGCCGCCGAAGAGCCGATGATCAGAATCCGCATGGGGGCCTCCTCGTTGCAAAATGTTGAAAAAACAGATATACTGTTGAGAAATTACTGAAATGAGGTGGAACCGTGCCGTCATCCCAGCAGACCAAGCAGCTGTTTGCCGACAGCATGAAACAATTGATGATGAAAAAGCCGCTGGAGGAAATTTCAGTAGGGGACATCGCGCTGCAAAGCGGGATGAGCCGCAACAGCTTTTATTATCACTTTCAGGACAAATACGACCTGGTGACCTGGATCTTCCACACCGAGAGCGCCGCCTATCTGGCCCAGGCGCCCAACCGGGACAACTGGCAGGAAATTCTGCGCGGCCTGTGCCGGTACTTCCGGGAGAACCGCGCCTTTTACTGCAACGCCATGTCTTACAACGGGCAGAACTCCCTGCGGGAATATCTGTTCGACACCTTCAGCGGCGTGGTGCAGCAGCATTTGCTGGACGGCAACCCCTGCGCTCTGGAACCGCAGGACGCGGCTTTTGCAGGCGAGTTTTTCGCGGCCACCATCGTGGGCCTGCTGGAGCGCTGGTGCGCCCGGGGCATGCGGGAGGATGCGGCCCGCTACGAGGACTGCCTGACCCGCATTTTATCCGGCGAGATGCTGAACACTTATCTGCGCAGCGTTTCGTCGGAGTCGGACCAGTGAACCGACGCCCCTGCGGAAATGTACTTTTCCAGGGCGCGGCTGTCCGACTGCCAATCCATCAGAAATACGGGGGCGTCCGGCGCTTTGCGCTGGGCGCTCACTGCTTTTTGAAGGGCTTTTTCCCCGGCGCGCTCTCCGCCGGCCCACAGAATGCACAGCCGGGTCCATTGGGCCAGGCCGCGCACGGCCTCTGTGTCCAGTTTTGCCCCGTCGGGCAGGCGGTAAAACATTCCGTAAAACAATTTTTCGCTGCGCAGCCACTGGGCGGCATGGGCGCAGCTGTCCGGCCCGGCGCCCTCGGGCACCGTCAGCAGGGGCACGGCATTTTCCGCAGCGCGCAGCGCCCGGACCAGTTCGGGCGTGAGAGCATCGGGAAAAATGCGCAGAAAAAACAGGCTTTCCCGGCAGTCAAAGGAGACGTGCCGCAGCAGCGCCTGCGCGGCTTCGGCCCCGGCGCAGTCGGCACAGAACAGCCGGGTGCCGGTTTTCCGGGCCCGCAGCACGGCCTGGTGGTATTCGGCGGCCTGCGAAGGGCCGTCCAGCCGGACGCACTCCAGCCAGACAGGCGCGTTTTGGCGGCGCAGTTCCACCACGCCCGCGGCCAGCGCTTCCAGCCCCAGGTTGACGGCCAGTGTGCAAAGCTGGTTTTCACCGACTTCCTCCAGAAGCTGCTGTACCAGCGGATAGTAGGCGCTGTCCGCTTTTTCCAGCAGGCGCTGCGCCGTGGAAAAGAACAGTTTCTGGCCCGGGCTGCGCGCTAAAAGCGCCCCCATATCCACATAACTTCGCAGCTGGCGGAACCCGTCCCGCTTTATATCCTTTACGGCCCGATGGGCCAGCGTCATGGCCCAGGCGCGCATGCCGTCGTGCTCGGTCGTCATAAGGCGATCCCCCCGTTTCATCGTTTCTTTCATTGTACGCGCACGCTGGTGAAAAAGACAGGGACACATCGGTTTTTTTGTTCAAAACGTGGGAACAAAACCGATTCCGTTGACAGGAAAAAGGCTTTTCGATATAGTGGGGATGAAAGTTCTTTCATGAATGTTTCATATTGTTTGGGCGGGGGTTTTCTATGAATATTTACGACATTGCACGGGAGGCCGGGGTCTCCATCACCACGGTGTCCCGGGTACTCAACGGAAAGGACAACGTCAGCCCCGCCACCCGCCAGAAGGTGGAGGCGGTGCTGGCGCTGCACAGCTACGTGCCCAGTGCCATTGCACGGGGGCTGGTAGCCAAAAGCATGAAGACCGTGGCGGTGCTCACGGTGGACGTTCGGGTGCCCCATTACGCCCGCACCGCCTACGCCATTGAGCACGAGTGCAGCCGGCGGGGCTACAACGTGCTCATGTGCAACACCGGCGAGGCAAAAGAGGCCGGCATGCACTATCTGGAAGCAGTGATTGAAAAACAGGTGGACGGGGTGATCCTGGTGGGATCGGCCCACAGCGCCCTGAACACCGAAAGCCGCCTGAAAAAGCTGCTGGTGCGCACCCCCACGGTGGTGGCCAACGGCCGGCTGAAGCTGCCCAACTCCTATTCGGTGCTGGTGGACGACCACCTGGGCGTGGGCCTGGCCGTGGATCATCTGGTGCAGAAGGGCCACCAGGACATTGTGTACGTGCGGGACATGGACACCGAAAGCGCCCGCCGCAAATACGACGGCTATCTGGCGGCCATGAGCCGCCACGGCCTGACGCCGCGCATGCTGGACACCCAGCCCACCCTGGCCGGCGGCATTGAGGCGGCCCAGGCTTTTTTGAAGCTGAAGAAGGCCACGGCGCTGGTCTGCGGGGAAGATCTGACCGCTGTGGGCGTTTTGAAAGGCCTTCTGCGGGCCGGGGTCCGGGTGCCCGAAGACGCGGCTGTCACCGGGTACAACAATTCCGAGTACGCGCACATCTGCGAGCCGGAATTGACCAGCGTGGACAACAAGCCCGAGATGGTGGGCCTGATGAGCGTGCAGCTGCTGGAGAGCCTGATCGGCGGCCGGGCGGACCCGGCCAGCGTGGTGGTCCAGCCGCAGCTGGCGCTGGGCCAGAGCACCTGAACAGAGAGGAGAGACGATCATGCGCATTCCGGCAAAGACCATGGAGACCGTGATGGAACAGATCCTGCTGCAGCATGGGGCGGAGGCGGAAAACGCCGCCCTGACCGCCCGCATCTTCACCCAGTCCAGCGTGGACGGGGTGTACAGCCACGGCGTGAACCGTTTTTCGCGGCTGATCGGCGCCGTGGACCGGGGCGTTGTGGACCCGAAGGTGCGCCCGGTGTGCACGGTGCGCACCGGCTGCATGGAGCGGTGGGACGGCCGGCGGGGCCTGGGCACCGTCAACGCGCACCTGGCCATGGAGCGCGCCTGCGCCCTGGCCAAAGAGCAGGGCATGGGGCTGGTGGCCCTGGAAAACACCAACCACTGGATGCGGGGCGGCACGTACGGCTGGCAGGCGGCCGACCGGGGCTGCATCGGCATTTGCTGGACCAACACCATGCCCAACATGCCCGCCTGGGGAAGTGTGGAAGCTTCGGCGGGCAACAATCCGCTGGTGATCGCAGTGCCCCACAGCGGCGCAGAACATGTGGTTTTTGACTGCGCCATGAGCCAGTTTGCCTACGGCCGGCTGGAGCAGGCCCGCCGCCGGGGCGAACAGCTGCCTGTGCCGGGCGGCTGGGATGCACAGGGCCGGCTGACCACAGACCCCGGCGCCGTGGAACAGACCCGCCGGCTGCTGCCCATGGGATACTGGAAGGGCAGCGGGCTGGCCGTTATGCTGGACTTGATGGCGGCCATGCTCTCGGGCGGGCGCACCACCGGGGAGATCGGCCGGGCAGGCCCCGAGGAGACGGACCTGTGCCAGATCTTTCTGGCCATGGACCCCGCAGCGCTGGGCGGCGACACGGACCGGGTGGTGGAGCAGGTGGTGCACTTTGTGTGCGGCGCCGCCCCTCAGGACCCGGCCAGTCCGCCCCGGGTGCCCGGCCAGCGGGAGAGAGCCGTTCGGGAGGAAAACCGGCGGCTGGGCGTTCCGGTGGACCCGGACGTCTGGGACGAGATTCTGCGCCTGCAGCGCTGAGGAGGACGCACATGGTCAAGGGTGTTTTGTTCGATATGGACGGCTTGATGTTCGACACCGAGCGCCTGAGCCTGGAGGCCTGGCGCTTTGCCGGGCGCCAGCTGGGATTTGCGCCGCGGGACGAATTTCTGCTGGCGCTGCGCGGCAGCATGGGCGAAGAGGCCCGGGCAAAGCTGCAGCGGGAGTTCGGCCCCGGGTTTGATTACGACCGGACCCGGCAGGTGCGGCTGGCCTATGCGGACAGCTGGATCGAACAGCACGGCATGCCGGTGAAGCCCGGTCTGCTGCCGCTGCTGAAAGAATTGAAAGCCCGGGGCATCCCCGCGGCGCTGGCCACGTCCACCACCCGGCCCACCGCCTGGGGCTATCTGACCCGGGCGGGTGTGAAAGACTATTTTGCCGCGTCGGTCTGCGGCGGGGAAGTGGAGCGGCCCAAACCCAATCCGGACGTGTTTTTAAAGGCCGCGGGCCTGCTGGGGCTGGACCCCGGAACGTGCATGGTGCTGGAGGACAGCCCCAACGGCATCGCCGCGGCCCATGCGGCCGGATGCATCCCGGTGATGGTGCCGGACCTGACCCAGCCGGACCCGGCGCTGCGGGCTCTGTGCGCCCGGGTGGTGCCTTCGCTGGATCAGGTGATCCCGCTGCTGGAGCTTCTTTAAACCAAACAGGATGGAGGGAACCGTATGTACGACTGCATCATCATCGGCTGCGGCATCACGGGCGCGGCGGCGGCTTACCGCCTTGCCCGGTACCGGGGCCGGTTCGCGGTGCTGGAGAAAAGCAACGATGTGGCCAATGCCACCACCAAGGCCAACAGCGCCATCATCCACGCGGGCTATGACCCGGCCCCCGGCACGCAGATGGCCCGGCTGAACGTGGAAGGCAACCGTCAGGCCGCGGAGATCTGCCAAAAGCTGAACGTGCCGTTCCGGCGCACCGGCAGTCTGGTGCTGGCCTTTTCCGAAGAGGAGTGCCGCACACTGGATGAGCTGTACCGCCGCGGTGTGGAAAACGGCGTGCCGGATCTGGCGCTGCTGTCCGGCGCGGGGGCGCGGGCGGTGGAGCCCGGGCTGTCCGACCAGGTAAAAGCGGCGCTGTATGCGCCCACCGCCGCGGTGGTCAACCCCTGGGAGTACGCGCTGGCCATGGCTGAGACGGCGGTGAAAAACGGCGTGGAACTGTATCTGGAGCATCCGGTCACCGCCATCCGCCCCGTGGAGGGCGGCTATGCGCTGACCACGCCCCGGGGCGAGTTTTGCGCCCGGACCGTGATCAACGCGGCGGGCGTCCACGCGGACCAGGTGGAGAGCCTGATCGCGCCGCCGGGCTACCGCATCCATCCGGTGCGGGGCGAGTACTGGCTGCTGGACAAAAGCGAGGGCAGCCGGGTGCGCCATGTGGTGTTTCAGTGCCCCAACCGGCAGGGCAAGGGCGTGCTGGTGGCGCCCACGGTCCACGGCAACCTGATCGTTGGCCCCAACGCGCAGCCGGTGGAAGACCGGGAGGACGTGGGCTGCTCGGCCCAGGGCCTTGCGTTTGTGCGGGAAAAAGCGCGCAAAAGCGTGCCGGGCGTGCGCTTTGGCGAAAACATTCGCAATTTTGCGGGGCTGCGTGCCACGGCGGATACCGACGATTTTCTCATTGGGGAAAACCCCGCCGCCCCGGGCTTTTTCCATCTGGCGGGCATCAAGTCGCCGGGCCTGACGGCCGCCCCGGCCATCGGGCTGGAGGCGGTGCGCCTGCTGCAGGAAAAAGGGCTGGCTCTCGAGGAGAAAGCGGATTTTGACGACACCCGGGAGCATGTGGTGTTCCGGGAGCTGAGCGCGGAGGAAAAGAACCGGTGGATCCGGCGGGACCCCCGGTACGGGCGGGTCATCTGCCGGTGCGAGACCGTCACCGAGGGCGAGATCGTGGCCGCTGTTCACGGCGTCATTCCGGCCACCACGGTCAACGCGGTCAAGCGGCGGTGCAACGCCGGCATGGGCCGCTGCCAGGGCGGGTTCTGCGGTCCCCGGGTGCAGGCCATTCTGGCCCGGGAGCTGGGCGTGGACCCCACCGAGGTGCTGATGGACGGGCCCGGCACGCAGGTGCTCACGGGCGAGACAAAGACAGGAGGCGGCCACAATGAAGTATGATCTGATCGTCGTGGGCGGCGGGCCCGCCGGTCTGGCCGCCGCAAAGGCCGCCCGGGAAGCGGGTCTGACCCGCATTTTGATTCTGGAACGGGACAAGGAGCTGGGCGGCATTCTGAACCAGTGCATCCACAACGGCTTCGGCCTGCACCGTTTTCAGGAAGAGCTCACCGGCCCCGAGTACGCAGGGCGGTATCTGGCCATGCTGGAGGGCACGGGCGTGGAGACCCGGCTGGACACCATGGTGCTGGAAGTCACGCCCGACCGGCGGGTGTGCTGCATCAATCCCCGGGACGGATACCGGGAGTATGAGGCGGCCAGCGTGGTGCTGGCCATGGGCTGCCGCGAGCGGACCCGCGGCGCCATCGCGCTGCCGGGGTCCCGGTGCGCGGGCGTGTTCACCGCGGGCGCGGCCCAGCGTTTTTTGAACATGGAGGGCTACATGGTGGGCCGCCGGGTGGTCATTCTGGGCTCCGGCGACATCGGGCTCATCATGGCACGCCGCATGACGCTGGAGGGCGCGCAGGTGCTGGCCTGCGTGGAAGTGATGCCCCATCCCGGCGGGCTGACCCGAAATATTGTGCAGTGCCTGGAAGATTTCAACATTCCGCTGTATCTGTCCCACACCATCACGGACATCCGGGGCAGCGGCCGGGTGGAGCAGGTGACCGTGGCGCAGGTGGACGAGAACCGCACCCCGGTGCCGGGCACGGAGCGTGTGTTCGACTGCGATACGGTGCTGCTCAGCGTGGGGCTGATCCCGGAAAACGAATTGACCCGGCAGGCGGGCGCACAGATGGACCCGCGCACCGGCGGCGCACAGGTCTGGGAGAATATGGAGACCAGCATTCCCGGCGTGTTTGCCTGCGGCAATGTGGTCCATGTGCACGACCTGGTGGATTTTGTCTCTGCGGAAAGCGAGCGCGCGGGCCGCGCGGCCGCGGCGTTTGTGCAGGGCAGCGCCGGTCAGGCCGGGCCGGTGCTGGAGCTGCAGGCGGGCCAGGGTGTGCGCTACACCGTGCCCCAGAAGCTGCGGCTTTCGCAGGTGGAGAAAAACGCCGAGGTGTTCTTCCGTGTGACGCGCATGTTCGGCCCCGCCCGGGTGCAGGTGCGCAGCGGCGAACAGGTGCTGGCCCGGTTTGCCCGGGACCGCATGGCCCCCGGCGAGATGGAGCGCATCGCGGTGCCCCGGGTACTGCTGGACAAAGCGGACGCGGAGCAGGCGCTGGTGGTGGAAGTACAGGAGGAGACGCCATGAGAGAGCTGACTTGCATTGTGTGCCCCAAGGGGTGCCGGCTGAAAGTGGATGAAGCGCACGACTGGGCGGTCACGGGAAACAGCTGCCCCCGGGGCGCAGAGTACGGAAAAGCCGAGTGCGTCGCGCCCACCCGCGTGGTCACGTCCACGGTGCGCATCGAAGGGGGAACGCACCGGCGCATTCCGGTGAAAACCAGCGGCCCCATTCCGAAAAAGGACGTGTTTGCGGCCATGGCGCTGCTGGACGCGGTGTGCCTGCAGGCCCCGGTGGAAGCGCACGTTCCGGTGGTGCGGGACATTTTGGGCACGGGGGTGGATTTTATCACCACCCGGGCCATGAAACGGGAAGATTGACAAGCAAAACGCCGGGCTGCGGGGATTCCCGCAGCCCGGCGTTTTTGTTGTAACACAGATCAATCGGTGATTTCCACCACCAGCAGAATTTCCACGGCGGCGCCGCCGGGAAGTGCGTTGGTCCCCAGGGCGATGCGGGAGGGCACGCCGGCCTCTCCGAACAGGTCCTTGAACAGCTGGGACGCACCGTTGATGACCTTGGGCTGGTCGCAGAAGTCCGGCTGGCAGCGCACAAAGCCGATCAGTTGG
>CALXIP010000101.1 GCA_944388395.1 uncultured Ruthenibacterium sp.
CTTATCCCGTGATTTGCCCGTAGTTACAGGCTTTTTTGAGATAATCAGAGTTGTTCTCTTTAAAAATATCAGTAATATCAGAATAATCAAGCAAAACGTTTGCCATATATTTTTCTCCTATACATCAATTCTACTGGCCAATCGGTGTGGCAAAAACCCACTGGTTGCATCTGAAACAACTGATCCCTGAAAAAAGAACTCATTGTTATATAACTGAAGTGTTTTTACCAAACCATCTATCGCAAATCTAAATACGTATTGGTATGAACGATCCAAAAAAGCCTTTTCTATTTGATCAACTGCAGGTAACCAATCATAAATATATCTGCATTCGTCATATACGGAAACATCAGTAAACATTTGAGTTGACTTTGCAGTATAATAATCATACACTTCACGCACATAGTCACGGTGAACACATGTAGCATTTTGTCGTTGTGTGGTTAGCATAGAAACGGCATATTTTATAACACTGTGCCGAACGAAATTTTTTGTATATTGCTTATATCCTCTATCGCTCATATTACCATCCTTCAAAATCACAACAAGCTGCAGAAACGCAAAGATTATTAATTGATTTTTCATTGTCTAAAATTAGTATCTTTTCTCAGGTTATTATATCAGTATTCTCCATTTTTAACAACAAAATACATAAAATGCGCAAAATGATTTCTCGTTAGTAACAAAAAGAATGTTGTCAATCCCGTTTCCCTTTCTCTCGCCCTACTGCTTGATTGCTGGTACAGGTGATGCATTCATGCTACAATAAAGGCACTTTAACGGACGCATCCCGGAATAACAGGTAAAGTGGTGACAGACTTGAAGCCGGAAAGGAGCGACTCGCATGGCCTATATAGACAGACGACAGCGAAACATCGAAATTTTTGAGGATACCCGCGACTGGTACACCCGGGACACCAAGCTGAAACAGGCGGTGCAGCGTTCCCGCCGGGGCACGCAGTTCTATGCTCCCGGCGAATTGGCTTTGCCCGCGGAAAAGCTCGCCCGCTTTTCCGGTGAGACCCGCGTGCTCGTATCCCGGGAGCGCACGCTGCAGGCTGCCGGCAAATATGCCGGCCGGCGAGTGGCCGTGCTGAACTTTGCCTCCGCCACAAACCCGGGCGGCGGCGTCACCCGCGGCAGCTCCGCCCAGGAGGAGGCCTTGTGCCGGTGCAGCACCCTGTACCCCTGCCTGCTCGGGGATGAGCTGTGGCAGAAATACTACAAAATGCACTGAGACCGGCACGACGTCACCTACACCGACGCCTGCATCTACATCCCCGATGTGCTGGTCATCAAGACGGACACCGACGCGCCCGAGCGCCTGCCCGAAGGCAAGATACAGGCGGTGGACGTGATCACCTGTGCCGCGCCCAACCTGCGGGAGCGGCCGGGCAACGCCATGAACCCGGGCGCCGGCTCGCCCGTTCGGCTGTCACGTCAGGACATCTATTCGCTGCACACCCAACGGGCGCGTAAAATCTTGAGCGTGGCCGCCTTGCACGATATTGATGTGCTTATCCTGGGCGCCTTCGGCTGCGGCGCTTTCTGCAACCCGCCGGAGGTGGTGGCATCTGCCTACCGGGATGTGCTGCCGGAATTTGCACGCGCTTTTTCCACTGTGGAATTCGCTGTTTATTGCACGCTCCAGGATGACGCCAACTACCAGGCCTTTCACCGCACCTTGGGATAATCAACAGACAAGCCGCCGACGGCAGATCAGCCGTCGGCGGCTTTGCACTTGTCACATAAAGTTCGCTCACTGGTGTACAATAAGCAAAATTTATATTGATGATAGGACAACAGCCGTGCCATTATAAGTACACGTTCCTCTTACGCCCTTCAGCGCCATGCAGTATGATAAGGCCGATGCACAGACAGTGCGGCAGGGCGCGTTCCTTTAAGCAGGCCCCATGAAACCTTTTTGAAAAATATTCGTTTTTGGCAAAGGAGGCAATTCGCAGATCATGAAACGCACGATCTCTGTTCTGGCGGTGCTGCTGTGCATGGTGCTGTTCCGGTTTATTCCCGCCCCCGCAGGCTTGACTGCTTCGGCGATGCAGGTCCTGGGGATCTTCACGGGCGCGCTGATCCTTTGGATGACCATCTCCATCGACTGGCCCAGTATGCTGGTGCTTGCAGCGCTGGTCACAGTGCCGGAATTGACAATGAATTCGGTGCTTGCGGCATCGCTTGGCAATTCCACAGTGGCATTAATGTGCCCCTTGCCATTGGATCCGGGTGGATGCGCACCAACCAGGTCGTGTGTTACGGAGCCATACTTATGGCGGTCTCCATCGTGACCGCGGCGGCGATCGGCTACCCCATTGGCAGCGCGCTGATGGGCGTGTAAGGAAAGGAGCAGATCATGGATCAGTTAAGAGAACTGCGGGACCAGATCGATCAGATCGACCGCCAGATGGTGGCGCTGTTTGAGCAGCGCATGAGCGTGGTTTGCCGCGTGGCAGAATTTAAGCGCGAACAAGGGATGCCCATCCTGCAGAGCGATCGGGAGAAGATCGTGCTTGAAAAGGCCAAAAGCCTGCTGAAGAACAAGGACTATGAGCAAGTTCTGGAGTCGTTCATGACGCACCTGATGAGTCTAAGCCGTATCCAGCAGGCCCGTGCGCAGACTCTGGACGAAAAATAAACCGGCCGCACTCCCCGCCGGCAAAAGAGGTGGCAGACCGTTTGGGTCTGCCACCTCTTTTAAATCCTTGATATCCCAAAAAGAACGTGCTTTCTTTAATTTCTCCCCTTTTCGGCCAGCAGGTCCTCCTGCAGGCTGGGGACGACCCCTTTTATCACCGTGGCGGAAAGAAGGTCCAATATTCTCTCCCGGCTCTCCTGCGGGCACTCGGTGTGCCACCACAGTATGGTGGTAAGGATGTTCGCGCTGATGATCTTCGCAAAATACGATGCCTCCAGCCGTTTTTGGCCGTTCAAGGGGGAACGCTTTTCCAGCTCCTTTAAGAGCCGGGCGGCAAATTCTCTGTTCATATCGCCAAAGAGGTCAATGGGCAATTCCCTCGCCCGCAGGATCTGCAAGGTGGGCCCCGCCTCGCAGAAAAAGTCCAAAAGCGGTACAAAACACTGTTTTACAAGCTGCGCGCTGGACGTGTTCAGTAAAACGAACGAAGGGCGCAGCGCCTCGCAGAACTGTGCCAGCAACTCCTGGCTGATCTGTTCGAGGAGATCGTACTTGTCCTCGTAATTGCGGTAGAAGGTGGAACGGTTGATGCGGCATTCCTGAATGAGCTGCTTCACCGTGATCTCTTGAAAGGGGCAGGTGCGCAGCAGCTGCAAAAAATGACTCCGGATATTCTCCCGGGTCTTTTGCACACGCAGGTCCATCTCCGTTCACCGTCCTTTTGCAACATTATAGCATTCGGTTGTCGCATACGCAACAAAGCGGGACAGGTTGGTGCTTGCCGCCCGCAGGGGTCGCGGGCGTATACTGTTTTACAGTAAAAGCGCCCGGCAATCGGCCGGGCCAATCTGAGGAAAAGGACGGTTCAAGGACATGACAAACAAGTACTACCCCAAGCTGTTTGAAAAAGGCCGGATCGGCAATGTGGTGATCAAAAACCGCATCGTGCGCAACTCCATGGGCACCTATCTGGGCAACCCCGACGGTACGGTCACCGACCGTCAGATCAAGGCATACGCCGAAGCCGCGGAGGGCGGCGCCGGGCTGATTTTCATGGATAACGCGGTGCCGGTGCCCATGACCTCCTGCGGGCTGCGGGCGGACAAGGACGAATTCATCGCGGGGCTCACCCTGCTGGCGGACGCGCTGAAACAGCACGGGGCCGTGGCGGGGATGCAGCTGGCTCACCCCGGCCGGGACGCCGCCTTTGTGGGCAGCGCCGATGTGATTGGCGCTTCGCCCATCACCTTCGAGCCCTGGTATGAGATGGGCTTCAAAATGCCCCGCGCCCTGAGCATCGAGGAGATCCACGAGCTGGTGGAGAAATTCGGCGACGCGGCGCTGCGCTGCAAAAAGGCCGGGTTCCAGGTGCTGGAGATCCACGGCGCGGCCGGCTGCATCCCCACCAACTTCCTCTCTCCCCACGACAACAAGCGCACCGACATGTACGGCGGCTCGCTCCACAACCGGATGCGGCTGCTGCTGGAGATCGTGCGCAACATCAAGAAAAAGTGCGGTCCTGATTTCCCCGTGGGCGTAAAGCTGAGCACCGAGGACTGGGAGCCGGAAGGCATCCGCATTGAGGAGACCATCGAGGTGGCCAAGGCTCTGGAGAAGGAGGGGGTGTCCCACCTGAACATGATGGGCGGCACCCACGCCACCGCCTGCATGGAGTTCCTGCTGCCCAACGCCTTCAACGCCGAGAATACTCGCCGCATCAAAGACGCGGTGCACATCCCGGTGTTCATCGGCCACAACATCTTCACCCCGGAGGAGGCCGAGGCGATGCTGGAGGCGGGCAACGGAGATTTTGTGGCCCTGGGCCGCTCCCAGCTGGCGGACCCCGCCTGGGCAAAGAAGGCCCGGTGCGGCAAAGCGGACGACATCAAGCCCTGCATCAACTGCATGATCGGCTGCATCGACAAGGGCATGCTGGGCCACACCCCCATCCGCTGCACCGTCAACCCCACCCTGTACAAATTCGAGTGCGAGCCGCTGACCAAAGCACAAGAGAGCAAGAAGGTAGCCGTGGTGGGCGGCGGCCCTGCCGGGTGCGAGGCAGCCCTGACCGCTGCCCGCCGCGGCCATCAGGTAACGCTGTATGAAAAGCGGGACTTCGGCGGCGCGATGATCGAGGCGGGCAAGCCCGAGAACAAGGCGAACATCCGCCGTCTGATCCATTACTACGAGGAGCATATCACCCGCGACCCCAACATCACCGTGGTCAAGGCACAGGCGGATTATGACACGCTGGTGAACGGCGGCTTCGACGCGGTCATCGTGGCCAACGGCGGCAAGACCCGCCGGCTGTCGGTGCCCGGCGGCGAGAGCGACCGCGTGATCTACGCCTGCGACTATCTGAACGGTTCCCGCAAAGCCGCCGGGCAGCGGGTGGCCGTGATCGGCGGCGGCATCACCGGCGCCGAGACCGCCCTGGAACTGCACAAGGAGGGCAAGGAAGTGACCGTGGTGGAGATGACCGACGCCTTCCTGGCCAACCCCGGCTCGGCCTGCCAGGCGTACAGCATCGAGATCGCACAGACGGACATCCGCATTGTCACCGGCAAGCGGCTGGTGGCCGTTGAGGAGGGCGCCATCCATCTGGCCGACCGCTGGGGCAACGAGACCACCCTGCCGACGGACGGTGTTGTGATCGCGGCCGGCTTCGTTCCGCAGCACGACCTGGTGGAGCAGCTGGAGCAAAACACCAACATGGAGGTGTTCCATGTGGGCGACAGCCTGCGGGTGCGGCAGATCTACGACGCGATCCACGAAGGCTTTTTCGCGGCGCGGCAGATCTGATCGTTTTGCCGCACGGCCCTGGGGCGGGCAGCCACAGGCAGCCCGCTGCTCATGGTGTTGCAGCGCCGACTGTCACTGCCCTCACCGAAGGCAAGGCCAATGCAAACGTACAAAGCATCAGGGGCGCTTTCTCCGTGTTCGGGAAAGCGCCCCTGATGCTTTTCTTTTGAACGCTAGCAAAGCGCTGGAGCCGCCGTCGGTTTGAGGGATCTTTCCCCCGGATCAATCAGTGGCGGTTTTTACCTGCACGCGGTTTTGCCGCAGCAGATTGACATACGGTTCCGGCGGCTGCTCATCCGAAAAGAGCCAGTGGAACCGGTCGAGGGAGGCGTACGCCATCAGTGCGGAACGGTCAAACTTGGACGAATCCAGCAGCAGACAGTGCAGCGCGCTTTGCTCCAGGGCGGTTCGCTTGATCGCGTATTCCTCTGGCGCATTGTTGAACACCCCTTCGCCGGACACCCCCGAGCAAGCCATGAACGCCTTTCGGATGTGGTAACAGCGCAAAAATTTCTGGCACTCGTCCCCAACGGCGGATGCCGTGCGCGTATTGATGGTCCCGGGCAGCATGATAGTGCGCACATCGTCGTATGCCAGCAGCTTGCTTGCCACCAGCAGGCTGTTGGTGATAACCGTGAGATTGCTGATTCCCGCCAGATGCTCGGCGATTCCCAGGGTGGATGTGCCGGTATCAATGAAGATGACGTCGTTGTCCTCTATGGTATCGGCAGCCAGGCGCGCCACCCGCGCTTTCGCGTCGGCGTTTTTGATGTTCCGTTCGGAGAAGGAGGTAAGCCCTTCAGCGAGGGCGTTTTTCGGCGCGATCGCCACCACCCCGCCATAGACCTTTTCGATGGTGCGTCGTGGCATAAGCGCCTCAAGGTCCCGGCGCAGCGTGGGCTTGGAGATCCCGAACACCTGACAAAGTTGATCCAACGAGGCGGAACGCTGCTCTAAGATGTAGGCTTCCAGTCTGTCAATGCGGTCGGCTCTCATGATATCCTCCTTTATAGAAAGATAATCTTTCTTTCTTATTTTGATCACATCTTTAGTATATCCCAAAGATACAAAAAAGAAAGCCCCGATTTGGCAGGATTGTCAATTGACTAACCGGCAGGGTGTGATAATATATAGTCATAACATTATCAATAGTTTATCATAACTCGATCAAAAGAAGGAAGGTTTCTGTATGGCATTTGATTTTTTGGTGCCGCCCCGAATCATTGTTGGGGAAGGTGCGCTGAACGAAGCCGTGCCGGTCTGGAAAGCCAGCGGCACCCGGGCACTCATCGTCACCGATCCCTCCATGGTTCAGCTGGGCCACGCAGCCATGCTGGAAGAGCTTTTACATAAGGCGGGCATTCCCAGCAGCACCTTTGCGGATATCACCGGCGAACCCACCGACAAAATGGT
>CALXIP010000102.1 GCA_944388395.1 uncultured Ruthenibacterium sp.
GTTAAAAACATGATCACCGGCGCTGCTCAGATGGACGGCGCGATTCTGGTTGTTTCTTCTGCTGACGGCCCCATGCCCCAGACTCGTGAGCACATCCTGCTGTCCCGGCAGGTGGGCGTGCCCTATATCGTTGTGTTCATGAACAAGGTCGACCAGGTGGACGACCCCGAGCTGCTGGATCTGGTTGAGATGGAGATCCGTGATCTGCTGACTGAGTACGAGTTCCCCGGCGACGACACCCCCATCATCAAGGGTTCCGCCCTGGCTGCCCTGGAGAGCACCTCTACCGACCCCAACGCTCCCGAGTACAAGTGCATTCTGGATCTGATGGACGCTGTGGATGAGTACATCCCCACTCCCGAGCGCGACGATGCCAAGCCCTTCCTGATGCCTGTTGAGGACGTGTTCACCATCACTGGCCGTGGCACTGTTGCTACTGGTCGTGTTGAGCGTGGCATGGTCAAAGTTGGCGAGGAAGTTGAGATCGTTGGTCTGTCCGACGAGAAGAAGAAGACCACCATCACTGGTCTGGAGATGTTCCGCAAACTGCTGGACTTCGCTGAGGCTGGCGACAACGTGGGCGCTCTGCTGCGTGGTATTCAGCGCACCGAGATCGAGCGTGGCCAGGTTCTGGCAAAACCGGGTACCATTCATCCGCACACCAAGTTCCAGGGCCAGGTTTACATCCTGAAAAAGGATGAGGGCGGCCGTCACACTCCGTTCTTCAACAACTATCGTCCGCAGTTCTATTTCCGTACCACCGACGTGACCGGTGTCATCACTCTGCCCGAAGGCACTGAGATGTGCATGCCCGGCGATAACGTCACCATGGAAGTTGAGCTGATCACCCCGATCGCTATCGAGGAAGGTCTGCGCTTCGCTATCCGTGAGGGCGGCCGTACGGTTGGTTCCGGCGTTGTTTCCAAGATCAACGAGTAATTTAAGGAACGCTCAAAAGCACCCGTTGCATACGGGTGCTTTTTTATTGGAACGCTTGTTCCCAGCCGGAAAATTTTTTATAATGAAGAGGAAAAAAGAGAGGGCGGCGTCATCTTGGTAACATTGAAGCGTTTTTGCAAAAAAGAGCCGGTGCTGATCTGTGCAGCGGTCTGCATGCTTTTGTCCATCCCTGCGCAACCGCCGGGAATGGAGTATCTGGAAGCAATCGATTTTCGGGTGTTGGCCCTTTTGTTTTGTTTGATGGCAGTTGTGGCAGGGTTTCAGCGCTGCGGGCTGTTTGAACTTCTGGCACAGAAATTGCTGTCCGGTAAGCGGCCGGTAAAGGTTTTGGTTTTAAGTTTGGTGATGTTGCCCTTTTTTGTGTCCATGCTTGTCACCAACGATGTGGCGTTGATAACGTTTGTCCCGTTTGCAATTTTGGTGCTGGAGCATTCCGGACAGCAAAAATTGACGGGCCCGGTGGTGGTATTGCAGACCATTGCGGCCAATTTGGGAAGCATGGCCACACCTGTTGGCAATCCGCAGAATTTGTTTTTGTATTCTACTTACGGGTTTACACCAGGACAGTTTTTTCAAGCGGTTTTACCGTACACAGCTGTCAGTTTTGTGTGTCTTGCTGTTGCAGCTCTGTGCTGCCGTGGCCGCGCTTGTGAGGTGCGCTTCGGTCAGGTCCAGTCAATTCGCAAACCGGGAACACTGGCGGTGATGACTGTTCTGTTTCTGTTATGCCTTTTGTGTGTGTTTCGGGTCTTGCCGTATGGCGTTGTGTTGGCTTTGGTTTGTCTGGGTCTGCTGATTTGCGACCGCTCCCTCTTTAAATCCATTGATTATGCACTGCTGGCCACTTTTGTATGCTTTTTTATCTTTGCAGATAACATCGGTGCAATCCCAGCGGTGCAATCCCTTTTGGAGAGTGTACTTTCCCAAAGTGCGCTTTTGGCCAGCGCGGCAGCAAGTCAGTTCATCAGCAATGTTCCGGCGGCTGTACTGCTCAGCGGTTTTACGCAGGATGGAACAGGATTGCTTTTGGGAACAGATTTGGGCGGTCTGGGTACGCCGATCGCATCCCTGGCCAGTTTGATCTCATTGAAAGCGTTTTTGAAAGCACAACCCCAGAAGGCTGCTTCCTATGTGTTGCTGTTTTTGGTGGCCAATGTGATCGGGCTGGTGATTTTGCTTGCCTTTGCCCGGCTTTTGGGAGCATGTTAATTGACTGGAAAAACGTTTGTTGGTATACTAGCAGATATGGCAAAAGCAGATATGGCAAAAGGAAATAGAATCATCCGCGCAAAGCGTGTTGAAGGAGGATGTTATGACAGAAACAATCCTTGTGGTCGACTTCGGCGGCCAGTACAATCAGTTGATCGCACGGCGTGTGCGTGAATGCAACGTGTACAGTGAGATTGTGCCTTACACCAAGGCACTGGAAGCCATTCGCGAAAAACAGCCCAAGGGAATTATTTTTACCGGCGGACCCAACAGCGTCTATCTGGAGGATTCCCCCACAATCAGCCCCGAAGTGTTTGAACTGGGAATTCCAGTGCTGGGAATCTGCTATGGCTCTCAGCTGATGATGCACCTTCTGGGTGGGCATGTGTGTCCTGCGCCCGAGCGCGAGTATGGAAAAACCGAAGTAACGGTGGATCTTTCCAGTAAGTTGTTCCAAGATGTTCATGAGAAAACGGTCTGCTGGATGAGCCATAATGATTACATTGAGCGGGTTGCACCGGGCTTTACGATTTCTGCGCATACGGACAATTGTCCGGCAGCTGCGGTAGAGTGCCCGGAGAGAAACCTTTATGCGGTGCAGTTCCATCCGGAAGTGCTGCATACGCAGGAAGGCACCAAAATGCTTTCGAACTTTGTCTACCGGGTTTGCGGCTGCGCAGGAACCTGGAAGATGGATTCTTTTGTGGAGAATACTGTTCGCGCTCTTCGTGAAAAAATCGGTGATGGCAAAGTTTTGTGTGCCTTGTCCGGCGGCGTGGATTCTTCGGTGGCTGCGGTTATGCTTGCCAAAGCAGTCGGCCGTCAGCTCACGTGTGTTTTCGTGGACCACGGTCTTCTGCGCAAGAATGAAAGCGAAGAAGTCAGCGCTGTTTTCGGCCCGGATGGTCCTTATGATCTGAACTTTGTACGTGTGGATGCACGGCAGCGCTTTTACGACAAACTGGCGGGTGTAGAAGAACCCGAAAACAAACGCAAAATCATCGGTGAAGAATTTATCCGTGTCTTTGAGGAAGAAGCCAAGAAGATCGGTCGAGTGGATTTCCTGGTGCAGGGAACCATTTATCCGGACGTGGTAGAGAGCGGTTTTGGCGGCGAGAGCACAGTCATCAAAAGCCATCACAATGTGGGCGGACTGCCCGATTATGTGGATTTCAAAGAAATTGTGGAGCCGCTGCGTGATCTGTTCAAGGATGAGGTGCGCAAAGCCGGCCGTGAGCTGGGAATTCCGGAATATCTGGTCAATCGCCAGCCGTTCCCGGGACCTGGTTTGGCCATTCGCATCATCGGTGAAGTGACGCCGGAAAAGATTCGTATGGTGCAGGATGCGGATGCCATCTACCGCGAAGAGATCGCCAATGCAGGCATTGCAGACACTTTGGGACAGTACTTTGCGGCACTGACCAATATGCGCAGCGTAGGCGTGATGGGTGACGAGCGTACCTATGATTATGCCATTGCCTTGCGCGCGGTGACAACTACCGATTTTATGACGGCAGAGAGCGCTCAGATCCCCTGGGAAGTATTGGGTAAAGTGACCAGCCGAATTGTAAATGAGGTCCCGCATATCAACCGTGTGTTGTATGATTGCACCGGAAAACCCCCTGCAACGATTGAGTTTGAATAATTTCAGAAACCCGGAAAAGCCTGATATAACTGGGTTTTTGAAGGGTTAAGGCCCGACCGGGCAACGATTTGGCAACACTTTTTCATTGTTCATAAAAAGAGAGCTAACTGATTTGAATTCGTCAGTTAGCTTTCTTTTGCTATGCGGGTTTTGGCAAAAAAGGTTTTAGGGAGTTCCCGGAATCCGCTTGTTTGGGTATCTGTTGGGACTTTTAGCAATCCGTCACTTGTTTCAGTATGGCGGTAGGCTGTTGATGCGCGTGGAGTATCTTCTGAAGTTGAGCAGCAGACTTGGTCTTTCACAGATTAGTCTTCAGGCAAGCAAGGCGAAATTCGGTATGGAGAAAATTTTGATTTTTCAGGAGGCTCCGCCGCACCGACTGCGTGGCAGACGCAGTCCCGGATGGAATATTTTTTCTTATACCTGTACGCTTGGTTGTGCGCGTTAGTAAAAAGTACATGAGCCAGAGTCTCTAATACATTTTGTCAGCGCCTGCAAACTAATTTACAGATCACTTTTGAAGGAAAGCCTTTTGGGCTGAGCCTGTTGTTCAACAGAATATTTGGTTATACCCGACTGGATACAGCAAGATAAACAGCACAACATGACGCTGTCAACAGTGATTCTCACAAATCAGAAAACAATGCAAAAAGCCCGCGGAGCCCTGTCAACATCGGCTCCGCGGGCTTTTTGCAGCAGTGATCAACGGAGAGAGTGTGCGCATCCGGCAAAGATTCAAATCCTAGGCGATCATCCGCCGGCAGATGTAATGTTGGCTCCTTTTTCTTTGCGGGCCGGCGGTTATCGTGCGTATTTTTGCCGGTATTCACCCGGGTTCAGTGAGACGTATTTTCGAAACACCCTGGAAAAATGACTGGGTGAGGAAAAACCCAAATAGCTGCTGATAGCAGTCAGAGGTTTGTCTGAATAGAGGAGGAGGCGTTTGGCCTCCTCCGTTTTTTCTTTCAGGATGAAATCCGTCAGTGTTTCACCAGTCTCAGCCTTGAAACGGCGGGAGAGGTAGGGGCGGCTCAAAAACAGAGCGGCGGCGATCTCTTCCGTCGTGATAGTCTCGGACATGTGATGTTGAATGTAATTCGCCACATCCACCGTCAGTTTGGAAGGCTGTTTGCCCAGATGCAGCCGCTCCACCCGCTGGGTGTAGTCCAGTATCATCCGGTACTGCAGATTTGTGATGGCCTCCGGGGAAGACAGCAGCTCGCACTGCTGAATGTAGACGTCGCTGAGGTCAAAGGCATCGTCTACATCCATGCCGCCACGGATGGCAGCCCGGCAGGCCAGCGTGGTGGTGACGATGAATGCGTTTTTGATCTGGCGAAGTTGCTCTTTGGCCAAAACACCGCTTCGAATTGCCGGTGCTGCGGCAATCCACTCCTTGAGCGCGGCGGTGTCTCCCTTGCGGACGATGCTCATAATGGCCTGCTCTTGACCGAAGGAGTTGTGGACGTTTCGAACCTCGCTGCCGGTAACCGACAGTTTGCGCTCCGCCTGCCGGCGGTTCTGTTGAGCCACCAGTTTCTCCTGGTCAGCATCATAGATGGTGATGTCGGCCAGCGACAGTGTTTCTCCGTTCAATACATGATTAATGGTGCAGAGCATCTGCAAAATGCTTTCGAAAGGAGTGGGGATGATGCTCTTCATTCCGGCGATGAAGGCGTTTACCTCCTCGTCGGGCACATCTGCCCGGAACGCCAAGTCCCTCAGTTCCTGATCCCCGGCCATGATTTGCCGCGAGGGGCCGATGACGATTTTCGTGTCATTGGAATTGACGATGCCATAGTAGTAAAAATGTTTTGTTATCACATAACACACATGAGTCTTGACTGCAAAGATCTCGTCGCGGTAGACATTCATCGGATCCCGGGCAAGCATGGGGATGGAGTAATAGAACACCGGCCTGTCCTCTTCGAAGATGCGGATGGGAATACCTGAGAGATTGCCGATGGTGGTGCAAAGATAGCGAATGTCGATCCCTTCCACGCTGTCACCTCCAAGCTGGTTACAATTATATTCATTTGAATACAAATATGCAATAATATAAAGATGATTTGTGCTATACTGCCAATAAGAAATCACTTTAAAAGCATATTTTTGATAATTTGCAAAAGAACAGGAGGAGCTGGTATGATGTGCCAAAAAATAATGGATCGAAAAATATTTCACTCACGGGTCAAGTCAGAAGATGTGACACCGGCGGAAAAGTGGCTGGGGTATCTTCTCGGCCCTGCCGGCGCGCTGCTGCTCAACGCGGTGCTGGCTACCTATCTGAACGTATACTATACAGACGTGCTCAAGCTGACAACGGTTTGGGGCGGAGCGTTCCTGGTGGTCTTTCCCATTATCTCCAAAATCATCGATGCCATCACCAATGTCATTATGGGGTATATCATCGACCGCACTCGCACTGCACAGGGCAAGGCGAGACCCTGGCTGCTGCTGAGCGCGCCGCTGTTGACGGTCACAGGCATTCTGCTTTTCACCGTACCCAGTGCGTCGGAGACCGTACAGGTCATCTGGGTCATGGTCTCCTATAATCTGTTCTATTCCTTTGCCTACACCATCTTTACGGCGAATATGTACCGCCTTGGATGGGACGAGCGAAACGGAGGAAATATCAGTTGTCTGCTGGACGAAGGGGAGGTGCGGGAATACCTCGACCTGAACGGCGTTCTGCGCACCATTCCCCTGGGGTTTAACGCGGCCCCCCTAGCGGGACGGTTGTTTCTGGTCACCGGCACGGGAAAGTATTTCAAAAATATGGATGCCGACCCGGAGAACAATCTGGGCGTGGTGCGCATCACATCGGACGGTCAAGCCGCCGATCTGCTGTGGGGTTACCGGGACGGAGGCCGGTTCACTTCGGAATTCCCGGCCCATCTCATGAGCCACATTGCGCGTCTTGCGGTGGACCCCGAAAACCGCGTGGTGATGCACACCCATCCCACCCATACGCTGGCGATGAACTATATCCATGAGCTGGACGAAAAGAAGTTCACCCACACCCTTTGGGAGATGTGTACGGAGTGCATTGTAGTTTTCCCGGAGGGAGTGGGCGTGTTGCCCTGGATGCTCTGCGGCACAACCTCCATCGGCGAGGCCACTGCGGCTAAGATGAAGGATTTCCGCCTGGTGGTCTGGGCCATGCACGGTATTTACGGGGCAGGCAAAACGATGGATGAGACCTTTGGCTTGATCGAGACCGTGGAAAAGGCCGCTCAGATCTACATGCTTACCGCCCATCTTCCACGGCGTAATACCATTCAGGACGATCAGCTTCGGGAGTTGGCAGAGTTTTTTGGAGTCAACTATCGCAAAGATTTCCTCCTATAAGGATTATAAATATTGAGCGATTGCAGTAATAGAAGAAACCATTGCTTCTGCCTTGCTTTTTAAAAAGGAATCGCTTATAATTGGGGGCAAATAAAGCGCCTCCAAGCAAGCGGTGAAGGAGTATCGAATTTCTTCCGACAGGAATCAACAGGGAACAGGAGGATGATTATGCTGATTGCTACAACAGATGAAATTCCCGGCAAAAAGTACGAAATCCTTGGAATTGTTGAGGGAAGCACCGTTCAGTCGGTTCACATTGGCAAAGATATCATGAATTCTTTGAAAACACTGGTTGGCGGGGAACTTACATCCTACAATGAAATGATGAACAATGCGCGCAAATTGGCCACGGAAAGAATGTTGGAGAATGCTCGCGCATTGAATGCAGATGCAGTTGTTTGTGTGAGATACTCTTCCTCGTCCATTATGTAGGGGGCTGCCGAGATTATTGCTTACGGGTCAGCAGTCAAATTTGTTTCGCAATAAACAATAACAGCAGAGTGCCGTCGGCTTTTCGAAAGCCGACGGCACTTGTGTTTCTGTGAGGGACGGAAAGGTTATTGCTGCTGTTGGGTATAGAACCGATCCAACCAGATATCGCAGAGTTTATAGGTCCCGAGGAGCAAGGAAATCAACACAGGCGCGCACACGGCAGGAACAGAAAATAAGACAACACCCCGCAGCAAGGTGCTGCAGAATAAGCATACCAACAGGGCAGAAAGGAAAAACAAGAAAGCCTTTTTATCTGAAGAAAGTCCTTTTTTCTGAACACTTTTTGAAAAAGAAGTTCGACAGATATATAGGACCAAGGCTCCTGCTGCACCGGGAATAAAAAGAAAGTTGATCAGCGAACCGAGACTGACGGGCAGGTATGGCCAGCTGTTTTGTACAAGTGCCTGCACCAAAGCGGAAATTGCCCAGATAATGGCTAAAATTC
>CALXIP010000103.1 GCA_944388395.1 uncultured Ruthenibacterium sp.
CTGGGCGTGGCGCTTCATCTGGAGCGGCGGGTCCGGGCCGGGTTCGGCCTGGTGCTGCGCCGTCTGGCCCTGCCGGACAGCTTTGACATGGAGGAATACATCACGCTGGTGGCAGTGTTCTGCTGCAGCGGCTTCGGACTGTACGGCGTGATGCTGGAGAGCTTTGCGGGTGAGCACGGGCAAATGCTGTCCAAGGCGATGCTGGACTTTATCATGGCGCTGATCTTCGGCGGCAGCATGGGGGTCTCCGTCAGCATCATCGCGCTGCCGCAGGCGCTCATTTTCACGGCGTTTTTCTTCCTGGCCAAGCTTCTCATGCCCGTGATGAGCGATGCCATGCTGCTGAATTTTATTGCCTGCGGCGGTCTGCTGACCATTGCGGCCGGCATGCGCATGGCCAAGATCCGCGCCTATCCGCTGATCGATCTGCTGCCCGCGCTGGTGCTGGTGCTTCCCTTTACGGGAATTTGGCAGGCCATGGCGGGTTGAAACGCAAAAGAGCTGCGAGGAAAATCCTCGCAGCTCTTTTTTTATTCTTCCGCGGCCTGATACAGCCGCCGGGCGATTTCCCGCATGGGATCCGCGGGCACTTTCTGCACCTGCCGGTCGTAGGTCAACAGGCCGTTGATCTCGTCTTCCACGTCCGACAGCTGGGTGTAGATGGCCGCGCACAGCCCCTGCCGGACCGCGGGCAGCACCCGGGCTTCGTACAGCTTTTGCAGTTTTTGCAGCAACTGGTCCCGGGTTTTGCAGGTGCTGTAGCCATAGGCTTTGTCCGGGTGGAACAGATGTCCCTCCTCAGCCAGACAAGCGCCGCCGAACTCCGTCAGCACCAGCGGACGGCGGCCCGGCTTCAGCCGCCAGGGGCCAAAGTAAATATGCCGGCTGTCCACGTCGCTGTCGCCGCCGCGGAACCAGCCCGAGGCAGTGTCGATGAAGCGGCTGTCATCCAGGGTCCGCAGCCGGGCATACACCCGGCTGGAATCAAACTGGCCCCATCCCTCGTTGAAGATGGTCCAGTAAACAATGCAGGGGTGGTTGCGCAGCTGGGACACGGTGGCCTCCATGCCGTCCAGAAAAGCCTGCCGCCCACGGGGGTCCGGGTGCATCTTTGCGTCGGGGCGGGTCTGCAGGCCCAGGGTGGGCAGCAGCGTGTCCCGCACAAAGCGGTACTCCCCGTTGTTCACCATGTCCTGAAAGACGAACATGCCCAGGCGGTCGCACTGGTAATAGAACTCTTCCGGCTCGATCTTGATGTGCTTTCGCAGTGTGTTGAAACCCAGCTCTTTCATGGCGCGGATGTCCCGCTCATAGCACTCCGGGGCAGCGGGCGTATACAGGCCGTCGCTGTAATAGCCCTGGTCCAGCACACCGTGGAAAAACCGGGGTTTTCCGTTCAGGCACAGGCGGGGCACACCGTTTACGGTGCGTATCTCCAGCCGGCGAAGGGCGAAGTAGCTCTCCACCCGGTCGCTGTCCGCCTCCACCGTAAAACGGTACAGATAGGGGTCCTCGGGGCACCACAGCCGGGGTTGCCGGGGGCAGATCTCCGCGCGGCCGTGCTCCAGCGGGCAGGTCATCGTTCCGTCGGGGGTGCGCACGGTCACCGTGCCGCTGAGAGAAGGGTCCCCGGTGTCCACCACCGCCCGCCGGTCGTCCGCCCGAATGTCCAGCCCATGGATGAACGGCACGGGCACGCTCTCCAGCCACACCGTCTGCCAGATGCCGGACACCGGCGTGTACCACATGCCGCCCCGCTTCATCACCTGCTTGCCGTAGGGCTGCACCGGGCTGCGCAAATCGTCCTGCACCCGCAGGACCAGCGTGTTTTCCGCCTGCAGCGCGTCGGTGATGTCAAAGGTCATGGCATGGTATCCGCCCGTGTGGGACCCCATGGCCCTGCCGTTTACAAAGCAGTCCAGCACCTGGTCCGCCGCGCCGATGTGCAGCAGCACACGCCCGCGCACAAAGCCGTCCGGCAGGGCGAAGGTCCGGCGGTAAAACAGAAACCGGCCCTCGGCAAAATGGGCATGCACCCCGGACAAAAGGCTCTCCGGGCAGAAGGGCACCCGGATCGTCTGTTCATAGCGTTCCGGCTCCTGCGGGTCTTCCCGGACGGCAAATTGCCACTGCCCGTTCAGGTTCCAATAGCTGTCCCGCCGCAGCTGCGGACGGGGATAGACCTGCCAGGGCGTCTCGCCCGCACAGGCGGATTCGGGGGTAAAAAGATCATGCAGCATCCGCGTTTCCTCCCCAAAAGGATGTTTCTTCCTCTATTATAGAAGGACGCGGCCCGATTGGAAAGAACCAATTACGCGCAGGCGTGAATGGCCGCAATGGCGCCGTCCGCCACGGCGGTGGCCACCTGCCGCACCTGCTTGAAGCGGATGTCGCCCGCCGCGTAAACGCCCGGCACCGAGGTCTGCATATTTTCGTCGGTGAGAATGTATCCATCCCGCAGAGCCAGGGTGGGGAACAGGTCGGTGTTGGGGGCAATGCCCGCATACACAAACACGCCGCAGCCCGGGTCCTCCAGTGTCTCTGTAAAACCGTCCCGCTCGCGCACCAGTTCCAGCTGTTCCACACAGTCGCGGCCGAACACACCCCGCAGCCGCGTTCCCAGCCGAAGCGTGATGTTGGGAGTGGCGGCCACCTTCTGCCGGAACTCCGCAATGCAGCCCAGCTGCTCTTCAAAGTGGATCAGGGTCAGCCGCCGGGCAAAGGAAGCCAGATACAGCGCCTCTTTCACAGCGCCGTCTGCGCCGCCCACCACATAGATGTTTTTTCCGGTATAGCGCGCACCGTCCCGGGCGGCGTTCAGTCCGATGCCCCGGCCGGCCAGCTCCTGCTCGCCGGGAATGCCCAGTTTGCGGGGCGTGCCGCCGCCCGCCAGAATCACCCGCGGCGCCTGATAGACGCCTTTGTGGGTGCGAAGGGTCTTGATTTCTCCCTCAAGCGACACCTCGGTCACGGTTTCAAAGGCGATGTCCACCCCTGCGCGCAGAGCCTGTTCCTGCATGCGCGCGGCGAAGCTGGCTCCGGTCTCCCCGGGCAGCAGGGCGGTGTAGTGCGTGACGTTGGACACGTTGCCGATCAGGCCGCCCACCTGGGATTTTTCCAGAATCAGTACCTTTTTCCCGCGGCTGGCGGCATAGAGGGCGGCGCTGATGCCGGCGGGGCCGGCACCAAGGATCAGAATGTCATACATGAATGTTCGCTCCTTTCTGTACAGGGGGTTACAGCAGGCCTTCCAAATGCTGCATCAGAAGGCTGGCGGCCGTGATGCCGGCCCAGCAGCAGGCACCCATGAAAATCGGTTTGCCGCCGGTCCGAATCAATTTGATCAAATCGGTGTTCAGGCCGATGGCTGCCATGGCCAGAACGATGAAAAATTTGGACAGCTCTTTAAACGGCTGGAACAAAGCGGGGTCCGCCCCGGCCATGGTTGCGACGGTGGTGATCACCGAAGCCAGCACGAAGAACAGAATGAAGAAGGGGAAAATCCTTTTCAAATCAAAGGACCCGTTGGATACGCTGCCGCCCCGTTTGACCTGCCAGGTGCGCCAGAAGGCCAGCGCCAGCGTGATGGGGATGATGGCCAGCGTGCGGGTCAGCTTGACGATGGTGGCGTACTCCAGCACCGCACCGCCGGTGCCGTGCAGGGTGTCCCAGGTGGAGGCGGCAGCCGTCACGGAAGAGGTGTCGTTGATGGCGGTACCTGCAAACAGGCCGAATCCGTCGTTGCTCATCCCCAAAAGACTGCCCAGCGTGGGGAAGAACAGGGCCGCCAGAATGTTGAACAGGAAGATCACGGAGATGGACTGTGCAATCTCCTCATCGTCCGCACCGATGACGGGCGCCGTGGCCGCAATGGCCGATCCGCCGCAGATGGATGAACCGACACCCACCAGCACCGAGATGTTATTGGGCATGGCCAGCCGCTTGCGCAGCACAAAGGCGATCACCAGCGAGACGGTAATGGTGGTGCAGATGATGGGCAGAGAAAGCGCCCCTACCTTGGCGATCTCCGACAGATTCAGTCCGAAGCCCAGAAGGATCACCGCGTACTGCAGGATCTTCTTGGAAGTGAAGGCGATGCCCGCCTGATAGCGGCTTTTGTCCCGCAGGATCATGGTGACCACCATGCCTGCCAGAATGGCGAACACCGGTCCGCCGATCACCGGAAACGCGCGGCCCAGAAGCCAGCTGGGAACGGCCAGCATCAGGCAAAGCAGCAGTCCCGGCGCGGTTTTCTTCAAAAATTCCATTGCAATCTTCCTTTTTCGATGAATTTTGTTTGACCGCCCTTGATTATAAACCAAAGCAACGATAAAATAAAATGAAGAATTATAATGAAACAATAAATTTACGTAATAGGTGATGCAGATGCTGGACCCGCGCTGGAATACATTTCTCGCCGTGTGCGAAACCATGAATTACACCAAAGCGGCGCAGCGGCTGTGTTTGACACAGCCGGCGGTGACCCACCACATTCAGTATTTGGAGCAGCACTACGGATGCCGCCTGTTTACTTACGAGGGAAAGGTGCTGCGTCTGACCGAAGCGGGCCTTCGCCTGCGGGAATTCACCCGCTCCATGGCGTACAACGAACAGAAGATGGAGCAGACCATGGCGGCCTCCGCCCCCATCAGCCTGCGGGTGGGCACCTCCAAGACCATTGGCGAATATGTGATCGCCCCCAAGGTGGAACAGTTTTTGCGGGCGCATCCGGACGCATCGTTTTCGCTTCTGGTGGACAATACCCGGGAACTGCTGCGGGGGCTGGAGGCCGGCCGCCTGGACTTTGTGCTGGTGGAAGGCTTTTTTGATCGCAGCCGTTACGACGCGCAGCTCTGGCGCAGAGAATCCTTTTTCGGTGTTTGTTCGCCGGACCACCGGCTGGCCGGGCGCCTGGTGACGCTGGACGAGCTGGAGGGCGAGCGGCTGATCCTCCGGGAGAGCGGCTCCGGCACTCGGGCGGTGTTTGAAGAGGCGCTGCGCCGGCAGAACCGCACACTCCGCGGCTTTTCCAGCGTGGCGACCATCAGCGATTTCGTCACCATCAAATCCCTGGTTATGGACGGGCTGGGCGTGTCCTTCCTGTATGCGCCGGTGGTGCAGCGGGAGCTGGAGCAGGGAACGCTGGCCCGCTTCGATCTGGCGGATGCGCCGATGCAGGGGGCTTTCTATTTTGTGTGCCTGAAAAATAATCTGTTCGCCGGGACCTGGGCAGATTGGATGCGATGACGTTTCTCTTGCGCACAGCAATAGGACATGGTAAAATAAAGACAAATGTTTTGAATTGTCTTTATTTGTTGGAAAGGAGGGCGCAGAGATGCCGAAAGTAGCCTATTCGGAGGAAGACCGGGAGCGGATCCGTCAGGCGCTGATCGCCGAGGGGCTTCGCCACATGGCCCGCCAGGGTGTGCAGCATACGACGGTGGAGCAAATCTGTAAGGCGGTGGGCATCTCCCGTGCCTTTTTCTATTCCTTTTTTCCAACAAAAGAAGATTTGATGGTAGAGGCCTTGTATTTGCAACAGCCAAAAATTCTGGCCCATGCGCAGGCGCTGGCAAACGACCCTGCGCTGAGTCGCAGCGAGGCGTTGCGGCGATTCCTGACGGATTGCTGTTACGGCGAAAAGAACGGGATCGCCGTTCTCACCGTCGAGGAGCAGCGGCTGATTTTCCGGCGCCTTTCTGAGGAGAGCGCCCGTGTCTTTCGGGAAAAGCAGGCGCGTCTGTTTGGCGAACTGCTGGAGTGCTTCGGCATCCCGGCCAACCGGGAGCGGGTGGCGCTCTTTACCAATGTGAGTCTGGCGGCCATGATCGTGCGCCGGGCCATCCCCGATACGTTGCCGCTGTTCGTGCCCGAAGCAGCGGACCAAACGGTGGCATTTCAAATCAACGCCATTGTAGAAGGCTTTGAAAAATTTCAAAAGACAAGCGGATAAGTTCGATCCGCCGAATGACGCAGACCGCGTGTTTGGCGGATTTCTTTTCATGCAAAATAAAGACAAATTCTGAAAGTTGTCTTTATTTATAAAATCAAAATTGTCTTAGGAGGAAACGCACATGGGTATTTTCAGCAAACTGTTCAAAGGACCGCAGATCGATATGGAAAAGAGCAATGTCAACGCGAAAAAAATGCGCGAACTGTTCAACGGGGTCGTGGACGGCGGTGGGGACTATCGGTTGATTTTCGGCTATACAGAGGATGTGTCCCGGTTCAATTTCGGCATTGTTCACGGCAGCAGAACCAAAATCGGCAACCTGATCGTGGGCTGGAACGAAGCCAGCCAGACCATTGTGGTGGTCCCGACCGTGCCGGATCTTTCCGGTGCAGGCGAGCCGGTGTACTACCGCCGCTCGGAGATTCTGAAAGCATACCGGAACAAATATCCCACCGATGCGTTTATCATTTATCCGGACCGGAAGGGGTATATCGGCATCAATGCCTACGACTGGCTGGAGGATGAGAGCCTCTATGTATACGTCTCCCAGGAAGAAGAACTGGCTGCGTTCACGGATTTCTTCCTGAATCACTTTGCAAAAAAATAAAAAGAAAAGCTCCCGGTCAGGGAGTTTTTTATTTTTGGATCTTAATTTAGATCTAAATTTAATAATAGTGTTGACAAGATCTAAAATTTAGACAAAAGATCAAAAAAGGAGAATTGACTCAAAAGGAGGAGGAAATGAGCGATCTTGAAATGCTTGCGGCCTTGAACTATGTGGAGCTGTCTCGTGTGGAAGAAGCTCTTCGGCGGGATGTTCGTTGTATGGTTTTGCGGGAAGTTTGTGAATATATGAAGAGATCTCCGGAAAATTCTTTGAGAATCCGGCGGTTGTATCATCGGCACGACAATCTGCGTGCCGCACAGATTGCGGCGCAGGTGGTTTGCAATTGCCGCCTCAGCGAGGAAAATCTGGCTTGGTTGGACTGCTGCATTCGCGCGGCTTTTCACAAAAAGCCGCGGCGGCTTCCGATTTCCGAGGAAGAGCGCCGTTTCCTTTGGAACAAGCAGGCAGGCAAATGTGCGGTTTGCAACAGGAAAGTGAACATGGATGATTTTCATGTGGACCACATTGTTCCCTGGGATTATGTAGGGGATGAATTGGAGAATAACAAACGGGTGCTGTGTGCCGCTTGTAACCGGAAAAAGAGCAAGCAAGCGGTGACGGCCGTGTATGATTTATTTTTTGGAACGAGAGGAGAAGCAATATGAAAAAAGTTCGGTTAACACAGGTCAATCAATATGGGCAGGCGTTTTACATCGGAAAATACGATCCGCGCGTTCTGGTGAAGCTGGCGGATCAGAGCATTGACGTGGGATCTCTTCAGGAGGCACAAAGACCACTGGAAAAACAGCATCTGCAGGAGCTCTCTGAGTATGTTTCTCCGCGGGAAAAGGGAATGTTGCCGGCGTCTGTGATGTTGGGTACCAAAGACCGCAACCGCCTGGTGGTGGAGAAAGAGACCGAACCGGATGGCGAAATCAGCTTTTTTATGTGGTTTCCCCAGACGCCGGAGGAAATCAGAGAGTATGAAAATACCATCGATATCATCGACGGCCAGCATCGTCTGTTTGCCTTTTCAGACCGGTATCGGGATGAAGAGATGAAGGATGATGTTGTATACGAAATGGCCTTTTCTCTGTTTATCACACCCAGTGTAGAGATGCGCAGACGGCTGTTCACGGTGACCAATGAAAAACAGAAGGCGGTCAACGGCAACCTTCTTTTGTATTTGAAGAGCAAGCTGGGAATGCTTAACCAGGCGGAGAAACAGTACTACCCCATTGTGAATTCTCTGGCCACCGAAGCCTGTTCGCCCCTGAAAGGTCGCATCATTATGAGCGCCGAAAAAATCACCAAGGGTTATAAGGCAAAAGAGTTGATCAAAATTTTGGATAAGGCTAAAATTGGTCAACTTCAGGTCAATCATCAACTGCTGACGGCAGCAGAGCAGGTAAAGGCAATTAGTACGTATCTCTCTGCATGGGAGTCCTTTTACGGACGATCCTATACCAATCCCGGCAAGGAAACCATGACCAAAATCAGCGGGCTGCGGTATGTGTTGCTGTTAATGCCTACGTTTTTAGAGTACGCGGTTACCCGGCAGAAAAAATTTGAACAGGAGTTTGTCCGGTCGGTAATTCAGAAGCTGGAGGACTACAAGGGCCTCGGCGAGGAAGAGACGCTGTTCGACCGTTCGCTGGAATTCCGGGGCGAGGGAGCCACCATCAAAATGGCGGAAGATGATGCCACTGGCCTGAAGGCGTACCTTGCCAGCAGCGACAGCAATGGCTTTAACCCTCTGGCCTGATTGCGGCAGCTTACTGAGGAATGCAGATTTGGATATTTCACAGCATAACTTTTGAAAGATGTGATGCTGTAGATGGCAGGCAAACATCTGG
>CALXIP010000104.1 GCA_944388395.1 uncultured Ruthenibacterium sp.
TGTGCCAGAATATTGGCCAGAGACATGTCCTCGGGCGCATCATCATAAGAATACAGTGCCAAAACGCTGCGCGCCATTTTGTTCATAATGTTTGGCGAAGGCGCCTTCATGATCATGTCCTCAGCAAAGTTATCAGGCAGCGCACGGTTTTCTTCCAGAATCTTCCGAAAGCGTGCCAAGTCCTCAGCATTGGGCAGACTGCCGAACAAAAGCAGCCAGATCACCTCTTCGAAAACGAACCGGTCCTCCTTGTAGGCCGCTTCCACAATGTTCGCCACGTCGATTCCGCGATAAATCAGCTTACCCGGTGCCGGCACAGGCTTTCCATCCACGAGGTCGTATCCCACGACATCGCACACATTGGTCAGGCCCGCCAGCACACCGGTGCCGTTCGGATTACGCAGACCGCGTTTTACGCCCAACCGTTCACAGGTTGCCGGATCGATGAAGTTATTTTTGAGATACTCCTCGCATAGATATGCAGCAGAGCCTGTCTTCTCAAGATTTTGGTTGACAGACATTCGGATTCTCCTTTCCAGTCACTTACTTCCCTCTATGTGCAGTCCCGCAATGGACCGCATATGAATTATTTTACAGGATACAGGCTTAAAAAACAAGGGAAGCCGCTGCAAAGGAGACAAAATGGAGGAACTGAAATGAAAAAAACTTTGCCCCTGATCCTTTTGTTCGCTCTGCTGGTTTATCTGCTGCCCATGGTGACCTTGCTGATTCCCCATCCGTCAGGCTCTTCCGATTCCGCCAGCTCTCCTGCAACAAGCACTTCCAGCGCCACTTCCACAGCCGAAAGCGAAGATCCGCTTCTGATCCTGGATGAAGACACCGACACCGTAATGACTGTGTCCATGCGGGACTATGTGCTGGGCGCTGTAGCTGCAGAAATGCCGATGACATACTCGGATGAGGCTTTGCGTGCGCAAGCGGTTGCTGCGCACAGCTATGCGCTGGCGGTCAAAGCCCAGTGCGACGGGTCTGACCCAACACTGAAAGGCGCGTACTTTAAGGCAGACCCCGTCCGCCGCGTAGGATTTGTAACCGACGAAGTCATGCAGCGATTGTGGGGCGATGACTATGAGGAAAACAAAGCGCGCCTGGAAAGTGTGGTCACGCCGGTACTGGACCGGGTTCTTTTATACGACGGACAACCTGCGCTGGCTTGCTACCACGCCATCAGCAATGGCGTGACCGAATCCAGCGAAGCGGTGTGGGGCACAGCCCTTCCGTATCTGGTAAGCGTAGATTCTTCGCTGGACCTGCAAAGTTCCGACTATGAACAAACCATCACCATGACCGCACAGGAAGTGTCCGAATGTCTTCTGTCCAGTTTTGCCGGTCTGGACCTTTCCGGAGATCCCTCGGGCTGGTTTACCCAGCTGGAGCTTTCCGACGCGGGTTATGTGCAGAAAGTACACATCGGCCCTGTAATCTGCAAAGGCAGCGATGTTCGTACCGCTCTTTCACTTCGCAGCGCAGCATTTACCATCACATATACGGAAGACAAAGTGTTTTCCATCACAACACACGGTTACGGGCACGGCGTGGGGATGAGCCAATACGGCGCCAACGCCATGGCGCTCAGCGGAAAAACCTTCGAAGAGATTCTGGCGCATTATTATCCCGGACCACAGTTGAGTTAATAAAAAAGGAGGGCGATGCCCTCCTTTTTATGTCTTTCCCGGCTCTTTATCTTTTGTCCGCGCAAAGCACAAGGCGTCGCACTGTTCCGCCCCTGCCGCAAGAAGCATTTTGGCGCACTCGTCCAGTGTGGAGCCTGTGGTAAACACATCGTCCACCAAAAGAATCCGTTTATTACGCACCGCTTGCGCATCCGTCACGTCGAACGCCCCAAGCAGATTCACCCTTCTCTCCCGCCGGGTCAGGCCGTGCTGATCCGGCGTCTCCAAAACCTTTTCCAGCACCAAAAGAACCGGGATTCCCAGTTCTCTTCCCATCTGCTGAGCCAGCAGCATCGGCGCCGAGTATCCTCTGGCCTTTTGTTTCCTTCGCGAAGACGGCACCGGGACCAATGCATCAGCCCGCAGCTCACACTTTCGGAACAAGCAGGCCATCTCGCCGCCAAATATCTCCGCAAGATCCGGCTCATCGTTAAATTTCAAGCGCCAGACTGCATTCTGAATCGGCGGTTCATAATCGTAGACCGCATGAACTTCCTTGAGAAACAATCCCTTTCGGCACGCGATCGGCTCCGGCCCGCACACAAGCCGCGGAAGAGCAGTCCGGCAGCGTTCGCATTCCGGCTCAAACCCCAAGACAGCGTTGCAGTACGGACAGTGCGGCGGAAGAAAAAGCCGTTTACAAAATTCTTTCATAAATCATCCCTCTGCAGCAGTTCCGCAAGGCAGGAGAAGCGCTTATTGCGCCGTACGCTGTGCACCATCTGTACCACCTCACGACTGTGCCCTGCCAGAATGCAAAGGCTTTTTGCCCGCGTGACACCGGTGTATAAAAGATTGCGATAGCACAGCTTGGGCGGGACATCCATCACCGGAACGATGACCGCGGGGAATTCGCTGCCCTGGCTTTTGTGGATGGTGACAGCATAGGCCGGCTCCAGTTCCCGCAGATACTCCGAAGTGTAGACGATGCGCCGTTCCTCGCTGCGCACCGTAACACTGCCGCCGCGCACATCCACCGACTCAATGACGCCCATATCCCCGTTGAACGCCCCTGCTCCGTCCTCACCGCCGTCAGGTCTCGTATAGGGAATGTCATAATTGTTCTTGATCTGCATGACTTTGTCGCCCACGCGCAGGATCTTATCCCGCACCTGAATCTGCGGCCGTCCGGGTCCCGGCGGGTTCAGGCACTGCTGAAGCGCAGCATTCAGTGCAACGGTGCCAAGCGGTCCGATTTTGCTTGGGCAAAGCACCTGAATATCCTCAAAGGGATCGAACCCATAGCTCTGAGGCAACCGGCGGCAAACCAGATCACAGACCAGATCCGCGCAGGCCTCGCCGTCGGATTCCAGCATAAAAAAATCGCTGTCCAGGCCGCCCTTTTGAGGCGGTTGCCCTGTCACAATGCGATGCGCATTGGAAACGATCATGCTCTCCGCAGCCTGACGAAAAATTTCCGTAAGGCGCACGGTCGGCACAATACCGGAAGCAATGATGTTTCCCAACACATTGCCGGCCCCCACACTGGGGAGCTGGTCTTCGTCTCCCACCATAATGATCTTGCACGCCGGTTTGAGTGCCAAAAGGAGACTTTCAAACAGCATGTCATCCACCATGCTCATCTCATCGATCACAACCACGTCGCACTTGAGCAAGTTCTTCTCATTGTGAATAAACCGGACGATTTCCCCGCCTGACCGATCCACCTCCAGCAAACGGTGAATGGTTTTTGCCTTGCGGCCGGTCAGTTCCGAAAGTCGTTTCGCCGCACGGCCCGTTGGGGCAGCCAGCGCGACCCGGTCTCCGCATTGTTCAAAAGCGGCCAGCATGGCATTGACCGCAGTGGTTTTACCTGTACCGGGACCGCCGGTGAGCACCAGCGCATTGCTGCGCAGCGCCGCCGAAATCGCCTCCCTCTGAAGAGGCGCATAGCGAATCCCCTGAAGCTGTTCAATACGGTCGATCAGCTTGTCTCCCTGCTCTTCACCGGGTGCGGACAAGCTCATCAGCATACGGAGATGCGCCGCGATGTTCCGTTCGGCTCGCAGATAATCCGGAAGGTACACCGCACGCATTTTTTCGGTCTCAACACAGCCGAGATCGCCGTATTCCATCATATTTTCCAGCACAGAGGTGACCGTCTCCGGCTCCACACGCAAAAAGGAAGAAACCGCCGCACACAGCTTGTCATCCGGAAGGCATGCATGACCGTTCTGCAAATTGTGCCGAAGGACGTACTGCAACCCGGCGCGGACCCGCTCCTGCGAATTGTATTCAAAACTCATATTCTGCGCAATGGCATCTGCCACGGAGAAATCCTGATAAGCGGGATAGGCGCACAGCACATACGGGTCCCGCGCGATCACATCCACGGTGTCCGGCCCGTAGTGGCGGTACATCGCCACGGCCGTGGCAGTGGAAAGGTTGTACTTGGCCAGGCAGTTGATGGCCTCCCGCACGCCATACAGGCGTTTAAATTCATTGGAAATCGCTCTTGCCTTCTCTTCGCTGATTCCCTTCACCGCAGTCAGGCTCATGGGCTGGCTGGCGATCACTTCCAGTGTATCCTCGCCAAACAGATCCACAATGCGGCCTGCCATTGCCTTGCCGATGTAGGGCAGCACGCCACTGGCCAGGTAGCGCCGAATGGCCGCCGCCGTCTCCGGAAGGCTGACCTCATAGGCCTCCACCCGCAGCTGCTCGCCAAAACTGGGATGCGTTACAAAGCGCCCATGAAGGACCACTTCTTCCCCTTCGGCTACATCTTCCATTTCGCCCACTGCCGTAAACAAAATTCCGTCGCTGGCAAATTCCAGCACAGTGTATCCTGTTTCCTCACTTCGGTAAACAATATTTTCCACTGTGCCGGTCAGCGTTTCCAGCTCCTGCTCCAACCTTGGTTCTCCTCTCCGGCGTCAGTCTGTGCGCTTTGTCGGGAAAACCGCCAGCTGGCTGCATACGGTATCTCCCACTGTATCGGGAGAGGCAAACACCACTCCCTTCAGGCCCGGCTCCAGACGCGCCACATCCAGTTCCTTTTCGCATAATACGATCACGCCGCTTTCCGGCAGGCGTGCCCGCACATGCAAAACATTGTTCCACATCTCTTCGGTGGAACCCACTGCCAGCAGCACCACCGCGTTTTTCAGTTTCCCTCTCCGAAACAGCGCGCTGGCGGCCAATTCCAGCAAATAATAAACTCCCAGTGCTGCGAACATCGTCACAACAATCAGAAAAAGCCCGCTTCGCATTTTCCGCACCACCTTTTTATGGTTTACCCCACCATATGAAAAAGCGGCGGAATGTGTGCAAACGCGATCTCACCGATCCCGATTTGCCTGTTTTTCCAGATAATCGTGCAGTTCGCCCCGAGCTTCCAGACAGCGCATGTCCGCAATCATCTCATCATAAAAGTCCCGCATCTGCTTCAGCGTTACGTCGAACCGCAGCTCTTCGTTCTCAAAAAACGCACGGTTGCTCTGCCGGTATTTGTCCATGCGCGCCTGCTGGCCGTCCGATGTAGACGGCTGTACAAAAATGCTGGTGGCACGCCGGATGTCCGGCCCCTGTTCATGAATCCGCTTCGCATGTGGCCAATAACGAAGCCACATGGACCAGTCCTCGTGCGCATCCAAAGATTCTTCCAATCCGCCGTATTGTTCAAACAGCTTTTTGCGGAACAGCACCGTTTGGATGGGGATACAGTTCATCTGGCACATACGGAACAGCGTGATATGGTCGAATGTCATATTCTGCAGGCGCGTCTCCGCCTGCTCCAATGTACCGAACAGCGCCATGGAACTGCCCAATACCATATCGGCCTGCGGATGCCGGGCAAGTTCCGTCATCAGCAGCTCAATGTGGTCCGGATAAAAATAATCGTCATCATCCAGGAAATTCAAATACTCTCCCCTGGCCATGGCTGCGCCCCGGTTGCCGTTTGCAGCGCGGCCATGCCGTTTTCCGTCATTGCAATAGACAATGTTCAAATCGGAAAACTCCTGTTCCAGCATTTCGCGGGAAACCGGTTCGCCGTCTTCCGCCACTACGATCTCCAGCGATTCCCAGGTTTGATTGCGAAGAGAGCAAAGCGCGCCCCGCAGAACCTCCGGTCGGGCGCAGGTACGCACGATCACGGACACCAGGGGCTTTTCATCACCCGGCCACGGGTCCAGAACGTGCAAGCCCCGGTCCGGCGAAAAGCCGCCGTCGAACCGTGCCACCTTTGCCGCAAATGCATCTCGATTTTGAAAACGCCAAAACCAGAACGGCCACAGGCGAAGAAAATGGCGAAGATAATTTTTCAGGAAGACTCTGCGAACGCCGTCAAAATGCACGGGATGCATCAGCGCATTCAGATACATTTTATGCCCGTTCCAAATATCCCGCACGCTGCCGTACTTATAGCGCAACAGCAAATTGCCATAAAAACTTCCCGCATATTCCGAAAGTTTCGGGCCGCCGTTCTCATAACAATAATGCGTCACCTTTGCCCGTGGCACATAAAACAAACGCCAGCCGAAGGCGCGCAAACGCCAGGAAAGATCCACATCTTCACAATACATAAAAATATGTTCATCAAACCCGCGGACCTGCTCCAGCGCAGTGCGGCGCACGCAAAAAACCGCGCCGCTGGCCCAGGGGGTCTCCAAAGAGACCGGATCGATGTGATGCCCCGTTTCGCAGGGGATCTGGCGGCACTCAAAACCGCCCGCCTCCGGATGCTGCTGCGCCGCCTCATCCAGTGCGCGAAACACACCGGCATCCACCCGCGTATCCACATTCAAGAAGAATACAAAAGGAGCCCCGCCTTTGTTCGCCCCCCGATTGCACGCAGCGCCAAACCCCAGATTGCCGCCGTTTTGCAGCACCGTAAAGCCGCCAAAACCGCCTTTTTCCTGCTCGGCCTGCAGCAGCGGCAACGTGCCGTCCTGCGAGCCATTGTCCGCCACCAGCACGTGAAGCTGCGCCAGGTCATAGTCCACGCTCCGCAAAGCCTCCATACACCCCGGGATCCAACGCTCGCTGTTGTAGCTGACCAGAACGATATCGTAACGCATAAAGCGGCCCCTTTCCGTTTCAAATCACAAGTAGTATACCACAAACCTTGCCTGAGGAAAAGAAAAAGGCAGTCTCTCACGAGACCGCCTTCCTTCTATTTATTGACGTACTGCAGCTTTCAATGCATCCACCCGGTCGGTATTTTCCCACTTTACGCCCAGATCTTCGCGTCCCATGTGACCATAGGCCGCCAGATTGCGATAAATGGGACGGCGCAAATCCAGCTGTTCAATGATGGCAGCCGGGCGAAGGTCAAACACCTTTTCTACCGCCTGCTCAATGGCTGTTTCGTCCACCGTTCCGGTTCCAAACGTATCCACACGGATGCTGACCGGCTCTGCTACGCCAATGGCGTAAGCCAGCTGCACCTCACACCGACTGGCAAAGCCCGCCGCCACAATGTTTTTGGCCACCCAACGGGCCGCATATGCGGCCGAGCGGTCCACCTTTGTGGGGTCTTTGCCGGAGAAGGCGCCGCCGCCATGGCGGCCCATCCCGCCGTATGTATCCACGATGATTTTGCGGCCGGTCAGGCCGGTATCACCCTGCGGGCCACCCACAACAAAGCGTCCGGTAGGGTTGATGAAAAACTTGGTTTCCGCGTCCACCAGTTCCGGCGGAAGGATCGGAAGAATGACCTCGCGCTTGATATCTTCGCGCAGCTGCTCCATCTCCACTTCCGGCGCGTGCTGGCTGGAAATGACCACCGTATCAATATGAATCGGCGTCTCGCCGTCATACTCCACTGTCACCTGGCTCTTGCCGTCCGGGCGCAGATAATCCAGCGTGCCGTCCTTGCGGACCTGGGTCAGCCGGCGCGCCAGCTTGTGGGCCAGCGAAATCGGCAGCGGCATCAGTTCGGGCGTCTCGGTGCAGGCATAGCCGAACATCATCCCCTGGTCGCCTGCACCGCCGGGATTCACGCCCATGGCAATATCCGGAGACTGCTCGTCCACGTTGGCAATGACCGCGCAAGTGTCCGCGTCAAATCCGTATTTTGCACGGGTATAGCCAATGTCGCGCACCACGTCGCGAACGATTTTCTGAAAATCCACGTAGCAGTTGGTCGTGATCTCGCCCATGATATGCACCATTCCGGTGGACGCAGCGGTCTCGCAGGCCACACGGCCGGCGGGATCCTCAGCGAGGATCGCATCCAGAATCGCATCGGAAATCTGATCGCAGATTTTATCGGGATGGCCTTCTGTAACGGATTCAGACGTAAAAAGTTTTTTCTGAGACATTCTTGTGTTCCTTTCTGTTTGTAAAGAGCGCCGAAAAAGAAGAGCCCGGCAAACACCGGGCTCTGACAGCTTATCTTTCGGTGTTACCCGCAGGATTTGGCACCTTACCCAAAGGCAGGTTGTCGGACTTCACAGGGCCTGTTCCCTCCGTCGCTCTTGATAAGAAAATATTCAATTGCACAAGACAGTATAATCGGCCAAGCCGCCTTTGTCAAGACTTTTCTTGAAACACCACACGGCTCACCGCTTTATAGACCACATAAGTGACCAGGCTGTTGATGCCCGCTTTGGCCAGATTGAACGGAATAATCGCCGGCAGCAGCATCTGCACCACAGCGCCCACGGTAGAGCCCATAAACAGCGGCGTAAAGACCAGATTGCACAGGCACATGACTGCCGTCATGGCCAAAGAGCCCAATACCAGCGCCACCACAGCACCTTTGCGGGTCCTGTGGCGCTGATAAATGCTTCCCGCCAGTACCACAAAAGTACCTGTTGCCAAAATGTGCATTACGATTCCGATGATGCCGCTGCTGGCGCTGACCGTCAACCCCTGAATGATGGCTGTTACCACCGTAAGGCCCAGGCCGGCCCACGGACCAAACAAAAAGGCGCCGATGAAAATGGGAATGTCCGCCGGGTCATACTCCAAAAAAGGAGCCGCAGGAATCAGGGGAAAATGGACGAACGCCACCAAAACGATGGCTACAGCCGCAAGCAGCGCCTGTGTGACAAGTTTGCGTGTGTTGCTGGAAATTGTTGTGGACATTATACGAACCTCCAAAAAATTTTTTGAGGCCCGTTTCGGGGAGCACGTAGGCGCCTGTACAAAAAACGCCCTTTCGCGAACTGCGAAAGGGCGAAACCATGCACTTGCACCGTTGTTTCTTTCATCCGGACTGCACCCCGGGCTTTTCACCCGAAAGCTTCACCGTCGGCTTCGGAATTTCACCGAATCAGCGTTTCCGCACTGGAAAACGGTCGCGGGCTGTACCGCCGGTGGGGAATTTCACCCCGCCCTGAAACAGACTATGTATTCAGTATAACACAGTTCTTTGAAAATGCAAGCTTTCTCCGCTTGGTGCGAAGGGCTTTTTGTGGTATACTGAAAAAAACGGACAAGAGGTATTTTCAATGGATAATACGATTGAACTTGAACTGCGCGATTTCCTTTTCGCAGGCGGAATTCTGCTTTTGTTCACTGCGGGGGCTTTCGCGGTACGGTTTCTGGCATTCCCCTTTTTCATTCGCCTTTCCCAAAAACTGAGCCGCCCCAACATTGAACTGATCCAGCGTTCCTTCCAAAAGCCGATTTTTTTTCTGATTCTTCTGCTCGGGGTTTATTTCTGCCTGACGCTTCTTCCCTTTGAGCTTTTGAAAAGCGGCGCCATTCCGGAGCTGCTGAAAAAACTTTGCACGGTGGGGTCGATTCTGCTTCTGACCTGGGGATTCTTTTCCAGCTGTCAGGTCGTGCCCCGGTTCATTCACGGTTTTGGCATGAAGTTTGATTTTGGGACAGGGAAAGCACTGGTGAATTTTATTACGCGCTTGTGCCAGGCCGTAGTGGTTCTCATTTCCGCCACCATGGTTCTGGGTGCGATCGGGTACGACATCAATGGCGTTCTGGCCGGACTTGGACTCGGTGGTCTGACCTTTGCTCTGGCCGGCCAGGATCTGGCGGGTAACTTTTTCGGCGGTCTTGTGATCGTGGCAGAACAGCCCATGGAAATTGGCGATTGGATCTCCACACCGGATGTGGAGGGAAGCGTCGAGGATATTACGCTTCGTTCCACCAAAATCCGCACGCTGGATGGTGCTCTCACGATTGTCCCCAACAGCAAGCTGACCAGTACCCCGATCACAAACTGGACGCGGATGAACATGCGCCTGTGCCAGTTTAAGCTGGGACTTTTGTATTCCACTCCCAAAGAGGTTCTGACCGTTGTCATGGAGGACATCCGGACGCTGCTGAAAGAAAACCCTGCGGTCAATGAAGACACCGTACAGGTTCGCCTTTTGGATTTCGCCCCCAGCTCCATTGACATCACCGTCATTTATTACACCAAATGCACTGCCATCAAGGACTACCGCGCAGCCAAAGAAGAAATCAATCTCCAAATCATGGGGATTTTGGAACAGCGCGGCGCGCAGCTTGCTTATCCGTCGCAAAGCATCTATTTCTCCACGCCTCTCAAAAACAATTAAGAAAAAGGCTCCGCTTAAGCGGAGCCTTTTTTCTGTGGTCGCAAATCGTAATAGAACATGTACTGCTGCAAAATCCCCGCGCAGCCACGGTAACGTTCCAGCGGAAATCCATTCGGATAATACGCTTTCAAAATCTGCCGAATGTGCGTATCAATGGGAAAGGCATCCACATGGTGCAACCCGAATAAGCAGATGCAATCGGCGACCTTGGGCCCAATGCCCGGACATTTCCGAAGCATTTCATGTGCTTCCGAATAGGACAAAGCATACAAATCGTCAGGCGAATACTGTGAAAAGAAGGCGCCTGCTCCCAGCAGATACCGGGCGCGGTATCCCACTCCCAGCGCGCGAAGTTCCTCTTCGCTGCGAGCGGCCAGCTGCTGCGGCGTCGGCACCTGACCGTCTGTCAAAGCGCACAAATCACGCAAATTTTTTCGAATGCGCGGGATGTTGCTGTTCTGACTGAGCAGAAAAGTAACGATCATCTCCCAAACATCCTGGCGCAAAATGCGCAAGCCGAAACCGTATTGAACAGCCTTCGTCAAATACGCATCTGCAGGGTCGACCCGGTGAACAATCTCCTCGTAATCCGTTTCCAAATCAAAATACGTTGACCAGACCCGTTCAAACTCTTCGGACGTACATTGAAACTCGAACTGATCCCCCTGCTGGGCCACACGAACCGTTCGGCCACAGGCGGGAATCACAAAACTTCCGTCTTCCTGCGGTTGCCAGCGAAAACATTGGCCCGAATCGTAAATCTGCCGCAGATCACACCGAGGAATTTTTCGTCTCACCATGGGCAATCATTCCTCCGAAAAGCTTCGCAGCAACGCAATTTCTGCAGCCCAGCCCGCATCATCGTTGGGTGTTTCCAGAACAAAGGGCAAATTTTTGACTGCCGGATGACATATCAGGCGACGGAAAGCATCCTTTCCCAGCTGTCCCTCTCCAATGCGCGCATGGCGGTCCTTGCGGGCGCCTAACAAATTCTGGCTGTCGTTGGTGTGAATCGCTTTCAGTTTTTCAGGTCCAGTCACCCGATCAAACTGCTGCAACACGCCATCCAGAGCGTTCACAATATCATA
>CALXIP010000105.1 GCA_944388395.1 uncultured Ruthenibacterium sp.
GTCATTTTTCCGGCGTCTGTTTTGGAGCGGTCGGCCTCCTGCTGAACCTGTTCCGCACCTTCGGGAAGCGCATGGGTGAACAGAGGTTCGGCAAAGGCATCGGCTACCTTTTTGTCTCCCAGAGCAGGCAGCAAAAAGGCCACCCAGATCACTGCCAAACTGGCAAAGATAATGCCGAGATAAAGAAATCCACGTTTCCGGTCCATTGATTAAAGCTCCTTTTCCTCTTGTTTTTTTCGAAGAATAGCGACGATGAGGCTGCCGGCGGACAACCAGAAGGCAGGCGTCAGCAGAGAAGTGCCAAACGATGCCAGCAGGTCGAGGAGCGCTGCGTCCACCATGCCGAGAATGACCAGTTCGGCCGCCAGACGGATGAAAAACAGCGCGGATGCCGCACATGCGAGCCGAAGCGCACCACGCCAGCACAGAGGGCTGCGCGCCAGAAAATAGCAGGCGATGAGAGCACAGGCCAGAGAGGCCGGCGCATACAGCAGCGCGCCCAGAAGCGAGGGGAAGGCGCTGGTCACAAAAATAGCCGTGGGCCCGTCCGCCCCGCCGATGACGCCCACATCAGCAGAGGAGCCGGCGAAGAACTGAGACGGGACGATTCCCTGCATGAGAGATACGCCGGCCAGTGTACCCTGCTCGTAACTGATTTTGACAATGACACCGATGACCAATAAAACCAGCAGCACCAGGAATAAAAACCGCCAGCGGCTGGGTTTGTCGGAGACGCCCATGGCGGCATTAAAGCGTTCGGCCACCTGCCGGGGTGTGCCCATGTCCTTCATGATCGCTTCATAACTCTCGCCGGATTCATGCCGCGCGATAATACTGGTGGAGATATCGCTCATCACGCGCGCTTTTTCCTTCAGCGGAAGACGAAGATGCCATTCGATCGCGTTTACATACCGCTTGATGGGCGGCAAAAACTGTACTTTGCGGCCGTCCGTTTGCTCGGTCATTGCTCTGTTTCCCCCTTCGGTGCAAATTGATCCACACACGCACAAAATTCTTTCCAAAGTGAACGGTAGCCGTCCAAGGCGGTCCGGCCCGCATCGGTCACCTCGTACATCTTTTTGGGGGCAGCACGCCCACCGGCCTGCTGCCAGCGGGACGCGATCAGCCCATCGTCTTCCAGCCGGTACAAAATGGGGTACAGCGTGCCCTCCTTCACCTTGAAAAAACCATGGCTTGTTTTGTCCATGCGCGTCAGCAGCTCATACCCGTAAGTCGGCCCCTGGCACACAAGCTGCAAAACAAGCATTTCCAGAACACCCTTTTTCAGTTGTCGTTCCAGGCGGCTTTCCATGGAAATGCTCCTTTGATTTATCAAATATTTAGTATTGCTAAATACAAATTACCACGTTGCGGAAAAAATGTCAACAGCGGTGTGAAAAAATATGTTATACTGGACCCAAATAGCATTCGGCAGATCGCCGTGGGGAGGAAGAAAAATGGAATTGATGGAGCGGCTCAACTCCGTGCCCATGTTCCTGATCGCGGGGGCGGTCATTGTCATGGTCATGGTGTTGTGCGTAATTTTTATGGTCAAAAGCTACCGGGCGGGCATCGCCATGGGAATGGAGAAAGAAAAGCTGCGGAACGCCATTACCTCCAGCGCAACATTCACACTGCTGCCCAGCGTGTCCATCCTGCTGGGGGTCATTGCGTTGGCGGGCAGCCTGGGCATTCCGCTGCCCTGGATGCGCCTTTCGGTGGTGGGCGCCCTGCATTATGAAGGCAACGTGGCCGACATTGCGGCACGTGCCGCGGGTATGCCCGGTGGTCTGGGCACGGCGGAACTGACGGCGTCCACATTTGTGACCATCGGTTTTGTGATGGCGGCCGGCATCATCCTGGGTTGTGTGCTGTGCGTGCTGTTTTTGAAACCTTACCTGAACCGGGTGCGGCGTCCCAAAAAGGCGAGTGCCGAAACACAGCCGTCCCAGAAACAGGGGCTGGGGGACGTTTTGTTCACAGCCATGTTTGTAGGGTTGGTCAGCACGTACATCGGCTCCTATGTGGGCACGCTGACCAGCACCGGCGACTGGATGCCGCTGGCAGTGGCGTTTGTGGCTGGCCTGTCCATGGCGGTGTTTGAGTACGTTTCCCGCAAGCGCAATATCACCTGGCTGGACAATTTCTCCATGGCGGGCAGCATGCTGATCGGTATGGCGGCAGCCATTGGGCTGGGCGCGCTGTAAAAGGAGGGAAGGACAATGAACGAGACGGAAAAACGCAGCTTTTACGAAAGCTATTCCAATTCCTGCCACTGGATCGGGCGGATCGGTCTGGCGGTGGGCATCGTCATGATGCTGGGCGCGCCGCTGGTGATGGGGCTGGCTCTGGGAACCGGACCGGACTGGGGCAGCGCCATTCCGGCTTTGCTGCAGGTGGCTGCGGTATACTGGGTCAGCAGCATTGCGGAATTTCTGGTGTACGCACCTCTGCTGGGAACAGCCAGCTACGTGGCCTTTATCACCGGCAATCTGGTCAATCTGAAACTTCCCTGTGCGGTCAATGCCCGGGAAATTTGCGGCACGCGGGTGGGCACACCGGAAAACGACATTGTGTCCACGCTGTCCGTGGCAACCAGCAGTCTGGTCACGGTCACCGTGCTGGCAGTAGGTGTTTTGTGCCTGGTGCCTTTGACGCCGGTTCTGCAGGCGCCTGCACTGCAGCCTGCTTTCAACAACGTGATTCCCGCATTGTTCGGTGCGCTGGCGTATAAGTACTTCTTCAAGAGCCTGCGGCTGACGGCGGTCCCGCTGGTTGTGATGTGCCTTCTGTTTGTACTGGTGCCTGCGCTGCTCAGCCAGGTGTCCATTCTCATCCTGCTGGGCGGCGGCATCGCGCTGGCGGTTGGATATTTTCTGTATCGGAAGGACAAACTGTAAACAAACCGTACCAAGTGCGGATAAGGAGGGAAATGCATGAAGAAAGATCGAAGAAAAGTAGTTCTGATCGGCTGTGGAATGGTGGGCATGAGCTATGCCTACGCGCTTTTAAACCAGTCGGCCTGCGACGAGCTGGTGCTCATTGATGTGGACAAAAAGCGGGCGGTGGGTGAGGCCATGGACCTGAACCACGGGCTTGCTTTTTCCGGCAGCAACATGAAAATTTTTGCCGGTGATTATGAGGATTGCGGCGACGCGGACATTGTGGTGATCTGCGCGGGCGTGCCCCAGAAGCCCGGCGAGACGCGCCTGGATCTTCTGCGCCATAACGCACAGGTGTTTCAGAGCATTATCGACCCGGTGACAGAGAGCGGCTTCAACGGCATTTTCCTGGTGGCCACCAACCCGGTGGACGTGATGACGCGCATCACCTGTGTTCTGTCCGGCTTCAATCCCCGCCACGTGCTGGGCACGGGCACCGCGCTGGACACGGCCCGCCTGCGCTATCTGCTGGGCGATTATTTCAATGTGGACCCGCGGAACATGCACGCCTATGTCATGGGCGAGCACGGCGATTCCGAGTTCGTGCCCTGGAGCCAGGCCATGCTGGCCACAAAGCCGGTGCTGCAGCTGTGCGGCGAGTCCGACGGGCGCTATTGCGAGGAATCGCTGGCGCAGATCGCAGAAGAGGTGCGCACGGCGGCCTATAAGATCATCGAGGCCAAGCGCGCCACCTATTACGGCATCGGTATGGCGCTGACCCGTATCACCCGGGCAATTTTCGGCGACGAGCACAGCGTGCTCACGGTGTCGGCCATGCTGCGGGGCGAATACGGGCAGAAAAATGTGTTTGTGGGCGTGCCCTGCATCGTGGACCGGAACGGCATCCGGCGAGTGCTGGAATTGAACCTGACCGACCGAGAGAGAGAGCAGTTCGCGGCCTCCTGCGATACGCTGCGGGAGAGCTTTGATGAATTGGGATTGTAAAAAGAGGGAACCAATGGGGAAAAATGCAATTGTAGGACAGAGCGGTGGCCCCACTGCCGTGATCAATGCCAGTTTGGCCGGTGTGTTTCAGGCGTGCGACCGGCGCGGCGTGCCTCACGTGTATGGGATGCGGTACGGCGTGGCGGGCCTTTTGGATGGCAAGTATGTGGATCTGAGCGAAAGCCTGCGCTCTTCGCTGGAAATCGAGCTTTTAAAGCGCACGCCCTCGTCCTATCTGGGCAGCTGCCGGTATAAGCTGCCGGCGTTGGACAAGGATGAAGAGGGCGTTTACCCCAAGCTGTTCGCTCTGTTGCAGGAGCTGGATATCGGCTATTTTTTCTACATCGGCGGCAATGACAGCATGGATACCATTGCCAAGCTGTCGGATTACGGCCGGGCCATCGGCAGCGACATCCGGTTTATGGGCGTGCCAAAAACCATTGACAACGACCTGATGGTCACGGATCACACGCCGGGTTATGGATCGGCGGCCAAGTACATCGGCCTGGTCATGAAAGAACTGGTTCGGGACGCTACCGTGTACGACGTGAACTCCGTCACAGTGGTGGAGATCATGGGCCGCAACGCAGGCTGGCTGACGGCCGCGGCGTCGCTGGCCAAGGCAGAAGACTGTGAGGGTGCGGACATGATCTGCATGCCGGAGATCCCCTTCGGTGTGGACAATTTTATTCAGAAAGTGGCGCGGATGCAGGCCAAAAAGAAAGCCCTGCTGATCGCGGTGTCCGAAGGCGTGAAGCTGGCGGACGGGCGCTATGTGTGCGAACTGGCGGATGACGCCCGGTATGTGGACGCCTTTGGCCATAAAAACCTGACGGGAACCGCCCGCTATCTGTCCAACCGGCTGGCGGCGGAGCTGGGGGTCAAAACCCGTTCCATTGAGCTTTCCACGCTGCAGAGATGCGCGGGCCATGTGACCAGCCGAACGGATATCACCGAAGCATTTCAGGTGGGCGGTGCGGCGGCCAAAGCGGCTTTTGAGGGCCATACGGCCGAGATGATCGCGCTGGAACGGCTCTCCGACGATCCTTATCAGTGCACCACGCGCCCCTGGGACATTCACAAGGTGGCGAACTTTGAGAAAAAGGTGCCGCTGGAGTGGATCAGCGAGGACCATACCGCCATGAAAGATGAGTTCCTGCATTATGCACGGCCCCTGATTCAGGCAGAGCTGACTCCGATTTACATCGACGGACTTCCCCGGCATACTTATTTGTAAAAGAAACGACCGCCTGCCGTACGGCAGGCGGTCGTTTTTGGTGAGAGGTTCAGCGCGCCAATCGTTCCAGCGCCGCTGCAAACCGCGGGTCATTTTGCAGCATGGAA
>CALXIP010000106.1 GCA_944388395.1 uncultured Ruthenibacterium sp.
GCCGCCGACTTTGGCGACTGCGGCGCCAACACTCTGCGTTCCATCGCTCAAAATCAAAATTTCCACTGCCCCAATCTGACCCGCATGGGGCTGTTTAATCTGGACGGTGCAGATGTGCTTTTGCCAGACTCCGCCCCCATCGGTGCCTTTGCCCGTCTGCGGGAATGTTCCCGCGGGAAGGACACCACCATCGGCCACTGGGAGATTGCCGGGGTGGAGAGCACCACGCCTCTGCCCACCTACCCCAACGGCTTCCCGCCCGAAATCATTCGGGAATTTGAGCATATCACCGGCCGCGGTGTTCTGTGCAACAGGCCTTATTCCGGGACCCAGGTGCTGCGGGATTACGGCGAAGAACACCTGCGCACCGGAGCGCTGATCGTCTATACGTCGGCGGACTCCGTATTTCAGGTAGCGGCCCACGAATCGGTGGTCCCGGTGGAACAGCTGTACGAATATTGCCGTGCGGCCCGTGCCATGCTCACCGGAAAACACGGCGTGGGACGCGCCATCGCCCGCCCCTTTGAGGGAACCTGTGCCGAAGACTTTCGCCGCACAGCCCGCCGCCATGACTTCTCCCTGACACCGCCGGCCCCCACCATGCTGGACGCCCTGTCCGGCGCAGGGCTGGATGTGCTGGCCGTGGGAAAAATCCGCGACATTTTTGCCGGGCGCGGTGTGACCGAACATTTTCCCACAGCCGGAAACGCAGAGGGCGAGCAAACGCTGTTGCAGCTGGCACAGCGGGATTTTCACGGTCTTGCCTTTGTGAATCTGGTAGACTTCGACATGCTGTACGGTCACAGGCGCAACATCGACGGATATGCCCGGGCGGCTTCTGCCTTTGACCAAACGCTGGGGCAACTTTTGCCCTTGCTGCGCGCCGACGACTTGCTGATGATCACTGCGGACCACGGCTGCGACCCCGGATTTCTCCGGTCCACCGACCATACCCGGGAATATGTGCCGCTGCTGATGTGCGGTGAAAGCGTTCGCGCAGGGCTGAACCTGGGCACGATAAACGGATTCGGCGCAGTGGCCGCCACCGTGTGCGGCTGGTTTGGCGTATCCGCCGAACTGCAAGGGGAAAACCTTTTGCCACGCATTCTCCAATAAACGCAAACAAAAAGACGGGCAAAAAATTGCCCGTCTTTTTATTTTACTGTTTCGCCTCTTCCCGGTAATCTTTTTTCAGGGAAAAGCCTCTGCCCTTCACCTCGGTGACCCGGCTGATCACCAGAAAACTCTCGGGGTCGATGGCCCGGATGAGCTTTTCCACCCGGGGCAGCTCCCGGTTGGAAACAATGCTCAGAACGATCTGTGTTTTCTGGCGCAGATAGCCGCTTTCGCCCTCCAACAGTGTGACGCCCCGGTCCACCTGCGTGAGAATGGCCGCGCAGATCTCATCCGACTTCCGGCTGACCACCTTGATTTCGGTGCGGGTGGTGCCCATCAGCAGCATCTTGTCCAGCACGAGCGTATAAATTAATGTAAACAGTACGCCATACAGCAATTTTTCCGCCGGCTGGAACAATGTCTGTGAAAGCAGGATGCACACATCGAACCCGTACAGGCCCACGGAAACCGGCAGGCGGAACAGCCGGTTCAGAATCAGCGGCGGAATGTCCATGCCGCCGGTAGACGCACCCGCCCGAATGACCACGCCCAGGGCAACGCCGATGCCCAGCCCGCTGAACACCGTGCACAGGAGGATGTCATCGGTCAGCACAAAGTCGCCCAAAACCCGCTGCCAGAATTCCAGTGCCAGCGGGTACAGAAAGGTGCTGGCCAATGTAGTGACCGCAAATGCGCGTCCCAGCACACGCCAGCCCAGCACCAGCATGAGCACGTTGAACACCAGCACAAACGCGGAAAGCGGAACGCCCGTCAGATAATTGGCCGTCAGCCCCAGGCCTGTGGTGCCGCCCATGACCAGATTCGCGGGAAGGACGAACAATTTTACCGTCAGCGCGTACAAAAAGTTACCACCCAGAACGGCAGCCGCCGAGAGGATTCGTTTTTCCTGCGCCACAGAATATCACACCCCTTAAAAACAAAAAACGTCTGTCAGAAATTTTCCCTGACAAACGTGGATCGAGGCAATGCCTAATACAACGTTATTTTACCGGGGCGGCAGACGAATGTCAAGCGCCTTTTTCCGGGCGGCAAAATCTGCTATAATGGAAAAAACGCCAAGGGGGAGATTCCATGGAAGCGCGCTTCACCACGCTGCTGTTCGACGCGGACGACACACTGTTCGACACCACCCGCAACGAAGAACAGACCCTGGCCGCTCTGTTTCAGGAAAAAGGGCTGCCCTATGACGAGGCGGTTCTGGCCCGGTACCGGGCCATCAGCCGCGAGATGTGGGGCGCTTTTGAGCAGGGCCGCCTGGAAAAGGCGCAGGTCCAGCATGGCCGCTTTGCCCGGCTGGCCCGGGAACTGGGCCTTTCGGTGGACACGTCGGACTTCTTCCCCTCTTTTCACCGACTGAGTCTGGAACGCCTGATTCTGGAGCCGCACGCGCTGGAGGTGTGCCGGGAACTGGCCCGCACCCGCCGGCTTTACGTCATCACCAACGGGACGGCAGCCATTCAGTGGCCCCGGCTGGAGCGCACGGGTCTGGCGCCTTTTTTCACCGATGTATTCGTATCGGGGACGCTGGGCGTTCAGAAGCCTCAGCCCGCTTACTTTGAACGGGTTCTGCAGGCGGCCGGTGCGCAGCCTGCCCACACGCTGGTGATTGGCGACTCTCTGACCAGCGACATCGCCGGTGCCAACCGCGCCGGGCTGCACTGCTGGTGGTACAATCGCGCCGGGGCTGCCAATCCGGGCACGGCAACGCCCGACCGGGAAATTCACGACTTGGCCGAACTGCTGTAGTGGCCGAAAGGAAGATTTGTATGGAAAAAGTATGGGATTGCATTGTGATCGGCGCAGGACCTGCGGGCCTGTCGGCAGCCGTCAATCTGCGCCAGCGCGGCAAGGAGCCGCTGGTACTGAGCGCCGGGGACAATCTGCTGCGCAAGGCCGAACGCGTGGACAACTATTTGGGAATGCCGGGTCTGACCGGCGGCGAGATGATGGACCGTTTCACCGACCATGCGCGGCAGCTGGGCGTGGAGGTGCGTTTGGCACAGGTGGGCAATGTCATGCCCTTGGGCGACACATTTCTGGTGAACGCAGGCGGCGAGATCCTCACCGCCCGCAGTGTAATTCTGGCCTGCGGCGTGTCCAAGGCGCGGGCCGTTCCCGGTGAAGAAGAATTTTTGGGCAGAGGCGTCTCCTACTGCGCTACCTGTGACGGAATGCTTTACCGGGACCGGGATGTGGCCGTGTGGGGCCTTGGGCCCAACGCGCCCGAAGAGGCGGATTTTCTGGCATCCATCGGGTGCCGGGTGCACTATATCGCCGCCAAAAAGCCTCCTCATCTGGCGGACGGCATCCCATTTCTGGAAGGCCGCCTGGAAGCAGTGGAAGGCAGCCAAACCGTGGAGCGCGTTCGCGTCGGCGGTTCGATTGTGCCCGTGACAGGGGTGTTCATTCTGCGCGCATCGGTACCCGCAGGCGCCCTGGTACCGGGTTTGCCCCTGACCGAGGACGGTTACGTCCGTGTGGACCGGCGGCAGTGCACGGAGATTCCGGGGCTGTTCGCGGCCGGTGACATGGCCGGACAGCCGTTGCAGGTGGCCAAGGCCGTGGGAGAGGGATTGACCGCGGGGTTGGCCTGCGCCGAATACCTGGATGGCGCGAGTCGCTGATGCGTCTGCGCACAATGGCAAAGCCGGCCCGGCCGGCTGGAAAAAACTTTGGTTAAAAACACCTTTGCACAAAAAAGTGCAAACAGGTATTATAATAAGTACAACGTGTGGCATGTGACGGCGTAAATCCGGTTGCATGCCACACGTTTTTTTATTTTTTCACAACAGGAGGATTTTCATGAAACGAATCAAAGCCGCGTGCCTTTGCCAGACACTGCATTTTCAACAGAAAGAAGACGTTCCGTATGAAGAAGCCGTCCGCCTGACCGACGGCGAAGTGGAGCATTACAAAAAAGCGCTGGAGCGCAGCCGGACCCAGTACCGCATTCTGGAACAAAGCCGCCAGGCAGACGGGTCTATTGTTTTGAAAATTCTCAAGCAATACAACCTGTGCCCTGTGGGCGACTATCTGAAATAAGCGCCGGGATAAGCGCGCGGCCGCCATGCGGCCGCACGCTTTCTTTTCGGAAAGGAGAACCAATTTCATGCAGGAACGATCAAACCGCTTTCTCGCGCAGGAACCAGTGGGAAAACTGATGGGAATGTACGCAATACCGTGTATTATCTCTCTTTTGGTTGCCGCACTGTACAACATTGTGGACCAAATTTTCATTGCAAACGCCACGTATCTCGGCTCGTACGGAAACGCCGCCAACACCGTCGTCTTTCCACTGACCGTGATTGCGCTGGCCATAGCCGTGCTAATCGGGGACGGCTGCTGCGCTTTTGTCAGCATTTGTCTGGGTTCGGGCGACCCGGAAAGCGCACATCGCAGCATCGTCAACGCCATTGTGCTGTGTGTTGCCGCCAGCGTCGTACTGACCGCGCTCTATCTGATTTTTCAACAACCTCTTCTGACGGTGTTCGGCGGGCAGATCAACGAAGAGACCTTCCGCCTGTCCCGGGAATATTTCTTCTTCCTTTCTCTGGGCATTCCCTTCTATATGTTCGGGCAGGCCATGAACCCCATCATCCGGTCAGACGGAAGCCCCCGCTTTGCCATGGCATCCACACTGGCAGGCGCACTGGTGAACGTGGTGCTGGACCCTGTGTTCATTTTTGTGTTTCGTTGGGGCATGGCAGGCGCCGCAGTTGCCACGGTGCTGGGACAAATTTTAACGGCGGCTCTCGCCCTTTGGTATCTGCGCCGGATGAAGGCGGTGCAGCTGAAAAAAAGCAGCTTCCGCATTCACCGCCGCCTTCTGGCGCGGTTTCTTCCGCTGGGCATATGCAGCCTTCTGTCACAAATCTCTCTGGTTGCCGCCATGGCCGCCATCAACAATATGATCCGTACCTACGGCGCACTGGACCCGATTTTCGGGCAGGCCGAGTATGCGCAGATTCCTATGGCCGTCGTCGGCATTGTAATGAAATTTTTCCAAATCGTCATCTCCATCGCCGTGGGACTGGCGGCCGGCTGCATTCCCATTGTGGGCTATAACATCGGCGCCGGCCTCAAAGCACGGGCGCGCCGCCTGTTTACGCTGCTTCTCAGCGCGGAAGCGGCCGTCGGCGCCGTAGCGCTGCTGATTGTGGAAGTTTTTCCCCGTCCGCTGATCTTTCTGTTCGGCGCGGCGGACGAAAGTGTTTATTACACCGATTTTGCCGTACACTCGTTCCGCATTTATCTGTGCATGATGATTCTGGCCTGCGTGAACAAAGGCGCGTTCATCTATCTGCAGGCACTGGGAAAAGCGCTGGAATCCACTCTTTTGTCCACCGTGCGCGAAGTGGTGTTCGGTGTGGGCTTTGCCCTGCTTTTACCGGTCTTTTTCGGGCTGGACGGTGTTTTGTACTCCATGCCGGTGTCCGATGTGCTGACCTTTGTGCTCGCTGTTTTTCTGATCCGCTCCACTTACAAAAGCCTTCGCACCTGAACAAAAAAGCGCGAAGCACCTGCAGGTGCTTCGCGCGCAAAGAAGACCGCGGCACGGCAGAAGGAGAGACCGACTCCGCAGATCTGAAAAAAGCCTCAGAGGACGGCCACCTCTTTGGTGACCAACACGTCCACCCCAAGCCCCAGCACATTGGGCAGCGCTACCTGTCCCACGTGCACCGGCGCTTTCAGGCGAAGCGGACGAATGGCGTTCATCACGTCAAAAATGCGGTCCTTGGGAATCGGGCCGGACAGCCGGACGCTGACCAGCGGAAGCTGGCCGCCTTCCAGCAAAACCGAAGTGGCAATGTTCCGGCGCGGGTCCGTCAGTTCCTGGGTGACGTACTCCTTGCCGCGGGGGCACAGCGCGCCCTCGATGTCGCAGATTTCTCCGTTTTCCAGCTTTGCCGTAATCTCACAGCCGTTGGGGCAGATGATACAGGTATACGTTCTCAACATTGCACACTCACCTCCAAATCGGCTCCTTCCTGCAGATCTTCCGCCTTCAGGGGAACCTGGATCATCTCCGCGGGAAGCGCCTTGCGCATTTTCATCTTCTTAACGGTCCGGCCATCCTGGCGGACCTCCAGCACACAGTTTTTCATGGGGGTGCGCACACGCAGAGACAGTGTCACATCCTCTGCACCGCTGACGGTGTGGGGCAGCACATGGCCCACGCCCGCGCCCGCCCGAACGCAGCTTTCACAGCGCGGCAGGCCGCCTTCGGCCAGATAGCGGGCCACGCCCTCGGCCAGGTGCTCTGCTTCCAGAGACACAAAGTCCACCACGTCATGAACATGCAGCACGTTGCCGGCGGCGAAAATGCCGGGCACGCTGGTTTGCATGTACTGGTCCACCACCGCGCCGCGGGTGCGCGGGTCCAGAAGAACGCCCGCATCCAGAGAAAGCTCGTTTTCCGGCAAAAGGCCCACCGAGAGAATCAGGGTATCGCAGTCGATGCGCTCCTCGGTTCCGGGAATCGGGCGGCAGCGCTCATCCACCGCGCTGACCGTGACGCCTGTGAGCCGGGCGTTGCCATGGATCTCCGTGACCGTGTGGGACAAATGCAGAGGAATGTGGTAATCGTTCAGGCACTGTTCAATGTTGCGGGGCAGGCCGTTGGCATAGGGCTGGATCTCGTACACGCCCAGCACCTGCGCGCCTTCCAGCGTCATGCGGCGGGCCATGATGAGGCCAATATCGCCCGAGCCCAGGATGACCACCCGCTTGCCCACCATGGTGTTGTACAGGTTCATGTAGGCCTGTGCCACGCCGGCGGTAAACACGCCGGTGGGCCGCTCGCCGGGAATGGCCAGCGCGCCCCGGGTCCTCTCCCGGCAGCCCATGGCCAGAACCACTGCCCCGGCCTTGTACTGCGCCAGTCCGTCGCGGCTGGCCGTGGTGACCAGCCGGTCGCCGGACACTTGCAGGACCGTGGTGTCGGGCACAATTTCAATGCCCAGCTGCTGTGCCTGGCTCAAAAAGCGCTGGGCGTACTCCGGTCCGCTCAGGGTCTCGCCGAAGCGGGTCAGGCCGAAGCCGTCGTGAATGCACTGGCGCAGAATTCCGCCAGGCTGTTTTTCGCGTTCCACCACAAGAATATCGCGCACACCCAATTGGTGCAGCTTGACCGCCGCCGCCAGACCGGCGGGGCCGCCGCCCACGATGACGACGTCTTTGTTCTCACATTTCATTGCTCGCGCACCCTCCCTGTGAACGGATGAGAGCCGGGCCGGTTGTACAGCACATCGGTGGGCTGCAGCCCAAGCTCCTCCTCAATCATTTGCGCCATGCGCATCTGGCAGTATCCGCCCTGGCAGCGCCCCATCATGCAGCGGGTGCGGTATTTTACCGCCACCATGGTGTGCACACCCAGAGGGTTGTGAATGGCCTGCAGCAGTTCGGCACGGGTCACTTTTTCGCACCGGCAGACCAGCTCGCCATAGTTGGGGTCCTGGGCGATCAGCTGTGCTTTCACCTCATCCGACTGCTCGGCAAAGCGCACAATGCCCTTTCGGCGCGGATTGAAATCGGGATTTTCGGGCAGATCCGCCTTCTGGCGAATCAGGTTGATCACATACCGGGCAATGGGCAGCGCGGCCGTCAGCCCCGGCGACTCGATGCCGATCAGGTTGACGGCATTGGGCGCTTCGGGCCGCATCTCGATGGTGAAGTCGTGAATGGTGCCGTCCGCGTCCACCCATTTGGACAGAATGCCGGAATAGTTGCGAATGTAATCTTCCCGGCGGATGCAGGGCCACAGCGTATTGGCACTCTCCGCCAGAGATTCGATGCTCGTGGCGGGCACACCATAATAATCAAAATCGTCCACGTATTCGGCGTTGGGACCGACGGTGACGTTTCCGTCCACCGTGGGAGTCACGTGAATCCCCATGTGTGTGTTGCTGGGGACCGGATAGACCGGCATGGGAAGCAGCGGGCCCACCCGTTTGTCCAAAATGATGTAATCGCCTTTGGAGCCGCGGATGCTGTAGCCGTGAATGCCCAGCATATCGCTGATTTTTCCGCAGCCGAGGCCGGCACTGTTGATGACCCAGCGGCTGGTGAACTCTCCCTGCTTGGTGGTCAGGTGATAAATGCCGTCTTCCCGGCGAATGGCCGTGACTTCGGCGTCAAAAAAGAAGCGTGCTCCGTTCTGAACAGCGTTCTCTGCCAGCGCCACAGTATACAGGAAGGGGTCCATGATGCCGCTGGTGGGAGACCAGAGCGCGAACTCGCCCACCACGGACGGCACCAGCTGATGCAGGCGCTCCTTGTCGATGATCTCCAGATTGCGGGCGCCGTTGATGCGTCCGGTCTCCAGTGTGCGGCGCAGGCTGGCCATGTCCTCGGGCGTGTTGCCCACCAGCACCTTGCCCGTGCGTTTGAACGGCACGTCCAGCTCCTCTGCCACCTGGTCGAATTCGGCGTTGCCCTCCACGCACAATTTCGCCTTCAGCGTGCCCGGATCGTAGGCAAAGCCGCCGTGCAGCACCGCCGAGTTGCGGCCGCTGGCCTCATACGCCACATCCAGGTTCTTCTCCAGCAGGCCCACTTTCCAGCGGGTGCGGGTCAATTCCCGGGCGATGGCGCAGCCCACCACACCGCCGCCGATCACCAATACGTCGAATTGGGGTTCCATGGAATATCCCTCCAAAATCATAGGATGTATTTCATTTTTATTTTAACGCAAATCCCTTTTTCGTCAATAGATTTCCCTTAAAAAAGAAGAAATCAGCGTTTCTCCCAAGAGAAACACTGATTTCTTGTATAAATTTCATGGGATGAATTAGACGGAATCCGAATCCTTTGTACGCCGGTAGGAATTGTACAGCAGATGATACAGCATGGCCTGCTGCGCGTCCGCCTCATGGCGCAGGCGAATGGCCTGAAGAATGCGGCGGTGAGAGCGCACCGTCTGTACGCACTCCTGTTCCGTCTCGGACGCATACACACTGACGCCCCGGGTGATCACGGGGATCAGATTGGACATCACGCTGTTGTGCGTGCAGCGGGCAATGATGGTGTGGAACACCTGGTCCGCCGCGGTAAAGTCCTGTCCCTCCCGGATGCACTGCTCCACGGCGGCACAGGCCTGCTCCAACTCTGTCAGTTCCTGTTCGGTGGCATTGCGCGCCGCCAGCGCCGCAATGGACGGTTCAATGATGCAGCGAATCTCCATCAATTCATCGGTCAGGCGCCGCCGGTCCGACACCAGCGTAAAGCCCAGCGGATCGTCGGAAACGCCCATTTTCTCGCACACAAACGTGCCTGCTCCCTGCCGGATCTCCAGAATGTTGCGGCTGGCCAGCATCCGCACTGCTTCGCGCAGTGTGTTGCGGCCCACACCCAGCATCCGCGCCAGCTCATATTCCGTGGGTATTTTTGCGCCCGGGGCGAGCTGCTGCTCCCGGATATACTGCACCAGCTTTTCTGCGGTGCTGTGCGCCAGCGTTTTTGTCTCCATGCACGGACCCCTTTCCCGGCCGCAAACGGCCACTTTCTATTCAGCATAACGGAAAGCCGGGCCGACCGTCAAGTGCGCTTTGCCCGTCGGGGCAAAAGCGTCAGCGTAAGCACCAGTGCCAGCAGCGCCACCACGCTCATCACGCGGAAGGCGGCGGGCAGGCTCAACCCGTCGGTGAGCATTCCCATCAGAATCGGGCCGGCGGTCATACCCAGACCGTAGATCGCCTGAAAAAAGCCCATGGCGGTGGAACGGCGGCCGGGGTCCACATTCTGCACGCAAACCCCCAGCAGCACGGACATGGTAAGGGTGTTGCTCACGCCCGCCAGCGCCTGCAGCACATAGACCCACTCCATGGCGGGCGCCCAGGGGAGCACCACGCAGTAAATTGCCGTCAAGCCGAAGCCCACCGCTAAAAGGGACCGGGCGCCGAAGCGGTTCAGCCACTTGCTGGCCACCAGGTAATTGGATGCAACCAGCGGCACCATCATCACAATGCTCATCAGGCTCAGCTGTGCGGCCTGTGCGCCGATGTCCACCGCGTAATTGGTGACAAACCCGCTGTAAGTGGAAAATGCCACCACCTGGGTGAGCACCGCCAGCAGCGTGCACGCCAGCAAATTCCGGTCCCGCAGAAGGCCGGGCACTTCCTGCAGACGGACCGGCGCACCTGCCGGAGCGCTGTTGCGCACAAACAGGCACAGCACCGCTGCCGCCAACCCCGCCAGACCCGCCAGGAAAAAGCTGCTGCGCTCTCCCAAACGTCCCACCAGTGCCGCCACCAGCACAAAGCAGAGCAGACGGCCCGCCTGATTGGCCACATTCAGCATATTGATGGCCTGAGGCCCTTTTTCCGCCGGAAAATAGCTGCTGTACAGCACCGTGAAAGCCACCCATGTGGCCGCGGCAAAACCGCCCAGTGCGCGAAAAACCAGAAAACCGGCCGGCGTGTAACGAAAATACATGCCGAACCCGGACAGAGATGACAGAAGGCAGCCCGCCAGAATAAATGTTTTGTGGCAGCGGAACCGGTCGGCCGCAATGCCCAGCGGCAGGCGGGACAGCAGCTGCGTGAAACCGTAGCCCCCGCCCACCAGGCCGATGAAGGTGGCGCTGGCGCCCATGGCCTGCAGTTCCGGGTTCAGATAAGGGGTGTAGGCGTACTGAGAAAACCAAAACAGAAACGTGACGCAGAACAACGCCCGCGCCGCTGTGCGATATCGGTCCACAACGAAGACTCCCTTTCGTGCGCCTTTCTGCGGCGCGTATTGCCGGAACCCGGCCGGTAAAAGAGCAGAGGCGGTCCGGACAGTGCCGGACCGCCTCTGGGCTGCAAAAGGAAAGCAATGCTTCAGTACAGACGTTACAGCTCCACGCGGATGCCCTCGCCGTCGGACAGATAGGCTGCGTACACCGCCTGGATGGTGTCGTACGCAAGGCGGAAGCCGGACTGCGGCTCACGGCCCGTGGCAACGCACTCCATAAAGTCCTGCAGCTCGCCCACATAGCCGCGGGCGATCTCCTCGTCTACAAAGACATTCTGCCAGCCTGCTTTTGTCTCTACCTTCTCGGTGATGTACACATCTTCCAGGCCCTGCTCGCTGACATGATAGGCCATCATGGCGTTGTTGGGCGCGATGTTGGGCTGATAGGAACCCTCGTTGGTATACACTTCCACCAGGTTGCGCACACCACCCAGGATCATGTCGCCGGCCACAATGTTGGCTTTGGTGCCGTCGCTGAAGGTCAGCACCACGTTGGCCTGATCCTCCACGTCCACCGGACGGGACAAAATGAAGCGTTTCTCCTCTTCGCTCAGGCAGTTCTGGGTCACGCCCATGTCGCCGGTCACGCTCTTGATGGAGATCTCCTCACCGCGGATGGCAGCCTCCTGATGTTTCAGATAGATGACGGCGCTCAGCGGATGGCAGCCCTGACGGATGAAGGAGCCGCCGCCGTTGTACTTCCAGTACGCGGCATGGTGCGCATGGGAGCCGCAATGGCTCTCCTCGCCCTTCATGTACAAAATCTTGCTCTTTTTGGCCCGCAGGAACTCCAGCGTTTTCTGGATGGACGGCGCGTACACGAAGTTTTCCGCATACATGAACAGCTTGTCGCTGCTCTCCACCACCTTTTTCAGGTCGTTCAGCTCTTCCATCACTTTTTCGTACATAACACGCTTGTCGGACTCGCCCACATGGTCATTGTCAGCGCCCTTTTCTCCGAAATAACCGGACAGGGGTTTTTCGCAGATCACGTGCTTGCCCGCGGCCAGCGCCTGCTTGATCATGGGCACATGCAGGTGCGGCGGCGTGCAGATATCCACTACGTCGATATCCGGGTCCTTGAGCATCTCCGCATAATCGCTGTAGATTTTGGGGATGTTGTATTTTTTGGCAAAATCATGGATGGTGTCCTCTACGGAAGCCACCGCTTCCATTTTGACGTCCAGACCATATACTTTCTGATAAGCGTCGCCGTGCAGGGTGGCGGAAAAACCGCTGCCCACCAGACCCACGGAAATATGCTTCATCACTCTTCACTTCCTTTTTTCTTTTTAAACAGCAGCTTGAACACGCCCATCTGAGACAGGATCAGGCCGATGACCACGATCACAAAGAACAGGCTGATGGGGCGCGTAAAGAAGGGTGCTACGCTGCCGCCGCTCAGGGTGAGGGCGCGGCGCAGGTTGGAGTCCGCCATACTGCCCAGCACGATGCCCAGCATGAAGGGCGCCGCAGGGAAGTTCAGTTTGGCCAGGAAGTAGCCCACAATGCCGAAGATGAACATGCACGTTACGTCGAACATATAGTTGCGGACCACGTAGCTGCCCACGACGCACAGCGCCAGAATAATGGGCATGAGGATCTCGCGCTTGATACTCAGAACGCGTACGGTGAATTTGGCAATGAGCATAGCCAGCAGCCACATGGCAAAGCTGGCGAATGTCATATACACGCACAGCTTATACAGCAGCTCGGGCGTCTCGCTCATCAGCATGGGGCCGGGGCGGTAGCCATGCAGCTGGAAGGCCGCCAGAAGCACCGCGGCGCTGGTGGAGCCGGGAACCGCCAGGCTCAGCACCGGGATGATGGCACCGCCGATGCAGGAGTTGTTGCCCGTCTCGCAGGCAATGACGCCATTGGGGTTGCCCTTGCCAAAGAGCGCTTTAGACTCTTTATCCTTGGTGGAGGACTTTTCCGCCCAGTAAGACAACCAGCCGCCGATGTCCTCGCCTACGCCGGGGATGATGCCAACGCCCGCACCGATCAAAGCGGAGCGCAGAATGTTCAGCTTATTTCTCCACAAAATGCGGAGGCCGTTTTTCATTTCAAATCCGCTCATCTTGGACACCTTCTGCTCGGAGTCCACATTGAACATGTTCAGCAACTCGGGGAAGCCGAACAAGCCAATCATGACAGGGATCAGCTGGATGCCGCCGCGCAGCGAAGTGCTGCCGAAGGCAAACCGCGGATATGCATTGATGGG
>CALXIP010000107.1 GCA_944388395.1 uncultured Ruthenibacterium sp.
TTGCAAAGAATTCTTCCGGCGCGGCATCCTCTACAATGACGCCCTCGTCGATGAAAATCACTCTGCTTGCCACTTCCCGCGCAAACGCCATTTCGTGCGTGACAATGGCCATGGTCATGCCGTCCTGTGCCAGCTTCTGAATGACGTCCAGCACTTCGTGCACCATTTCGGGGTCCAGCGCACTGGTGGGTTCGTCAAACAGCATCACGTCCGGCTGCATGGCCAGGCAGCGCACAATGGCCACACGCTGCTTCTGGCCGCCCGAAAGCTGGATGGGATACGCCCCGGCGCGATCGGCCAGGCCCACGCGGCCCAGCAGCTCCAGGGCATTTTTCTCCGCTTCCGCCTTGGACACGCCCTTGATTTTCGTCGGTCCCAGCGTGATATTGTCCATCACGGTCATATTGTTGAACAAGTTGAAGTTCTGGAACACCATGCCGATCTTCTGGCGCATTTTGTTGATGTCCGTCTGCTTGGAAGTAATGTCCACGCCTTCAAAAATAATCTGGCCGCCGGTGGGGACCTCCAACAGATTCAGGCAGCGGAGGAACGTGGATTTACCAGACCCTGACGGGCCGATCACCGCCAGCACGTCCCCTTTGCAGATGTCAATGGAGATGCCTTTGAGCACTTCCAGATGTTTGAATTTCTTTTCAAGGCCCTTGACCTCGATGAGCTTATCTTGTGACACTCTTGCTCATCCTCCTCTCAAACGCGGCCACCAGCTTGGACAGCGGGAACACGATGATGAAATACAGAATCGCAGCGATGACATAGCACTCCAGACTGCGGTAAGTAGCAGCGCGCACGTCGCCCGCGCGGAACATGATCTCATGCAGGCCGATCATGTTCAAAACGCTGGTCTCCTTGATCATGGTGACGAACTCATTGGCCAGCGCGGGCAGAATGTTGCGGATGGCCTGCGGCAGAATGACATAGCGCATGGCCTGGCCCTGCGTCAGGCCAATGGCGCGGGCCGCTTCCAGCTGGCCGCCCTCCACAGCGCCGATGCCGCTTCGGATGACCTCACTCAGGTATGCGCCCGAGTTCAGGCTGACGGAAATCAGGCCCCAGAAAAGAATGGTGAAGTTCGTATCCGAAAATTTCAAGCCGGCGGCCGAAGCGCCGAAATAAATGATCATGACCTGTACCATCAGCGGAGTAGCACGCAGCACTTCCACATAGGCGGTGCACAAAAAGCGCACCACACCTTTCAGCGTCTTCTTCAGGCTTCCGTCCGTGTTGGCGGGCTTCCACATACGGCCGCCGGCAATCAGCAGGCCCAGGCAGACGCCCATCAACACCGCAAAAAAGGAGACCAGAAGGGTGTTCTTTACGCCATCCCAATAAAAGCTTGAATATTTGAGCCATATTTTCCACATGGTCTCAAACGAGAAAATGCTGCTCATAACTTCCTCCTCTTTCCTTTCATTAGTACAACGCACTCCGGCGGAACGGCCTGCGTTCCGCCGGATCGTGCATTTTGTCTGCTTACTCAATGCCCAGCTCGGAAGTTTTCTCCATCGCTTCCACATACCACTCGGAGATCTTTCCGCTCTCCTTGTACTCGGCAATTTTTTCGTTGATGAACTCCTGCAGGCTGGTATTGCCCTTCATCACGCCTGCGCAGAAGCCGCTTTCATCCGACTCAATCACCAGCGTGCTGATGCCGATGCCCTCGTAGTTTTTCACATACTGCTCGGCGCTCACCTTATCGATCAGAACCGCTTCGCAGTTGCCGGCCACCAGCTCCATCACAGCTGCGGGGAACTGGGGCAGCAGATTCGCCGTGACATTGGGGAACTGCTCTTCCAGCAGCGTTTGCTGAACGGTGCCCTTCTGCGTTGCAATGGTCTTTCCGTCCAAATCGGAGATCTGCGTATAGGTTTCTTCCTGACCTGCCGGTACCAGCAGCACCTGGCCGCCCTCAAAATACAGATCACTGAAGTCGATGCTCTGTTTGCGCTCTTCCGTAGCAGACAGACCGGCCAGTGCGATGTCGGCCGCACCGGACTGACCCGCAGGCACAACGCCGTCAAAAGCAATGTCCATGATCTCCAGCTCCACGCCCAGGTCATCGGCCAGCGCCTGCATGATGGACGGGTCCAGGCCAATGATGTTTCCCTCTACGTCTTTGAACTCAAAGGGTGCGTACTGGCTCTCGGTTGCCACGATCAGCTTGCCGCGCTCCTGAATGGCTTCTACCGTGTGCTCGGCTACATTTCCTTCCACTGCAGAGGTGGAATCCGCCGCAGAAGCGGAACCTGCAGACGTGGAACCTGTCTCCATAGAAACATCGCTGTTCACCGTGGGCTCACCGCCGCACGCCACCAAACTGAACGCCATGGTCAACGCTGCCAAAATGGCTGCAACTTTTTTCATCATAAGACTTCCTCTCCTCCAAAACAGCACCGTGTATTTTCACGGCTTTGTCTCTTTCACTGTGCTCTCATTATATGCGCATATTTATGCAAAGTCAAGGGTATAGCCTGTATATTTTATCATTTCGTGAATTTTAACAGCAAAAGACTTTTGCCTCTTCAGATTCTGTGCGTTTCGCTCAACTCCCGGTAAATTTTGCCGATTCGTATTCCACTTTTCCGCATTTTCCGCAAAGACAGCATACATATTTCTGCTGCATAGAATGAATATTATGTATAAAACGGCATCGGTCACAAATCAGTCAAAACGCAAGAAACCTTTTCGAAACATCCACTATTTTAGTGCATTTCATGGAAAATGCAACGAACCAACTCTTTCCGTTTGTATTTTACCGTATTTCGAGTTTATACTTAATAGCACAAGATACTATTAGTATTTGGCGCCCAAGTGGATTTTGAAAGAAATCAGTCGCCGGGAAACAAAATTGTTTTCCGGTTTTTTCTTTGTCCGGGCGCATCATTCGGAAAGGACGTGCAACATTGAAAAGAGCAACCGCTTACTTACTGAGCTTTTGCCTGGTGTTCTCGCTTGCCGCCCAAACGCCTCGTGCTTGGGCAGATGAGATTCCGGCACTGCCCTCGGAAAGTGTGACCGAACCCCAGCCCGAATCGGCTGCCGGCGAGTCCGAAGGAGAGCTTTCCTCTCAGGACCCGCAGCCGGAAACTCCCGTGGAGGAGACCGAGCCGGAAGACGCTTTCACCGAACCCGATTCTTCGGAGGAGGCGGAAGAAGCCCTTCCGGAAGAGGCGGAACCCGAAGAGGAACCCGGCGAAGAGGACCCGGAACTTCTGACACTGGCCGAGGAGGCAGAAGAAGAGCCCGGTGCCCCGGTGGGCGCGCTGGAAATCACCATCATCGCCGCCCTGCCCCTGGAAAAGGACACTTCGTTCCAGGCGACGCTGGACGGCCCCAGTGCCCGCAGCGAAACAATTCTGCTTCCTGCCGCATCATCCGACACGCTGCCCATGGGCAAGCTGAGCCTGAGCGGACTGGAAAACGGAACGTATACATTGACGCTGCGCGGAGCCGGCTTTGCAACGTATACACAAAGCTTTGAAGTAAACGGCCTTGTGTACGAAATGCAGCTGTACACCGATCAAATTTCCGGTTTTCAGAGCGGCAAAGCCCCGGGTGTGCTGCTCATTGGCGACGTGAACGCCAGCGGCACGGTGGACGGCACCGACCTGTCCTCCCTGATCGATGTTCTGGAGAGCGACGGATACGACGGCAGCTGCGACCTGAACGGAGACGGCACCGTTGATCTGCTGGACCTGCAGCTTCTGGCCGGAAGCTACAATACCGGCGTCGGCCGGCAGGCCTTCCTTTCCACCCGTTTGCCCGCCGCGCTGGCGCAGACCGCCGCCGGTCAGCAGACGCAGATTCAGGGCGATGTAAACGAGGTGCTGAACAGCACCGGCAGCGTTCTTTTGGAGAACACCGCCGGCGCCATCACGCCCGATACGCCCGCGGTTCTGGACTTTGATTTTGCCGGAGAGGACAAGGCTCCGGTCGTCATGGAAGGAATGAGCATCCAATCGCCGCTGGGCACGGACAACACCGTCACTCAGGCCACGATCCACGTGGTGTATGAGGACGCCGACGGCGTTGAGCGCGAGATGGACATCCCCGTGAGCACCGTATCCACACTGGCACGTTTGGGTGGCGTGCAGCAGCAGGCCGACGGCACCCTGGTGGTGGACTTCGGCGGACAGATTGCCGTCAAGAAGGTTTCTCTGCGCATCACGGCCACCTCCGGCAGCAGCAATCTGGCGGAAATCTCCAAGGTGGAGTTTCTCAACGACATGGAGAGCCGGATCCCTGCCCCTCAGATGGACATTC
>CALXIP010000108.1 GCA_944388395.1 uncultured Ruthenibacterium sp.
ATGGCGGCCGACTTCACAGCCTCATACATCTCTTCGGGAGTGGTCTCGTCGGCCAGCAGTGCCTGGAACTTCGGCACGATGACCTCGTCCATCAGGCGGGTCGCCTGAGCGGTCATCTCTGCGGGGATGTCGGGGCGAGGTTTCGCCGCCTGGCTGGTCAGCAGCTCCATGGCTTTAGCGTTGTCCTCGCTGCGGGGTACTTCGTTCTCAATGGCGGCCATGGCGGTACGAGTGCTCTCACTCAGGCCGGACAGGTACAGTTCGTTGCAAGTGAAGGCAGCGGGTTCTCCGGACGCCATAAAGTACAGCGCCTTGATCACATTGGCCTGATGCACAGGGTCGGGTTCCTCTACCGTGCGGAACATGCCGTAACCGCCTGCAGAGCCCTGCGCCTGCTGCTCCTCACCGAAGAAGGTGGGAACCGGCAGAACCACATACTCAGCCTCAATACTTCCTTCTACAGCAGTGCCGTCGTTGGCGGCCAGCTTCTCGTTGTTGGCTACAGCCAGACCTTCAAAGTTGGCAAGACCTTTGCCGAAGATCATGGTCTGTCCGGTCAGGAACATGTTCCAGCGCTTGCCGGCGTCCACGCTGCTCATTTCTTTCGGGGTGGAACCGTCGTCGATGATCTCGCGGATGCATTTCAGCAGCTCCAGGAAATTCTGGCTGGTATAAGCAAACTTCAAATCCTCATCAAAGGGCGCGGGCATGCCGGCGTTCTTGACCATGATGTTCAGGTAGTCCGCCGCGGTAACGCCTGCGCAGGCAAAGATGAAGCCGTAGTGGTCATCGGTGGAACCGGCTTTGATGGCTTCGCGGAACTCTTCATAGGTCCAGCCGTTCTGCTGCACGGACTTCCAGTCGATGCCTGCCTCTTCCAGCATGGCTTTGTTGCCGCCCAGGCACTGAACGGAAATGTACACGGGCAGGCCGTACAGCCCTTCGCCCAGGCGATAAAAATCCAGTGCACTCTCGTCAAAATCAGCCAGCTGTTCCTCGCTGATTAACTCGCTGATGTCCACCAGCAGACCGGAGTCAGCCAGTGTTCCCACACGGTCATACTCTACAAATGCAATATCGGGCGGGGTGCCGGCGTTGACCTGAACGTCCAGCTTTTCTTTGTAGTCCTCCCAGCTGGCCGTTTCAAATTCCAGCGTCAGGTTGGGATACATTTCGTTGAATTCCTTTGCCCAGACGGACAGCTGATCCTGGTAAGTGGTGGATACCGGAGGCAGCAGCATGGTGATGGTATCGGGCGCGTCAGTCGCCGTACCGGACGCCGTGCCGGAACCGGCCGTGCTGGAGCTGGCACCGCCGCCGCATGCCGTCAGCGCGCTCACGGAAAGGGCCAGAGCCAGAACCATTGATACAAGTTTTTTCATCGTTCGATCCTCCTATAGTTTTTTATTGTCAAGCCATTCGGCTGTGCAATACGGAATCTTCCGGGGAATCCCCGTCGTCTGCCAGTGCCCGCCGCAATACGCCGCCGTACCTGGCCAGTTTCTGTTCGGCCTGCTCTCTGGGCAGGCCGCTTTCCAGCATCATGATGGCCAGCTTTGTATTGTTTCCGGCCTCCTGCAGCGCCCGGACGGCCTGCACTTCGCTCACCCCTGTCACTTCGCGGATGATGCGCTGCGCCCGGTCATACAGTTTGCGGTTGCTGGGGTTCAGGTCCACCATCAAATTTCCGTAGACTTTTCCCAGCTTGATCATGGTGCAGGTGGTCAACATGTTCAAAACCAGTTTTTGCGCGGTGCCGCTTTTCAGGCGGGTGGACCCGGTGATCACTTCCGGTCCCACATTGGGTGCGATGCACACGTCGCACAGAGCTTCCAACGGTGTGCCCGCGTTGGTCACAACTCCCACTGTGCGGGCCCCGCGCCGGCGGGCCTCTTCCAGCGCCGCCAAAACATAAGACGCGCTGCCGCTTGCCGTGATGCCTACGACCACATCTTTTTCGGTGACGGCCGCTTTCTCAACGGTTTCCACGCCCTGCTCGCGGCTGTCTTCGCATCCCTCCACCGCACTGCGCAGCGCTTTGTCGCCGCCGGCAATAAAGCCCTGTACCATCTCGGGCGGGGTGCTGAACGTGGGCGGGCATTCACTTGCGTCCAAAACGCCCAAACGGCCCGAAGTTCCTGCCCCCACATAAATCATCCGTCCGCCCCGGCTCAGCGCCTCATACAGCAGATCCACCGCACGGGCAATCTCGCTCAGCTGCGTGGCCACCGCCTTCGGTACTTCCATGTCCTGCCGGTTCATCAGCGTAACCATCTCCAGCGTGGTGCACAGATCGATGTCTTTTGTCTCCTGATTTCGTTTTTCCGTGCCAAGCTTGGACAGATATTGATTCATGATCGGCTCCTCCTTACGAGAACAGTCCGAGGGCACTTTCCACAAAAGTTTTGCCCTTTTCCGTTCGTTGCAAGTTCAGAATAACGGCTTTGCTCCAAATTGTCAATAAATTATGAAAAAATATTTTATTTTTAAATTTATTTTTGTTGTTTTGCTTCAAAAACAACTTTCCCCTTTGGCATTTTTGCACAAGAGAACGATTACACCTCAAAAAAGAACATATTTACGTAAAAAATAAAAGAGGTCGTATCAAAACGACCTCTTTTTCTTCTCTTTTCCGCGAATTATTCCCTGTGGCGGGAGGACAGCGCATCGTGGGTGCGCTCCAAATACTCCTTGATCTCATCGTACTGAGCGCTTGCCACGCCGGAAAACAGGATGTCCACCAGATTGAGCATGGCAATGCGGCTGCCCATGGCCCCGCTGCGAAACGTAACTTCCGGAGTGGAAATGCGCAACACCACATCCGCGCCCAATGCCAGCGGGCTTTTGCTGTAGCGTGTCAAAGCAATGCTTTTGGCGCCGGCTGCGCGCACCAGTTCCAGCGCATCCAGAATTTCCGCGGTGGTGCCGGAATTGGACACCAGAACCGCCACATCCCAGGACTTCAGCAGCGCGGCAGCGGTCTGCATGCTGTGACCGTCCACAAACGCCTGACAACGCTTGTTAATGCGCATGAATTTCTGCTGCGCGTCCGCGCACACAATGCCGGATGCACCCAGTCCGTACCAGTCGATACGGGGCGCCGCGCACAGCAGCATCACCGCCCGCGCCATCTGTTCCTTGTCCAAAACGCTCAATGTTTCTTCGATGGAACGTCGGTTATTAAAAGATACGTTTTCAATGATCGTGGCCAGGTCGTCCCCCGGCCGAATGTCGGTATACCGGCGTTCCTCGGCAACGCTCTCATCCGAGCCCAGCGCTGCCGACAGGCTGAGAATAAAATCCCGATAACCCCGGTAGCCCAGCGTTTTACAAAAGCGCAGCACAGACGCTTCACTGGTGCGGCTGTTGTGTGCCAGCTGCTTGATGGACATGGATTTCACCGTGGCCAGCCGCGGCTCCACATATTCCGCCACGGTTTTTTCCACCCTTGTCATCGTAGGTTTTGCATCTCGAATCCGGATCTCGACGCTGTTGCTCTGTGCCATATGCGCTTCCTCCTCCCCGCCCGCCTTCCGGGCCGGGCCAATTATGACAGTTTTTTTCAGCATACATAATTTTTTCGAAAAAAACAAGCCCTGTTCCCTTTTTTGGTTTATAGAAAGCTTCCGGAAAGAAAAAACTGCTGTTTTGCACAAGTTTTGAAAATATTTTTTATAAATCTTTGATGTATTGCATTTTTATTTCACACATGCTAGCATACCAATAGATCAATGAGAAAGCAGAGGGTGCATCATGGACCTGATTCAACTGGAATTCTATGCGCACAGTCTGGGCGGCGCTGCCCGCGTAAACGTACTGTTGCCCTCGCCCTCGCCGGAACGGCTGGAAGCGCAAGGTCCGGCCGCCGTATACGCACAGGAAGCCGGGCGAAAATGGCCGACACTGCTGCTTTTGCACGGTATGCAGGGCAACGAAAGCGCATGGCTGCGCCATTCGATGGTGGAACAATCCGCCGCGCAGGCCGGGGTGGCGGTGGTGATGCCCGGTCTTTTGAACAGCTACGGGTTTGATCTTGGGTTTGATCTGTCCTTTGAACAATATCTGCGCACGGAGCTTCCGGCCTTTCTGGCCAGCCGCCTTCCGCTGGATCTGTCCCCGGCTCAGTACACCGTGGCGGGACTGTCCATGGGCGGTTTTGCCGCTTTGCGGCTGGCAGCGCTGGACCCGGGCCGCTACGCTGCCGCCGGCAGCTTTTCCGGGGCGGTGGAACCCTGGGGCGTGGTGCAGCGCCGGGGCGAAAAGGCCGCGGGAGCGGTTTTGGCACACACCGACGCTTTGGACGGTCTGCGCGGCACGCAGCCTGTCTATCTGGCGTGCGGCCAGCAGGACGCACTGGTGCTGGACATGAACCGCCGCCTTCACCAGCGCCTGGAAAGCGCCGGCATCCCGCACACCTATGAAGAATGGTCCGGAGGCCATGAATGGACTTTTTGGGATACTGCCCTGCGCCGCTTTCTGACCTGGCGTGCGCAGCATCTGTCCCCTTGCAGCGAAAGGAAGGAATTGCAATGAACGAACGGCCCAATATTGTATTGATTGTGACCGATGAAATGCGGGGCGACTGCATGGGCGTCGCCGGACATCCGGACGTGAAGACGCCTTATCTGGACTCTCTGGCGGACATGGGCGTCTATTATCCCAACGCCTACTCCCCTTGCCCCAGCTGTGTACCGGCGCGGGCAGTGCTTCACACAGGGCTTTCTCCCCGGCACACCGGCCGGGTGGGATACCAGGATTGTGTGGAGTGGAACTATGGCTGCACCATGGCGGGCGAACTGACGCGGCAGGGGTACCAGACGCACTGTGTGGGCAAGATGCACGTGTATCCGGCCCGCAACAGCATGGGCTTTTCCAGTGTGGAACTGCACGACGGATACCTGCACTACGGCCGGTTCCCCGGGGTGGATTACCACGAAAACCAGCAGATCTCAGACGATTATTTTTACTGGCTGAAAAACGAAAAGGGCATCGCATGTGATGTGACAGACTCCGGCGTGGAGTGTAACAGCTGGGTGGCCCGGCCCTGGCCCTACGAGGAGGCGCTGCATCCCACAAACTGGGTGGCCAGCCGCAGCATTGACTTCCTGCGCCGCCGCGACCCGCGCAAACCGTTTTTCCTGATGGTGAGCTTTGTGCGGCCCCATGCGCCCTACGACGCGCCCCAGTGCTATTTTGACATGTACCGTGACCGTGCCCTGCGCGCTCCGGCCAGGGGCGACTGGGACCGTGAAGACTGGCTGCAGCGGTACGGGCGGCGCTACAACGCAGCCACCGGGCCATCCGACCCGGAGCTGATCCGCCAGCAGCAGATCGGTTATTATGCCTGCATCACCCACATGGACCATCAGATCGGACGGATCTGGATGTCACTGGTGGAACACGGGCTGCGGGACAACACGGTGATCCTGTTCACCAGCGACCACGGAGAAATGCTCAGCGACCATTGCTGGTGCCACAAATCGCTGCCCTATCAGGGCAGCGTCCGAGTGCCGATGCTGGTAGCCGGCCCGGAGAAATACATTGGTCCCGCGGGCCGCACGGACCTGTCGCTGGTGGGTCTGCAGGACGTAATGCCCACCGTTCTGAAATTGGCAGACGCGCCGGTCCCGGCTCATCTGGACGGCGAGAACGCACTGGAAGGCACAAAGCGCACCTGGCTGCACGGAGAGCATGTATTCCGCTTTGAAAACCGCTCCAATCAGTTCATTGTTACCAAAACCGACAAATACGTGTGGTTCTCTCAGACCGGGGAAGAGCAGTATTTTGACCTGGAAAACGACCCCCAGGAAACCCACAATGCCATTGAAGACCCCGCGCATCAGGCGCGGATCGCCCAGCTGCGGGGTTACCTGATCGAAGCTTTGAAAGACTCTGAGGAGGGTTATTCCGACGGCGAACACCTGATCGTGGGGCGCCCGCCGCAGGAGTGCCTGTCCAACGCCACCGCGGAAAACGTTTAAAAACTAAAGAGCAGGAAAGTGGCGCCGCATCAGCGGCGCCACTTTTCTGTTGTATTCGGGCTTTTATTTCTGCGCCAAGATCCGCTGCGTCAGCTCCCGGATGGGACGCACACAGGGGTCTGCTGCATCGATCTCCACATAATGTTCCAACGCTCCCCGAATGCGCTTTTCCCGCACCGGGAACGCCTTTGCGCGGTAGCGCCGGGCGAACGCCTCGTCCACGTGAACCACCCGCCACAGCTTTGCCGCCGGGCAGTTATGCGCCAAAAACGTATCGTGCCCGTTCGCCAGATTCTTCACTGCGTTTTCCAGCTTATCCGGGCGAAACCACAGGGGCTGCTGCGGCCCCACGTTGCCTTCCAGCGGGCCTGTGACTTCAATATACACATTGGTTCCCACCACGTGCAGGTCTGCGTCTCCCTTTTCAAAGCCATTTTTCGAGGCACTTCCCGCAATGTACGCGGTGCTTTCGGCGCCCAGGCCGCAGGGCTCTACCTGACGGCCTGTTTTTCGCTCCAGATATTCCGCCAGCACCGCCTCCCGCTGGGTGGAGCGGTCCCAGGTGGACTGATAGCGATCTTTCCAGTAATTCTCATCGCACTGCGCCATCGGTCGTCACTCCTTTCCGTCCATGGGCTTGATCAGCGACTGAACAAATGCGATCTCCTCATGGGTGAGGCCGTATTTTTCGTACAGAGCCCGGTCCGTCCAGGCGCGGGAAAAGTCCTGTTCCGGCACCAGCGAAAAGCACTGCCGCGTCACATGCTGCGACACAGCCACCTGCCCCACCAGAAAGCGCACAAACCGGGTGCGCAGATACTGTTCCAAATGGACCGCTTCCCGTTTGCGGTCGAAGCTGCCCGCCACCAGATACGTCTCCGTACAGACTGTGCCCGGCGCCAGCAGTTCCATGGTGGACAGGATTCGGAAACGGCCGCTTTTGTCCGGCTGGCCCGCGTGCTCCGCGGTCAGATAAGACAGCATCACTTTCCACTGACTGATCATCTCGGCGCCTTTTCGGACCTCTTCCCGGGGAAAGGGCCCGGTTCCACCGTTGTACCGCAGCGTCAACGCGCCTGTTTCTCCGGGCCTTACATTGGTGGCCAGGCCAAAGGGCTTGCGGCTGGAAACCCGCTGGGCCAAACTCGGCTCGGCCAGAGCCTGTACCTTGTGCACAATGGACACGGCCGCCGGGTAGCGGATCAGTGTGGGAAATTCGTCCAGAAAACGCACGGCATGCTGCCGCGCTCCCTTGCGGAAATTGGTAAAGTCACAGGGTCCGTCGTACTCCCGCTGCCAGAGGAAATAGCATGCGCCGCCCGCGATGTCCACACCGGGGAAGCAGTCCAGCGAATTGGTATAATCCACCAGGTGGGAAATGCGCCGGTCGTGAAGCATCTCGTCCCGGAAACGATCCAATCCCTTTCCGCCGGAGTACCACTTTGCGGGAATGATCAGGCTGGCACACCGGGGCGCCAGCGCCTTCGCCTGCTGCACAAACAGCGGGTACACCGGCGACGCACTGGCGCCGTTTCCGCCGTCCTTGCGCTGATAGGGCGGATTGCCCACCACCGCGTCAAAACGCAGCGTCCCATGCCCCCGCAAAAGAGCCTGATACGTCTCGGTTTGGCCCGTGCTCCAATTTTTCAACCGGCAGGGGCTTTCCGGTCTTCCCGGCGGGCAGGCAGAGACCGCATCCATCTGCCACAGATTCCAGGACAGCGCCTCGGCCGCGGCCAGCAGCTCATGCTCCGCAGGTGCGCGGTTCAGGCGGTCGCGCACCGCCTCTTCAAAGGTGTGCAGCAAATTTTCCCGGGCCAGCAGAAGACTGTCGCCCTGAAACTCAAAACCGTACACACTGCGCACCGCCCGCAGCGCAAGACACATCCATTCCTCTTCGCTTTGGGCCGCAACGCCCGCAGCACGCAGTTTGCGGTCCAGCATTCCGGTTCGTTTGGAAAGAGGAATCCGTCTGCCGGTCACCGCATCGCGCCCGCCCGCCAGATAAGGCGCCTCGCCGCAGGCCAGCTCCAGCCGGGGCGCATCCACGTACTCCGTCTGCCCGCGCCCTGTCCAGAACAAATCCGTCAGATCGTTCTGGGCGGCACAGATCCACGCGGGGGTAAACACTTCGCCCCGCGCGCGGGTGCGGCGGGTCTTCTGCTCCTGCTGTTTTTGGGCGCGGGGCCGCAGAACCGCCCGCAGCTCGGCCGTCAATTCCCGCTGCGGCGCAAATTCCGGTCCCAGCGGGGCATAATCGTCCACCGCCCATACAATGCGGCCGCCGGTGGTTTGGTCCCGCAGAAGCATCTCCCGCACGGAGGCGCTCCATTCTGATTTTTCTGCTTTTTTCATGGCGCTCCTCCCTGGCGATTGATAGCACTATTGTATCATTCCCATGCGGCAAACACAAATTGAAAATGCGACAAAAAAGGCGGGAGACCTGTGTCTCCCGCCCTGTGCTCTTGTTATTGCAACTCAGAAAACTCGGTGCGGCCGCCCACAACAATGTGCTTCAGCTGCACATCCTCGTCAAAGACCAGCAGGTCCGCAGCCTTGCCCACCTGAATGGACCCGGTGCGAGTCCCGATGCCCAGCATCTCGGCCGGTGTCAGAGACGCCATGCGCACCACATCGTACAGCGGAGCACCGGTCAGCTTGCGGAAAGTGCGCACCAGCATATCGGTGGTCGCCACACTGCCCGCGAAGGCACTGCGGTCCATCAGCTTGGCCACGCCGTCCTCTTTGATGCAGGGAACGCCGCCCAGAGAATACTCGCCGTCGGGCATACCAGCGGCGCACATGCTGTCGGTGACCAGGCACACCCGGCGGGGGCCCTTCACCTTATAAATCAGCTGCAGCAGTTCTGCGGGCAGATGGCTGCCGTCCGCAATGGCTTCCACATACATCTCATCCAGCAGATAGCCCGCCTCGATGGCGCCTGCATGACGATAGGCATGCTTGCGCTGGACCGTGGTCATGCAGGAGTAGAAGTGCGTCAGGCACCGCAGGCCCATATCATGGGCGTGCATCACCTGTTTGCAGTCCGCATCGGAGTGCGCCAGGCTGGAAATCACGCCATGCTGGTGCAGTGCTTCCAAAAAGCGGTCCGAACCATCCAGTTCCACCGCAAAAGACCAGCGGCGGACGCGGTCCGTGCGGCGCAGCACCTCTTCGTACTCGTCCGGCTGCGGATTGCGCAGATACTCGGGGTTCTGGGCTCCGGCCTGAGAGGCTGCGAAATACGGACCTTCCAAATGCAACCCCAGAATGTGGGGGCAGCCCTCGCGCTCCAGATCCAGCTGATTGAAGCCGTCCACAAAATCCAGCAGATCCTGCCGGCTTCCGGTCAGGGTGGTGGGCACGATGCTGGTGGTGCCGTGCAGCATATGGCAGCGGGCCGCGGTATAAACGGCCTCGCCCCCTTCCATGAAGTCGTGGCCGCCCGCGCCGTGCACATGCACGTCGATGAAACCGGGCGACAGGTACATGCCCTGACAATCCACCGTCACATCCGCGCCGTCCAGGCAGGCGTCCGGCCCGAAGGCGATCGCGGAGATGGTGTCGTTTTCCGTCATCAGGCAGCCTTCGCGCACGGCGTCCGGCAGGACGATGCGCGCGTTTTTATAACAGGTTTTCATGATGGGATCGCTCCTTTACAGGCAGCGCACCGCACCGCGGAAGCGCTCCAGGAATTGGTTGTTCCACTCGTCGCCGCCCGGGCAGTTGCCGCTGCGCCAGACCGGCGGATTTACGCCTTCGTTGACCAGCATGTTGATGGCCTCGATGACCACGCAGTTCATCACGTAGGCGTTCGCATAGGTGGACAGGGCGCCGATCTTCTGCTCAAAGCCCGGAATTTCCAGCGTGGCGTCGCCCAGCTTGACCTTGCAGTCAATGCTGCAATCCACAACGTCGTGCAGATTCTTTTTGCTGGGATGACGGGCGGGATGATCCAGCGGGCAGGTTTCGGCGTGTTCGTGGCTGCTGACGCCGATGACCTTGGCGCCGTGCGCCTTGGCGGTCAGGGCCGCGTCGATGGTGGCGGAGTTGATGCCGTACGCATTGACGATCCACAGAAGATCGCCCTCGCCGATGCCGTAATCTTCCACTACGATCTTGCCGTAACCGGGCAGGCGCTCGGTCTGCATGGATTTCAGCGCACCGCTGCTGAGCATGGTCTCCTGGTTCAGAATGGCGCTGATGTGCATCAGGCCGCCGGCGCGGAAGAACACTTCCATGGCCGCCAGGTTGGAATGGCCGCCCGGGCCGAACACATATACCAGCTTATCCTGTTTGACCTGATCCGCGATCATGCGGGCAGCTTTCAGGATGTTCTCGCGCTCGGTGGCGCGGATTTCGTTGATGATCTTGAGAATTTCATCGTAGTACAGATCGGTCAGAAGTCCCTGTTCCATTTGTTTGTTCTCCTCTCAATATTCGTTTGCCAATGCGCCAACGCCATCGGCGATCACAGACTCGATGGCAGGCGCATAAGTGCCTGCCAGAGCAAAATACAACGCTGATCCCTCCGGCTCATAACCGCCGTGGGAAATCTGGCGCGCGGTGGCCAGATAGCCGATCATGCCGTTGCAATAGCCTGCGCTCAGGGCGCCGGGCACCTGCTCACGCGCAATGGCCGCGTACTTCTGCGCCACTTCGGCGTTGAAGAAAAACATCGTCAATCCGCCTAAATCCAGGCGGGAGATCTCCAGCGTTTCATGGTCCCGGCACTGTTTGCGGGTGATGGCGGCCACCCACTGCCGGTGCGCCTCATCGCCGCTTTTTGCCTCTTCCATGGACTGCTCCAGACCCGTCTGATCCAGCGGCAGCTGCCGGGTGGTGCGGGCGATGAAGACTTTCTCGCCCAGCGCGGTGCCTTCGCTTTGCAGCAGCGCCTCGCAATGCGCCGTGAACTGCCGTGCAAAATTCTGCACGCCCTCATAGCTCTGCGGTATAAACCGCTCGCCCAGCACGCTGTTGGGCCGCAGGTCTGCGGTGCAGCCCTGCAGGAACACGCCCACACTGTCGGGGAACATCTCGTCCAGCATGCGCAGCGTGGCGCCCGGATAGTCCGGATGCACCGCATTGCCGTTGGCGAGGTTTGCGTGGCATGGATAGTGCACCAGCACACCCTTCACGGTTCCGTCCGCCCGCTCCAGACGCACCACCGTCAGATGGTGGTCGGCCGGCATGTCATAGTTGGGCCACATGGCAATCCCGTCGGGCGTGTGCACCCGGCGGTACACGTTCAGGGCACATTCGCCCCGGTGCACGGTTCCGCGCACCGGCTCCACGTTCTGTGCCGCTGCGCACGCGGCGGTCTCCACCTGCGTGTACAAAAATTCGGTGTACTCTGCGTCCACCGTCTCCAGCAGAGGCGTAAAGTTGCCGCCGGTGCCCGGGCCGCTGTGGTTGTGGGAAGCGGTGAACAGGATCTGCTCTTCCTTCACCCCCAGCGCCGCCGCAAGGCGGGGCCGCGCCATGGCGACAAACTCACTGTTCCACCACAGCAGATCGCCGTAGACCAGCACCGCCCGGTCCGAACCGCAGCGGTAGTCGTGCACGCGGACATAAATGTCCTCCAGCACGCTGTCAAAGGGGGTGGTCCGGGTGGCATAGCCTGCCAGCCGGACCGGCCGGGGCGGGGTGATGGCCCGCTTGGCCGTTCCCAGCTCCATGTTCATTCCGCTTTCCCCTCTTTCTCATACAGTTCCACCACTTTGATAAAGTCGCGCAAAATGTGGAACGGATCTTTTACCGGCAGCGCCACCAGCTTGTCCTGCGGGCTGCCGTCCCGCTGACGGATCTGCACCCACTCGCCCAATTCCTTGTTGGGGAAGGTGGAGAAGGCATAATCCGCAGACTGTTGATACAGCGCCTCGAACTCCTCGTCTCCGGTGAGCTGATACAGATACGAGAAGATGTACAGAAGTTCGGAATGCGGCCACCAGAGCTTCATGTCCCAGGTATCCTTCACCAGCTCCTCATACGGTGTGCCGATGCAGTCGCCCCTGGGCGCGCCGCCCTCCCGATCCACAAACCGAAGCAGGCCGCCGTATTTCTCGTCCCATCCCAAGTGGAAGGTGCGCTTTGCGATCTGCGCAATACGGGGCAGGTATTTGTCCAGTTCGCCGTACTCCTCAAGGAATTCCAGCAGGAACCAGGCGTCCTCCAGTGTGTGGCCGGGGTTGATGTGCCGGTCCAGCAGGCGGGTATAGCTCTTGTCATCCGAGAGATGCTCGCGGATCAGGCCGTCGCCGTCGTACAGCACATCCAGAATGAAATGGACCTTGCCGCGCACATACGCTTCCTGCTCGGCCACGTCCAGGCCGAAGGAACGGCGCATATCCATGTACTCCTGCACGGTGTTCACCAGAATCATGGGAATGCCGTGGACCTGATATCCATCGGGAACGGGATAGGGCTCGGTGAGGAAGTCGCCGCTCTCCACCCGTTTTGTGATGCTGCGATACAACCGGTGCGCCACGTCGGCCGCCTCGGTGTTTTGTGTCATTTTCGCGTACTGCGCGCTGCCGATGAGCGCAAAGCAGTCCGCATAGATGCTGGCATCGTAACGGCCGGTGGGCTCGTCCACCAGTTTCTCGCCGTCCCGCGTCAGCAGATAGCAGCAGATGTCATCCGGCCCGTAAATGGATTTGTCCGCCAGAAAACGGAAGGTCTCATCCATCAGGGGTTCCAGCTCCGCCGGGTCCACCTTGGGCAGAACCCCCTGTTTCGCCAGACGGTACACCCGCGCCAGCACCCACAGCCAGCGTCCCTGAGACCAGGTGAATTTGTTGTCGCTGAGGCGCTGGTCGCCGTTGTTGTTGATGCAATTCAAAATGCCGCCCTGTTCCCGGTCGACAAATTTCAGCCAGTACGGCAGGAAATTGTCCTGAATCTGGCTGACATAAAACGCTTTCCGTTCATTCATATCCATTTCAGTTCACAATATCCCCGGCCGAAACGGCCGGGGATCCTTTCTTTTACACTTATTCGTCTTTGCCCAATTTTACCATCAGGTCTTCGACTTCCGGTTTCACCTGCATCTTCAGGGCATACTTGTTGATCAAGCCGATGCCCGCATAGAACACGAAGGATACCGCCAGAGGAGCGATCAGCGCGATGTCCGCTTCCATGGTGAAGCCCATCTTGGTCAGTACGAATACGCCCAGGCCGGCCAGCACGGAGATGATGGCGGCTTTCGCGTCGCAGTACTTGAACGCGGGGAACAGGCCCAGCAGAAGAGGAATGGCCGTCGGTCCCAGCAGAGCGGAGAACCAGGTCAGAATCAAACCGGTGACGCCACCGAAATAGTCACTGAACAGAGCCACAAATACGGTCAGAGCAGTGAAAATGATGGTGGTGATACGCGCATACCACAGGGATTTGCGCTCGCTGGCCTGCAGGATCTTCGGATTGAAGATGGGCAGGATGTCACGGGTCAATACCGCAGAGATGGTGTTCGCGTCGGAGTTGCACATGGTCATGGTGTTGGCGAACATGGATGCCAGAACCAGGCCGACCATGCCAACCGGCAGGAAGGTGTTGGTCAGAGTTGCATACAGGCTGGCTTCCGCAGTGGCCTGATCCATGCCCGGGAAGAGCAGGGGTCCGCACCACATGGGGAAGAACAGGATGAACGGCCAAACCAGATACAGAGCTGCGGAGAACAGACCTGCTTTTTTGGCCTCCTTGGCGTCGCTGGTAGAAATGAAGCGAGCAGCCAGGTTCCAGGTACCACCACTGTAGCTGAAGAAGATAACGAAGAAGTACAGCAGAGTCCAGCTGAGAGAACCCTGGCCGCGGCCGGCGTTGAACACGGACACGTTTGCCTCGGGCAGAGCGCTGAACACGCTGAAGAAGCTCAGACCATAGTCACCCAGTTTCATGATAACGCCGATGAACAGGGCCAGGCCTGCGGCCACCTGCACGATGAACTGGATAAAGTCGGTCCACAGGTCGGCCAGAATGCCGCCGATGGCAATGTAAATCAAAGAGATCAGGCCGGAGACGATAACGCCGACCCAAATGGGCATACCCGTAAAGCCGTGGAGCAGGATGCCGATGGAAGTCCATTTTGCAGCAACGTCCAGCAGCTTGCTGCCGATACCGGAGATGGCGATCAGCAGCTGAGCAGCGCGGCTATAGCGCATCTGCAGATATTCCGTCGGGGACTCGATGCCCAGCGCGCGGCGCAGACGCGGCCAGCGGGGGATAATGGTCACCGAAGCCAAGGCCGTTGCCAGAGCGATGTTGACCGCCCACCAGAAGTAGATGGACATGCCCTGCGCATACGCGATGCCTGCGTAACCTACGAATACTACGCCGGAATAACCGGATACGTGATGGGAAATGCCCGACATCCACCAGGGGATCTTGCCACCGCCAACAAAGAAGTCCGTGGAACTGTTAATGTTCTTGCCGGACCGAATGCCGACCCACAGGACCAGCACGAAGAACAGCACGACCACTACCCAGTCGAGCCAATGCATTGTCATTGTTTCTGCCATGTTTTGAATTCCTCCTTCTTAATTTGGTTCAATGTTTGTTTGTGTCCAGAGCTTTCAGCCGGTCATCCCGGTAATGCTCTGTGAATACACGACTCTTCTCGCTTCCTCCTTCCGCATGCATTTTTTCAGTCACCTGAATATACTGTTTCACTTGCTCCTTTGAAAAGTAGCCAAGTAAAAAAGCATCCAATTGCTTGTCCTGGTTGGAAATGGTGCGGTTCCACAGATACAGGCAGCCGCCAAAAGCCGCCACCGCCGCAAAAGGCGCTGCAAAATACAGCACGAAGGACCCCAGCATCGCTTCCAGCTGCGGGCCAAAGGCCACCGCTGCCAGCACCGCCGCCGCAAGCACTTCCACGGGGAGCAGCAGCCCCACCAGCGATTTCAGGCTGTTTTTGCGCCGGAAATTTTCCAGTTCGCGCACCACCGCCGCTTTCTCAAAATCCTGCCCGTATTTTTCTGCCAGTGTCGGATTGATCATGACCTGAAAAGGTTTTTTCCCGTTCCACAGCGGGCTGACCACTTCCACCGTACGGTGCAGAAATTCGTATTTGGCCATTTCCGGGCAGTGATAGAACTCTGCGTTGCAGTCGATGGGCAGTTCCAGGGCAAACGGTTCGGGCGTGCCGTAGCGGTTTCTCGGTTTGGGAAGAACAATAAATTTCCGCACCAGTGCTACCGCCGCAAGCAGCCCAAGAAGGAGAAGCACAACGCTCAGCCAGACCATCCCGCGGGCAAGCCAGGCACCCAGAACAAAGTCCAGCACCAGCACCGGAACCGTGCCCAAAATGTACCACACGTTCGGGGACTTCAGTTTCATGTTCTCCTCCTCCTTTTAGGAATTGTGTTATTCCGCCAGATCTCCCGCGCAGGCTTTATCAATGTACATACGCACATTGTCCGTGCGGCGCAGGATGCTGGCCGGGCAGGCCGTGCTCACAGGGCCGGTCAGAGCCGCCACCGTGGCGTCGTGTTTTTTGTCGGACGGCACGATGCAGAAAATGTACTGGCTGGCCATCAGGCGGGGCACCGTCACGGTCAGTGCATACTCGGGCACTTCGTCCAGCGTGTCAAAGCATTTGTCGTGCACCTGCTGCTGGCGGCATACCAGATCCAGTTTTACCTTTTTAATGACTTCTTTGTCCTCAAAGTCCGCCACAGGGGGATCGTTGAACGCGATGTGTCCGTTCTCGCCGATGCCCATGAACGTCACATGGGTGGGAGCATTGCGCAGCAACTGGCCGTAGCGGGCCGTTTCCTCTTCCACCGGGCGGGACCCGTCGATCAGATTCACGCTCTTGAACGGGACCTTGTTGAAAATGGATTCGCTGAGGAAATGATTAAAGGATTTCTCGTGGCCCAGCGACAGCCCCACATACTCGTCCATGTGATAGCCGTTTACCCGGTTCCAGTCGATGCCGGGCTGTTTGCACAGCTCTTCCAGGAACTCCGACTGCGAGGGAGCAGCCGCAAAAATGCAGTTGATCTCCGGCTCTTTCTCCAGAAGCTCCCGCAGGCAGGCAGCGGCTTCCTCGGCTGCCACACGGCCCATTTCGGCGCGCGTATCAAAAATTTTCAGATCCACTTTGTCATACTGTTTTTCAATCAAAGCGATTACCTCCTTAACCTTCTATACACCTTTCTCACGGATCGCCGCTCGACGAGCGTCGGTTCCATCACTACGTTTTCCTGGGCGCATCCGGGCTGCTCAATGGCATCCAGCAGCATACGGGCAGCCTTTCGGCCCATCTCATACGATGGCTGGCTGATGGTGGTCAGCGCGGGTTCCACAAAATCGCTGATATAGATGTTGTCAAACCCGATCACCGAAACATCCGCCGGCACATACACGCCATTGGCCTTCAGGCACTGGATCATGCCGATGGCCGTCATATCATTGATGGCGAACACTGCGTCCGGCAGGCATTCGCCCTGTAAAAGCATCTTTCCAAGTTCGTATCCGTTGCGGAACTCCGAGTTCTCCGCGCCTGCGTCCGTGGAACCTTCGTACAGAAGCATTCGTTTGGAATTGAACCGGATCCCGTTTTCCCGCAGAGCCGCCTTATACCCTTCAAAGCGCTGCTTGCGGCTGCGCCGGTCCATGGGACCGCTGGCAAAGGCGATATCCCTGTGTCCGCACTGGATCAGATAGCGGGTGGCCAGCAGGCCGCCCTGGTAAAAGTCAAACCCCACATTGAGCCCCGGATATTCCTCATAGGTCTGGTCAAACAGCACACAGGGAATCTCCAGCCGGCGAAGCTTGTCCATCAGCGCCTCGTCCATGTGCATGCAGGACAGCAGAATTCCGGACACCTGCTTTTGCCCCAGCATTTCAATGTGCTGCGACTCCAGCCGGCTGCTGTTCTGCGAAAGGCACAGGATCGGCACATAAGAACGCTGAACGCATTCTTCTTCCACCGCAGACATCAGGCTCCCGTAAAACGGATTGACAATGGACGGCAGAACCACGCCGATCTCTTTTTCGCCCACGCCCGATTGAAGCATTTTTCCAATCAAATTGGGTTTATAATTGAGATCCTGCGCCACCTGCATCACTTTTTTCCGCAGCTGCGCACTGATGGGGTAATCGCTGCCGCTTAAAACCCGTGACACGGTTGCTGTGGACGTACCCGCCGCCCGGGCCACATCCACAATGGTGCATTTTCTATTTTCGCTCATGAGCTCTGTCCCTTTCGGTTCAGTAAACGTTTTCTATATCATAACAGACAAAACATCATTTGTAAAACCAACAGGTATTGTAAAATTCGAACAAATCCCTGTTTTAAAAATTACTGTTCTTTTTTGTGAAAACGCTTTTCGTTTCGTTCATCGGTAAACTTTTCGCCTTTTTTCAGCTATTTAACGCTGAAAGCGCGAAAAATCGTCATTTCTGCAACAGTAATTTTTTGCTGTGTTCATTTTTCTTTCAAAATATTTTGTTACTGTAAAACTATTCCAGCGCTTGTGCAAAGCTTCCAAAAAAAAGATACAAAATCTGCACTGGATTCACAAACTTTCTTCTTTTCCAAAAAAGTCGACCGGACGTATTTTACAGAAGACTTCCGGAAACGGTACGGCACAATTTGAAATGATTTTTATGAAACTGCACCAGTCCGTCTTTGCGGGCTTTGCTCAGCTCGTTGGACAAAGCGCTGCGCTCCACGCACAGATAATCGGCCAGTTGCTGCCGGTCAAAAGGGATATCGAACTCATTTGCTCCCTGGCGCACTGCCTCTGCCGAAAGATAAGACAACAGGCGTGCGCGGATGGTGTGAGGCGTAATGTGCCCGATCTTACGTGTCAGCACCAGATTTTTGGCCGCGGCCGCCTGCAAAAGGCGGTGAAAAAATTGAAGCCGTTCCCCCTCTGCCGGACGGCCGCTCTCCCACAGGCGGGCGGGCGCCAAAAAC
>CALXIP010000109.1 GCA_944388395.1 uncultured Ruthenibacterium sp.
GTACCAACCAGAGAGAAGAAGCTGGCGCCTTTTTCTGCCTTTTTAGCCGGCAGTTGAATGCGCTCGGTGGTCAGATTGTTGCACAGAAGATAACACATCATTGCGCACACGCCGAAAATAACAGCCATCAGCGTGAAGCGCTCGGGAATGGCGACCTGCGCCCCATTTTCGGTACGGAACAGGATCAGCGGGCTTACAACGGAAATCAGAATGCCTGCAACCATCGCACCCATGCTGCGGAATGTGGACAGGCGGGTGCGCTCGCCGGGCTCGGCGGTGATTACAGAAGCCATGGAGCCGTAAGGAATGTTAGCGGCAGTATAGCACACGGAACCCCACAGAATGTAGGTGACGAACATGTACACCGTCTTCAGGTCCATCGAGAGATTGGCGGCCGGATAGAGATACATCAAAACGTTGATGATGAACAGGGGGATTGCCATGCGCTTCAGCCAGGGACGGAAGCGACCGTTTTTGCCGGCAGGCAGGGTGTCTACCAGACGGCCCATTCCTACATCGGTGAATGCGTCTACAAAACGGGCCACCAAGAACAAAACGCCTACCATTGCAGCAGAAACACCCAGTACGTCGGTGTAGAACTTCATCAAGTAACTGCTGGCGAAAATGAATGTGAAGTCGTTGGCGAGGTCTCCGAACAAGTAGCCTACTTTGTCGCGGATGCCGAACGGCCGCACAGAAGCATTGGTATTGTGTGCCATAATGTTGTCTCCTTCTCCCAAGATTCAATTTTTGGGCGCACCTGTCTGGTGCGCTTACCGAACGAGTTCAGAATACCATTTTTGAATCATAAGCGTGAGGACTTATTTTATTGAACGGGTAAATTCTTTGCCATTTTTAGAATTAAATGGGCAAATTTACTATTTTATTGCTTGCGGAACATGGTAGGGGTACATCCCATTTGCTTTTTAAATACCTTGGTGAAGTAGTTTACATCTGTGAAGCCGGTGGCGGATGCAATCTGGTTAATGCTCAGATTGGAATTGCCGGACAGCAGCTGCTTGGCCTGGCTGATGCGTTTGTCGGTGATGTATTCCGGAAGGCTGCAGCCTACTTCTTTGTTGAAGTGCTGCGATAAATAGCTGGCGTTTACGCCCAGATGCTCGGAAATTTTCTTTAAACTCAATTCCGGATCATTCAGATTAAAATTCACGTAGTTGATCATAGCGCGCACATTGGGCGTATAATTGGCCAGGCTGTGGTGCTGCACCTCCCGGCAGTAATCCCGAATCATGTCACGGGAGAGCGTGTCCAGCAGGCTGATTTTGTCGGTGTTCTCAATTCGGACAGCCCATTTACCGCTGATGGCGTCGATATAAAGCGGGTGAACGTGAGCGGTTTCCAGGCTTTTACGCAGCAGAGTATTTAAAATAATCATCAGGTTTTTTTCGTTGCGCAGCTTGTTGGGAACGCGCTCCAGAGAGAAATTCTTCACTCCGAGACTGTAGACGGCGTCCAAATCGCCTTTGATGACCAGGTTCAGCAGCTTCTGCTCATCCGCATAACGCTTTTCCAGGGTTTCGGCCCGCAGCTGCAAAGTATCCTCTTCGAATACAGGGCAGGGGGCCGGATGTTCCGGTGAGATGTCAAATCTCCGGAACGTGTGCTCCAGATCCTTTTGGTACGCGCTGGAAACCAGCGCGGAAAACACGACGTAAAGCCGCGAGTGATCCAAAACAGGCAGCGTGTTCAGATAAGTACTGTAAGCACTTTTCTGAGAAAGGGGAATCCCGGCGTCGGTCAAAAGTTCTTCCAGAGAAGAAGTGCTGGCAGCATCGGGCAGATAGGGGCCGATCAGCACAAAACCTTCCCGTTCCGGCAGACATAAAACGGCGATGCGCGCATCACAGGCAAGGCCCACTTCATAAATGAAAAAAGGACCGGTAGTGCTGCTGGCGGGTTCACATTCAAACAGAAGGCCGCCGAACAGAAGGTCGCGAAAACGCTCTTTCAGAAGAGGAGGCATATAGTTGGGCTCGTGGATCTCATCGGGCACCAACTGTCGGTCTACATAGATAAAACTGGTGTCCAGCATCACCTGAACCAGTTCCGCAAAGGAATTGAGCACATGCTGCTGCATTTTAAGCATAATTTCACCTCAGACAGCTTTTTCTATGCTTACTATACCCGCCTTTTACTGGAATTTCCAGAGATTGTGAAGATAAAATTTTCGTTTTTTTAAAAAATAGCAAAAAAATTACGGATGTTGCAAATAATTTTCTCATTGCTCTTTGAAAAATCCGATATTATTAAAGTGTAGAAAACCGGGGGCGACACCCGGACGGAGTGAAACTGGTTGATTAAAGGAGGATGTTCACATGGTAGATTTGAGAGCAAATCCGTTTTTTCTGGATGACGAAGGCGTAGCGTGGGTAAAGAACACGATCGCCGGCATGACGCTGGAAGAGAAAATCGGACAGCTGTTTTTTAACATGGGTTCTTCCCGTGAGGAAAGCTATCTGAAAGAGAGCGTGCAGAAATACCACATTGGTGGCGTGCGTTACAATCCGGGAAAATCGGACGAGATTTATGAGCAGAACCGCATTTTGCAGGAGAATGCGAAAATTCCTCTGATCATTGCCCGCAACACCGAGGGCGGCGGAAACGGCGCCTGCACCGATGGCACGGAAATCGGTATGCCGGTGAAGATCGGCGCGACCGGCGATGAAAAATATGCCTATGAGATGGGCCGGATCGCCAACAAAGAGGCTGCGGCCATCGGCTGCAACCTGAGCTTTGCTCCGCTGTCGGACATCAACCAGAACTGGCGCAACCCCGTTATCTCGAAACGCTGCTTCTCCAATGACCCGGATGTGGTGGCGCGCATGACGCAGGCTTACTTTAAAGGCACACACGAGAATGCCGGCTTCGGCTGTGCGGCCAAGCACTTCCCCGGCGACGGCATTGACGAGCGTGACCAGCACCTGTCCCCCAGTGTTAACAGCGCGGACTGCGATACCTGGATGGCCACTTACGGAAAAGTGTACAAAGGCCTGATCGACTGCGGTTTGGAGGCCGTGATGGCAGGCCACATCATGCAGCCCGCCTGGACCCGTAAAATCAATCCTTCCATCAAAGACGAAGACATCATGCCCGCCACCCTCAGCCCGGAACTGCTGCAGGGCCTGCTCCGCAAGGAACTGGGCTTTAACGGTATGATCCTGACCGACGCGTCTCACATGGTGGGCCTGACCTGCATGATGAAGCGCTGCGACGTTCTGCCGCGTGCCATTGCTGCGGGCTGCGACATGTTCCTGTTCTTCAACGATATGGACGAAGATTTCGGCTATATGATGGACGGATATAAGAAAGGCATCATCACCGAAGAGCGTTTGCAGGAGGCTCTGGAGCGCATTCTGGGCCTGAAAGCCCGTCTGGGACTGCACAAAAAAGCTCCCACGGAGATCATGCCGCCCCGTGAGGATGTGGCACGCATCGTGGGCTGCGACGAGCACAAGGCCATGGCGCGCGAGGTCAGCGAGCGGGCTGTGACACTGGTGAAAAACAAGGACAATGTGTTCCCGATTACTCCGGAAAAATACAAACGCATCATGATCGTGCCGGCCAAGGGCGCTTCCGGCGGAGGAATTTTCGCTTTGATGAAAGGCGGCAAGGGTCCCACGACGGCTGAAAAAGTGGCGGAACGCCTGAAACAGCGCGGATTTGAAGTGGAGATTTATGAAGATCCCGTGTCGAAACTGCAGAAAGAAGCGGCTGCCAAGGCGGCGCAGGCTGCGAAAGACGGCGAGAAGGCCGAAGATCCGGGTGCCGAGATGATGCGTGCCCTGATGGTGTATTTTGCCGGCAAAACGCCCATCAAAGACTTCGTGGCAAAACAGGACCTGGTGCTGACGCTGGGCGAAGTGAACGGCATGGGCCAGACCTGCGAGCGCGTGGCTTGGGCCATGAGCAAAGGCGGCGGAGAGATCCCCTGGTATGTGCACGAACTGCCGGTAGTGGTGGCCAGCGTGGGCCATCCCTTCCTGCTGGCGGACGTGCCGCAGGCCCGCACCTATGTCAACGCCTACGACGCCAAAGACGACACGCTGGATGCGCTGGTGGAAAAACTGTGCGGTGAAAGCGAGTTTACCGGCACCGACCCCGTGGATGCGTTCTGCGGCATGTGGGATACACACATGTAAGACACCTCCTCACACCGCGGCGCTTTCTGCGGTGTGAGTTTTCACGATGAAAGAAAGGAAAAAGTTTATGCGCACACAGACTATTTTGAACAAAGCCCTGTTCGCAAAACAGGGAGAGGAATTTGCTGCAGTGACCCTGCCGCACACCTGGAACAATCTGGACGGACAGGACGGCGGCAGCGATTACTGGCGCGGCCACGGAATCTATAAGCTGCAGCTGCCTGCGCCCACCGCGGGAAAACGCCAGTACATTCAGTTTGACGGCGCCAACCACGTGGCCACCGTCAGCTGCAACGGAAAAGAGCTGGGCACCCACAAAGGCGGTTTTTCCACCTTCCGTTTTGACCTGACCGACGTTTTGAAGGCGGACGGCAATGAGCTGGTTGTGGACGTGACCAATGAGGAGTGCGACGTGTATCCGCAGCAGGCGGACTTCACCTTCTTCGGCGGCCTGTACCGTAACGTGAGCTTTATCGAGGCAGAGCCCGCGCACTTCGATTTGATGAAGTGCGGCACCAACGGCGTATTTGTAACGCCCCATGCAGCAGGCAAGACCCGCATTGACGCGTTCCCCGTGAACGCAGACGGCTGCCTGGTGCAGTGCGTTTTGAAAGATGCCGAAGGCAATGAGGTTGCCCGCGAGACCGCGGCGGCGGAAGAGCATACGGTGGTGGTTCTGGATGTGGAGAATCCGCATCTGTGGAACGGTCTGCCCGATCCCTATCTGTATACTGCGCATGTCAGCCTGCTGAAGGACGGCGAAGTCAGCGATGAGATCGTTGTCAACTACGGTTACCGCGGCTTCCACGTGGACCCGGAAAACGGCTTCTTCCTGAACGGAAAAAGCTATCCTCTGCACGGTGTTGCCCGTCATCAGGACCGTCTGGACATGGGCTGGGCCATCAGCGAAGCAGAGCACGCGGAAGATGTGGCGCTGATCAAGGAAGTGGGCGCCAACACCATTCGCCTGGCGCATTATCAGCACGCACAGCCTTTCTATGATCTGTGCGATAAGAACGGTCTGGTGCTGTGGGCGGAAATTCCCTTCATCAGCGTGTTCCGCGAAGGCGAAGACGCCAAAGCCAATACGCTCAGCCAGATGACGGAGCTGATTTCGCAGAACTACAACCATCCTTCCATTTTCTTCTGGGGCATCTCCAACGAGATCACCATCGCCGGTGAGAGCGAGGCGCTGTATCAGAATCTGTGCGAGCTGAATGCGCTGGCCAAAAAGCTGGACCCCAGCCGCCTGACCACGATGGCGCAGGTTTCCATGGTGCCGATGGACTCCGAGCATGTGTACATCACCGATGTGCAGAGCTACAACCACTATTTCGGCTGGTATGTGGGCGATGTATCCGAAAATGGCCCCTGGCTGGATGAGTTCCACAGAAAGAATCCGGACCGTCCCGTGGGCGTTTCCGAGTACGGCGCCGAGGCCATTCTGACCTGGCATACTGCCAAACCGGAGAGCCACGATTATACCGAGGAGTATCAGGCATATTATCATCACGAAATGCTGAAGACCTTTGCCACCCGTCCGTATTTGTGGAGCACGCACGTTTGGAATATGTTCGACTTTGCGGCGGATGCCCGTGATGAGGGCGGCTGCAAAGGCCGGAACAACAAAGGTCTGGTCACTTATGACCGCAAGATCAAGAAAGACGCGTTCTTCATTTACAAGGCATACTGGACCACAGAGCCCATGGTGCATGTGTGCGGTTCCCGCTTTGTGGACCGTGCGCCGGGCCAGCGTGACGTGATCGTGTACACCAACTGCCCGGAGGTCACCCTGTTTGTGAATGGCGCTGAGGTCAGCACGCAGCAGGCGGTGGACCACATGTGTGTGTTCCCTGAGGTCGCGCTGCAGAACGGTGCCAACACGGTGACGGCCAAGGCCGCCGGTGCACCGGATGACACCATTTCTCTGAACGGTGTGGACAAACCCAATGAGAGCTATGTCCTGCCGCAGGAGGAGACTGAAGCGGGCAACTGGTTCGACGAGCTGGGCAACGAAGTGAAGATGGAGTTCCCGGAAGGCTACCTGTCCATCAAAGAGAAGCTGGGCACCATTATGGCCAATGAGGAAGGTGCCAAGGTTCTGATGGAGCTCTTTGAGAAACTGGGCGCCGGCAGCGGAATGGGCAAGAGCATGAAAAACATGATGGGAATGATCAAGGGCATGACTCTGGAGAACATTCTCACTCTGATGGGCAACAAAGTGCCTGCCAATGCAAAGGGATACATCAACAGCCTGTTGACGAAGATCAAGAAATAAGTAAAAAAACGGGAGAGGCGAGAGCCTCTCCCGTTTTTTTACTTACTGTTCCGGATGAGCAAAAAACGCAATGCCGCAGGCGCCGGGACCGGCGTGGGTGCCGATGACCGGACCGATGGGGAACAAAAGCGGTTTCTGCAGATGCAGATTGTTGGTCACATAGCGCATAAAGGGCTCCACACCTTGCTTCTTTCCGGTGTAGCCCACGCAGACGGGCCACTCCTCGTCAATGCCGCCCACTTTGTCGATCTGCTTGAAGATGGCCACATAGGCGCCCGGCAGGCCGCGCGCTTTGTCCGCCATTCCCAGCTTTTCGTTTTGCAGACCGATGACGGGTTTGATGCCCAGCAAACCGCCGGCAATCGCAGCCGCGGTGGGCAAACGGCCGCCCTTGTGAAGATATTTCAGCGTGTCCACCAGCGCAAAGAGGTGCAGGTTTTCCCGGGCCTGCTCCAGGTCCGCAACGATTTCCGGTGCGGTGAACCCCTGCTGGACCCGCTGAATGGCACGGCGCACAAGAAGCTGTTCCGCCAGGGTGGCCGTTTTGCTGTCCACGATGTAAATGCCGTCGTATTCGGCTTCGGCTTTGGCAATTTGCGCACTTTGCACCGTGCCGGACAAAAAGCCTGCCAGAAGGACACAGATCACCTCGTCGCCCGCTGCCTTGGCATCCTCAAATTCGTTCAGGAACAATTCCGGGCTGGGCTGGCTTGTGGTGGGAAGTTTGGGCGCTTGTTCCAGCATTTCAAAAAAGGCTTCGGGTGTCAGGTCAATGCCGTCACGGTAATGCTCGTCGCCGAAGTTCACCTGCAAGGGGACAACACGCAGCCCCAGGGCGGCGGCTTCACTTGCGGGAAAATCAGCAGTGGAATCAGTCAAAATGCGAATCATAAACAGCTTCTCCTTTCAGATCAGATGTCAGCGGCTGGACAGGAAATAGCTATGCAGAGTTTCCAGCGCCTGACAAAGGGTGTCCAA
>CALXIP010000110.1 GCA_944388395.1 uncultured Ruthenibacterium sp.
ATGGCGTCCGGCATATTGCCGCCCTCGGCCAAAGTGATGATCTTCTGATAGGCATCTGTATACGACCAGGACTCCAGCTTCACTTCCACACCCGTCTGCTCCTGGAACGCAGACGCTGCTTCTTTCAGCTGTTCCATACCGGTGTCGCCCAGTGTTACATATGTAATGGAACCGGCGCCTTCGGCGGCTGCATCACCCGTGCCGGAACCGGTGGACGTGCCGGAGTCGGAACCGCCGCATCCGGCCAAACTGAGTGCCATTGCAAAAGCCAAAAAGATCGCGAACACTTTCTTCATTTTTCATTCTCCTTTTCAAAAAATTTCCATCACGCGCCGCAGCGGACCGCGTGCTCGTTCCACGGGATAAATTCATATTATGATATGATATTTATCGGATCACGCCTTTATTATATATTGCCCGTTTCTTTTTGTCTTTGCAGATTTAATATGGATATTTTGCATATTTTAATGTCACAATATAAGAAAAAAATATTTATTTTGCAAAGTATTTACTTTTCAAAACCATTCGTTTAAAATAATATCATAATATGATTTTCCGTCGAAAGGAGCGCAGCGCCGTGCCGATTGCCAAAACTCGCCTGTCAGACCAGGTCGCACAGGAATTGCAAAATATGATCGCCGATGAAACCTATAAGGTAGGGCAGAAGCTCCCGGTGGAAAACGAGCTGGCGCAAATGTTCAGCGTCAGCCGTGTTACCGTGCGGGAAGCGGTGCGCAAACTGAGCGTCATGGGCATTCTGGACGTTCGCCAGGGCGGCGGAACGTTCGTCAAATGTCTGACGCCGGAATCCTTCATGACGCCCGTGCTGCCCATGCTGGCGCTGGACAAGAAGAACCTCAACGACATCTTTGAGGTGCGCATTCTGATCGAGTGCAAAAGCGCGGAATTGGCCGCACAAAACATTACGGACGCGCAGCTGGAAAAGCTGAAGCGCCTTTTGGACAAGATGGACGCCTGCGCCCTGCAGGAGGATCTGGACACTTACAATCAGTACGACACCAAGTTCCATTATCTGATTTCAGCCAGCTGCGGAAACAAGGTTCTGAAAACCATTCAGGGCCTGGTGGGAGACATGGTGTCCGATGCGATCCGCGCAAGTCTGATCGCCCCCAATGCACTGACCCGTTCGTGCATTTATCATAAGAAGATTTACGACGCCCTGTGCGCCCACGACCCCGTGGCCGCACAGGAGTATATCCGCACGCACTTGGAAGGCGGTGCGATCTACATCAAGGAAAACGCTTAACTGGAATCCGTCAAGAGGTGCGTTATGTTTTTTCATCAGCTTTCGGTCGATTCGGTCTCGCAGATCACCCAGCCGCAGACGGTTTCCATGGGGCCCGACTCCTTTGCGCTTTTGCTGAGCACGGCGCAAAATCCCGCGTTCTCCCTGTGCGGCAGCGCGCAGGACAGCCCGGCTTTTTCGCTTTTTCTGTTGGTTCCGGACGAGGCGGAGTGTGTGATCCGGCAGGCATCCTCCTTTCTGCTGATCTCCTTTTCCGTTCCGGACGAAGTCATGCGTGCTCAGATCCGTCTGCTGCCCCGCCGTCTGCCTTTTCCGGAATTCACCGTCCGGCATTTTGCCATTAACTTTTTAAGCGCCTACTCGCTGCACACCCCCATGTATCATGAAAAGATGGCCTACGACCTGCTGACCATTCTGTTTTACGGCCATCTGGCGCAGCACCGCGCCTTTCCCACCGATGTGGCGCTGTCCTTTGACCGCTCGCTGGACACCACGCTGCCCGAAAGCGACACGGCTCTGGCCGTTCGGTACATCTCCGACCATCTGGCGGAAGATCTGACGGCAGACGCAGTGGGCAGCAGTATCCGCATGTCCGGTAAACAGGCCAACGAACTGTTCAAGCGGGAATACGGCTGCACAGTGGCACAGTTTATCAACCGGTTCCGCCTTTTCCGCGCCAAGGAACTTTTGTGCTACACCAACAGCAGCATCACCGAAATCGCCACCATGACCGGGTTCAAAACGGTGCATTATTTCAGCCGCTATTTTAAAGAAAAGGAAAACCTTTCCCCCATCGAATACAAGCGAACGGTCACGGAAACCATTTCACTGCATACGCTTTCGGGCTGACCTGCCCTGCGGAATTACAAAAAGCAGCACTTGCAAACCGAGTGCTGCTTTTTTATTCCCGAAAAATTCGATGCCCGCACCTTTCAGACACAGGCCTCATAGTATGAAAAGCGGCGTCCCTCGCGCAAAAGCCGGCCTTTCCGTTGGCCAGCCAACCGACTTTTGATCCCGCACCGGATATACTGATACTGGAAACAAACCTTTGGGCCGGCATTTTGCAAACCGCAGGCGGCTTATTTTCTGAAACGAACCGGGAGGCACAATATGAAAGCTTTAAAATTTATCTTTTTCCCGCTTTTGGCCCTGGGGACAGGGGCTTTTGCAGGATATCTGACCAGCGACAGTCTGGAGACCGTCTATTCCACCCTGGACAAATCGGTCCTCACGCCGCCGGGCTGGGTTTTCCCCATCGTGTGGACCGCACTGTATCTGCTGATGGGACTGGGCATGGCAATGGTCGCTTCTAAAGGCCAGCCCAAAACAGCGCGTTCGGTCTTTTGGTGGTGCCTGCAGCTGGCCCTGAACTTCGGCTGGAGCCTTCTGTTCTTCAACGTGGGCGATTACTTTGCCGCTCTTGTATGTCTGGCCGCACTGTGGATCGCGATTCTGGCGATGACCATCTCTTTCGCCGCCGTCAGCCGTCTGGCCGCCTGGCTTCAGGTGCCCTACCTGGTGTGGGTCGGGTTCGCCGGATACCTGAACGCCGCCGTCTGGGTTCTCAACCGATAACAGCCGCTTTGCCGCAAATACCCAAACCAAACAAAAACACGATGCATCTTTGATGCATCGTGTTTTTTCACGTCATATCCGCCACATTGAACAG
>CALXIP010000111.1 GCA_944388395.1 uncultured Ruthenibacterium sp.
AGGTGTTTCTGAATAGACGATTCCAAAAATATGTTTTAAATTTTCCAGAATGCTTGTCAGATTTTGTGCCATACCGCCCCATCCTTCCCTTTTTGAACTTCCTTGCTTATTATACGTTTTTCACGCCCAAAAAGTTGCATTAAAACGAATTTTTACAAAAATTGTAAGAATTTCGATACAACTTTCTTTTGAAATGTTTCCAAGGAACAAGAGAATGGCTGCCGCGAAGGCCAGCACAGCAAAAAGAGCCGGTGCGCCGGCTCTTCTGGAGTCATCCCAATACTTTTCTTGCAATATCTACGGACTGTTTTGCATCCCTCGCGTAAAAATCCGCGCCGATGCTTTCGGCATATTCCGGCGTGAGGACCGCGCCTCCCACCATAATTTTACAGGCAAGCCCTGCCTGATGCAGCGCTTCAATGGTCTGTGCCATGCTGGGCAGCGTCGTGGTCATCAAAGCACTCAAACCCACCAGACGGACATTGTTGCTTCGGGCCGCCTCTACAACCCGCTCCGGCGGCACATCTCTGCCAAGGTCGATCATCTCGTAGCCGTAATTTTCCAAAATTACTTTTACGATGTTTTTTCCAATGTCGTGGATATCTCCCTTGACTGTGGCAATTACGATTTTGCCCTTGCTGGCTCCTTTTGTTCCCTCTGAGATGATTTTTTCTTTCACTTCGTCAAACGCAGCCTGCGCAGCACCTGCAGACTGGAGAAGCTGCGGCAGAAAGAGCGTCCCCTTCTCAAAGCGTTCTCCCACGGAATCCAGAGCCGGGATCAAAATTTGATTGACCAGTTCCTGAGGCGGCATGCTCTTCAGTTTTTCTCTGGCGGCGTGTGCAGCCTGCGAGCGAAGCCCCTGCACAATCGCATCATATAACTCCGGTGCCCGTGCATCCCCTGCAGCAGGCTGCGGTGCCTTACCGGCGTACTGTGCAATATACCGGGTTGATTCCGGATCAAGATTATACAGCACCTCAAAACTCGCCACAGCCGCCATCATCGCCTGTGAATTGGGATTCAGAATCGGCATATCCAACCCGTGTGCCAGCGCCAACGTCAAAAAGCTGGTATTCACCTGCTCCCGACAAGGCAGACCAAAGGAAATGTTGGATACTCCCAGAACGGTTTTTACGCCCAGGCGTTCTTTGACCATCTGTACAGCGCGCAATGTCTCCCGCACAGCCTGCTGCTGCGCACTTGCTGTCAGGGTCAGGCAGTCAATGAATACATCTTCCCGCGGGATGCCTGCCGAACAGGCCGCCTCGACAATTCTTTTTGCCAAAGCAAACCGCTCCTCGGCCCGTTCCGGAATGCCATGCTCGTCCAACGTCAGACCAACAACGGCCGCGCCATATTTTTTGCAAACAGGCAGAATCGCTTCCAACACCGCCTCTTCCGCATTCACCGAGTTCACGATGGCCTTTCCGTTGTAAACCCGCAGTCCCGCCTCCAACACGTCCGCCCGGGTGGAATCCAGCTGCAAAGGCAGATCCGTCACTGACTGAATCGTCTTGACCGCACGGCGCATCATCTCTGCTTCATCGATTCCCGGAAGTCCCACGTTTACATCCAGAATGCGGGCGCCCGCATTGGCTTGTTCAATGGCCTGCTCCGCGATATAATCCAGATCTCCCTCGCGCAAAGCTGCCTGAAACCGCTTTTTCCCGGTCGGGTTGATTCGTTCTCCAATAACCGTTACCCGATCGATCTCCACCAGTTCGGTCGGCGTACAAACGCAGCTTCTGGCAGTCACTTCACGCTGTTTCGGACATTTTTGGCCAAAATACTCCGCCAGGTGTTGAATGTAATCCGGCGTAGTCCCACAGCACCCGCCAACCGCCGAAATTCCAAGAGCTTCATAGCACGCCATTTCATCGCAGAATTGCCGCGGCGAAATATCATATGCACCCGTCGCCGGATCCGGAAGCCCCGCATTGGGCTTGATGAACACCGGCAGGGTCGTGGAACTGCAAAGTCGCTTTGCCAAAGGAAAAATCTCACGCGGACCAAGCGAACAGTTGATGCCGACCGCATCTGCCCCCAACCCCTGTGCTACAAGCGCAAGTGACTCCACCGTACACCCGGTAAATGTCCTTCCTCTCTCTTCAAAGCTCATGGAAACAAGCACCGGCAGGCTTGTATTTTCCTTTGCCGCCAAAATAGCCGCCTTCACCTCATACAAATCCGTCATCGTTTCAATCAGGATTCCCTGCGCACCGGCCTGTTCGCCCGCCACCATCTCCTGACGGAAAATGTCATACGCTTCTTCAAAGCCGAGCGTTCCCACTGGTTCCAGAAGTTCGCCAATCGGCCCTACATCCAACAAAACCCGGCATTCACTTCCCCGGCATGCAGATTTGGCACAGCCGACGGAAGCAGCGATGACCTGCTCAACTGTATATCCGCAGCCCGAAAGTTTTTTTCTGTTCGCACCAAAAGTGTTGGCGCAAATCCAGTCCGAACCGCTTTCCACGTACATACGGCCAATCCGTTCAACAATTTCCGGCTGCTCAATGCCCAGCACATCCGGCTGGCGGCCCAGTTCCAGACCACTTTTCTGCAGCATTGTTCCCATGGCGCCATCCAAAATGGTGTACCGGTCCTTTTTAAACACTTCAGACACAGGTTTTCCCCTCTTTCCTTTTGGTACATTTCTCGCGCAGTGCACAGTGTTCACAGCCGGCAAGTCTTCCCGTTACCGGATGAGACGCAACGCCACAAAGCGCAGTAATGCTTTTCCGCGGCGTCAGAAGATGTGTCTCGGTTGCCATCAATCCGATTCTTCTCGGCGTATCCAGCAACGCGAGAAGATCGTTTTGCACCCGGATGGGATAATCTCCATACCCCGGCGAAAAGCGGCCTGTCAGGAAAAGCCCCTGCGCTTCCAGCTGGTCTCGGAGCTGCTGTTCCAGATTCTGTACCAAAGACTCGACACCTACTGAGGCGGCTGCATCCACCGCCACCGCCAGAGCCATGTTTTGAAACTCCATACGCTGAATCAGGCAGTCTGTCTCACGCCCCAGGGTACATGCGATTGCCACCAGCTCCGAACACCCCTGCAAATGCATCTCAATATCCCGTCCAAGCAGGAGCGGGCGCAGGCGCTCACAGGGCATTCTTTGATAGGTTGCGCGCGGGACCGCTGCTTTTTGAACGCATTCTGCAGCCTGTCGGGCCAAATCCCGGATTGCCTGATCCTTTGTCCCCTGTGCGCCCAGCATCCGGAGCACTTCTTCGAGATCGACTTCAAAGCTCAAATTCAGCTTCATGCATGGTTCTCCTTACAGCAGGTCCCGAATTCCCTCGTACACTTTTTGCGCCACCGTCGGACGATTCATTGCATACAGATGAATGCCATCCGCTCCGCCCTCAATCAGATCCCGCAGCTGCCGGATCGCATAATCAATTCCCGCGTCAAACAAAGCCTGCTCATCGTGATCATATTTGCTGATCATTTTAGTAAATGCCGAAGGCAGGCTGGCGGAACTGAGCGCAACCGTCCGCTCCACCTGGCTTTTTGAAACAATAGGCATTACACCCGCCTCAATTGGTACCTGAATACCCGCTTTGCGGGCCATGTTCAGAAAGCGATAAAAAACGCCGTTGTCAAAGAAGAGCTGTGTAATCAGGTGTGTGGCGCCCGCATCAATTTTATGATGCAGATTTTCAACATCCTGACGCAAATTTTCGCTTTCGACATGTCCTTCCGGATAGCAGGCTCCCACCACGTTAAACCCACTTGCATGCACAGCAGCCGCCAATTCGCTGGCGTATTGATAGTCATTCTTTCTGGGGAGTGTCGGGTTGATATCCCCCCGAAGTGCCAAAACATTTTCAATTTCGTTTTCATGCAGCTGCCGCAGCGTCTGTTCAATCTGCTCTTTTCCCGAATTCACGCAAGTGAGATGCGCAAGCGCTTCAATGCCCAAGTCGTGTTTGATATAAGAAGCGATTTTGCAGGTGGAATCGTCCGCAGCATTCCCGCCTGCACCGTATGTAACGCTGATAAAATCGGGGGAAAGTTTTGCCAGCTCTTTTAATTTGGGATACAAACTTTCCGGCGAGGCGCCGTTTTTCTTGGGCGGAAACACTTCCAGCGAAAACACGCAGGGTTTTCTTTGAAACAACTCGTACAGATACATATCGCTTCTCTCCTTTAAAAAAGAACCCCCCAGGCTCAGCGCCTATGGGGGTTCTGGTGCTGCTGACGGGAATCGAACCCGTATGGTGTTGCCACCGAGGGATTTTAAGTCCCTTGCGTCTGCCGATTTCGCCACAGCAGCCTCTCGGCACATAAAAAGTATGCTTTATTAGAATACAATATTCCAATCTGAATGTCAACCAAAGCTCTGGCGAAAAAGGGATGTCTGTGATAAAATAGATGAACCGACAGGAGGAGTTTTATGAAAGAATGGACCGTAAAAAGCGACGTGCGTCTGGACAAATTTTTGTATGAAAAAGTCCCCTCTCTTTCCTATGGAATACTCCGAAAATACCTCAAAGAAAACAAAATCAAGGTGGACGGAAAAAAGCAGCCTTTGTCGTTTCGCCTGAGCGCCGGAAACATCGTCCGTCTTTATGCTGACCCTTCCGGCTCCATCTCCTTCGTACCTGTTTATGAGGACGAGTCCCTGTTGATTGCAAATAAACCGGCCGGGCTTCCTGTCTGCGGACAGGAAGATGCGGATACTTTGCTGGCCCGCGCGCAGACATATCTGCGCACACAAGGCCAAGATCCCCTTTCGCTCAGGTTGTGCCATCGGCTGGACACCGGCACCAGCGGACTGGTGCTGCTTGCCAAAACGCCGCAGGCAGAAGCATTTTTCACTCAGCTGATTCGTGACCGTGCCCTGTGCAAAAAGTATCTATGCGTTACATTCGGCCGCCCTGTTCCCGAAAGCGACACACTGCAGGATTATCTCATCAAAAACTCCGAAAAAGGCACTGTACGCATCGTATCCGCTCCACTTCCGGGTGCGAAAGAAATCACCACCCGTTATCGAACGTTGGCCGTTTCAGGTCGTCTGGCTCTTTTGGAAGTAACGCTCATCACCGGACGGACGCACCAGATCCGGGCACATCTCGCGTCCATTGGATGCCCGATTCTGGGGGACAGCAAATATGGCAACCAGGCAGCCAACCGTGAATTGAAATTCAAATATCAGGCCTTGTGCGCATACTCGCTTGTCTTTCCTGAGATCACGCAGGAGCCTTTTGCCGCATTGAGCAAACAGCATTTCGAGCTGGATTTCCCATGGTACGCGCAGCAGGTTTTAAAACAAACAATCAAATAAAAAGGATGCCGGTCAGATCACAGTGATCTGGCCGGCATCCTTTTTGTTGCCCCCGGGCAGCGAACCGCTTTCCGGCGTTTTTCTGTTTATGCTCACGGGGCCTCCCGGAATTCTTCCGGAAGTGTTTGCAAAAACTCTTCATAGGAATACAGGCTGTTCAAAGTTTCGCACAATGCTTTTTTGGACAAGCGAGGCGGAAGCCCAATCGCTGAGAGCCAGATGCGGCGGCGCTCTGCACTTCCCTGCGTTCCGGACAAGCCCAGTTCAAACAAATCCGTATAGGTAATCTGTCTTCCCTGCCGTTCCGCCGACGGATGGGCGCCTGCCGTACGCAACGCCTGCAGGATTGCCTCTGCCGGTACTCCTTCCACCCCCAAAAGCCCTTCTTTTGACGGCTGGCTCTTTCGTTTCTCCTTTCCGGCAAGCGCCGGCACATAGGCATTTTTCACCGGCAGGCCGGCCGCGATTTTATTGACATAGTTCCGGATGCGAAATCCCGCCGCATCGGAATCCGTAAGCACAATGATTCCGCGCTTTTTTCCAAGCCTTAAAATCAGCTGCTTTGTCTCTTCACTGGTAAAAATTGAAAATCCTTTGGTGGGAACAATCAGCGCATCCACCAGGTCCGAAAGCTTGACCGCATCGTACTTTCCCTCCACCACGATGATCTCTTCAATGCGCAGCTTGCTCATGAACGTCCATCTCCCACCTGCATAATCTCGCACAGGGCTGTCTGCAGCAGCACATTTTTATCCGCCGCAGAAGACTTCAGCGAAGCATCCAGCCGTTCCAGCAGCTCCAAGATGGACGCCAGCTGATGGAGCGTGTACCTGGAAGCCGTCTCTCCCGATTTCCGCAGCCGGTAGTCGCTGCCGCGGTAATGAAAGTCCTTGTGTACCGCAGCATAATTTTTTCGGCTGGCTGCACCGCATTTCACGCGATACATATCAATGAAGGAGCCTGCCAGGGCCGCAGCAATCGCAATCGGCTCATTTTGCAGTTCCAGCAGCTGGTTCAACTTCTGAAAGGCCCGGGGCTTGTTTTTTGCTGTCACATACCGAACCATCTCAAACACATCTGCTTCAATATTCTGCGTTCCCATGGCGCTGACCAGTTCCCGCGTGATCCGAGTATAGCCGCTGGCGGCCGCAAGCTTGCTGACCTCATTCTCCAACAAGAACAAATCCGCACCGCACCGTTCCAGCAAATCGGTGTCCGCTCCCGGCTCCAGCTCTGTTTCCATCTCCTGCGCTTTTTGCTGAATAAACCGCTTGGCATCCTGAACGCCGGGCTTCAAAATTTCGGCTGCGATCCCAAAGCGGCCAGCTGCATCCAGCAATTTTTTTGCCTTTTTGGTCTGTTTTGCCTTATCGTCCTTAAACACGGTATACAGAACGATCACTGCATTTTCCATTGTGGCAAACAAATCACACAAGGCATCTACATCCGCATCGTTCATCGCAGAAGGCTCCACCTGTGCCAGCTCCACCACGCGCTTGGTGCCGAACAAAGAAATTGTTCCCGCCGCAGCCACCGCTTCTCCGATGGAAGGTGCGGGGCCATCAATGCGCGTCACTTCCGCATCTGTTTCACGGGCCAATGCCGTCAATGTGCGGGACGCATAGCTGCGTGCCAGATATTCTTCAGTGGAATAGTAATAAAATACGGCATACCGCTCCAGCGAGTTCAGTATTTTTTGAAATTCCTGTTCATTCAAAGCCATTGTGAACCTCGTTTATTTTTATTTGACCGCCTGCACGCACCCATATCTCCTGTTCAGACATTCCCTGATGGACCTCCGGATATTTTTCGGCCCATTCATACGTTCCCGCCGCAGGCAGCACAACCTTTCGGCAGGACAGTCCTTCCGGTGTTCCGCTGCCACCGAAGTACACATCCAGCATCGGATAACCGGTAAAATCCACTTTCCCAGAAGCAATTGCAAGGCGGCGGCCGCCCACATCCACGCACACAAAATTTCCGTTTTCCTGTCGTTTCATATATACCATTATATCACGAAAAAGTCCCTTTACCGCATGATTTCGAAACTGACGCGCACAAATGCACTCTTCTGCATTCAGCTGTTGTGCCAATGCGGCTTCATCACCCTCCGCCCGCAAATCGATCAGCACATCCACCTGCGACCGATTCACGCTTTGCAAATAATCTGCAATTTGCTGCACATTGCTCTGTGGGCTTCGATAAATCACCAGCGTAAACCCGGACTGTGTCACAACCAGCGACGGGTTGACCCCGGATCCCACCATGGCAAATCGAACCACATGAATGCTTGCCACCCCATAAAGTGCCATTGCAGACACAGCGAGACAGGCAGCCAGAGCCAGTCCCCGGCGCAGAGAAAAATTCAGTTTCCATGCAATCAAAATCACAGCAAGCGCGCACAGACTGGTCAGGACGGCATAGCTTCCGGACAGATAAACCATGGACTGTGGAAAAGCATCCACCGCCTCTGTAACCAACAGCATCCAGCGAATGCAAAGCCCGCACAGCAGGCCAAGCAGTTTTGCCAGAAAAAGCAGCGGCGGGATCATTCCTGTCAGCGCGCACAGCAAACCGCTCAGCACCGTGAAAGGCACCACCGGCAGAACCAGAAGATTACACAAAATACCAAACAGCGAAACGCCGCCGCCCATGGCCGCGATAACCGGCAGCGTCGCGAGCGTGACCAATCCCGTCACCAGCACAGTCTGATAAATGCGCACCCACCTTTTTGCAGGGACACGATTGCGCTTCTTCCAGCCTGCATAGGTCCGCTCCATCACGTTTCCCGCAAACAGAACCGCCAACGTTGCCGAAAACGAAAGCAGCAAACCGATGTCCTGTGCCGCGAATGGATTTTGAATGCAAAGCAACAGTGCAGCCAGGCCCAAACTGGTAAGCGTATCGCCCGGCTGCTTCAGCAGTTTTCCGATATAAATCAACAGCATGACACAACCGGCTCGCACCACAGAGGGCGTAAATCCCACCACGCACATAAACAGCAACACCGCCAGGCAGGACAGCGCCGCAGCAGCGCGCCGGTTCAAAAAGCGCTTCAACGCCAAATAGCACAAAGCGCCGATTGCCGACAAATGAAGGCCCGAAACGACCAGAATGTGAGACAGCCCCGCCTGCTGAAAAAGCTGTTTCAAATCTGCAGAAAGGCCCGACCGCTCGCCAACACACATCGCAGAGGCCAATTCACAATAGGGATGCGGCAAAACGGCATACAGAGATTCCCGCAAATCCTGCTGAAGACGAAGCAGTCCATTCCGCAGCCCGGGCGCTCTCCCCAAATCCTGAAAATCGCCCTGATACTCCGCACAGACAAATCTGCTTTTTGCCTGCGCGTTGGAAAGATACTCATTTTCCGGCAAGGCGGACAATGCGACCCTTGCCTGAATTCTCTGTCCCGGTTCTGTCCGGGGACACGCCTCGATCTCTGTTTCAAAGGGAACCCACAGACGCTGACCGTTCCAAACCCGTACCCTTACCGTGGCGAATACACGTTCTTCTTCGAAACCTGCTCGTGTTTCCAGCACATCCGCCTGTATGGTTCCGCTGTCATTTGCCAGGTGCAAAACCGGGTTTACAACCACATTCAAATACAGCATGCGCAGCACCAGCGCCATTGCTACCGTACCGCAGAGAAGCAGAATCAGCAGTGCGCGGCGTAAATGACCGCGCCACAGAAACGCAATTACAAACAGCAGTACAAAAACGGCCGTCAGCGGCCCGAAAGCCACTGACGGCATAAACCCCGCCAGCAATTGCGCAACCAGATAGGTAAAGCCGATCAGGCACAGTGTGCGGCGTTTTTCCAACATTATTTGAAGAACAGGGGCAGCGGCTCCAGGAACGTGATGTCCGTGCGGTCCGCGGCATCGCCTTCGGCCAGAACGGCAGCTTTGGCCACGACATTGGCAGAGCTTTTCCCTACGAGCGCTTCCAGCGCATGCAGGCTTCCACCCGTGCTGATCACATCATCCACAATGACAACACGTTTTCCGGCCATATCGTCCAGATCTTTCTGGTCGATCACCAGTTTTTGCACAGCCTCTGTAGTGATGGATTTATCTTCCACGATCACAGGGTTTTCCATGTACAGCTTCGGGCCTTTGCGCGCCGGGATGTAACGTTTTCCGCTCTGGCGACTCATTTCGTACGCCAGCGGAATGCCCTTTGCTTCGGCAGTGACGATCACGTCGAACTCAGGCAGTTTCTCCAGAAGTGCTTTTGCGCACGCTACCGTCAACTCCACATCGCTGAACATCACAAACGCAGCAATGTCCATATGCTCGTTCACAGGGCACAGCGGCAGTTCCCGGCTGACACCAGCCACATTGAGAGTATAAGTTTTACGCATGGTGGTTTCTTCCTTTCCTGTCACAGAACAGCATTCGTTTTTACATCAGCCCGGAGGCCAGGCCAGACTGCGCTTTGCCAGAACATGAAAATGCAAGTGCGGCACACTTTGTCCGCCGTCTTTGCCGCAGTTGGTGACCACGCGGTACCCGTTCTCCAAATTCATCTCCTGTGCGATTTGCGCAATCACTTCAAAAATATGCGCTACAACCGCACTGTTTTCAGCATTGATCTCCGCGGGAGAGCCGATGTGTGTTTTGGGAATGACGAGAAAATGCATAGGCGCCTGCGGATCGATGTCGTGAAACGCCAAAACCGTGTCATCCTCGTAAACCTTGTTGACCGGAATTTCACCGGCCACCATTTTACAAAACAGGCAATCCATTCTCTTTCCTCCTTTTCCGTTGTCTGCAAACGAACTTAAGCATTCAGCGCAGCGCGCACCAGTTCAGGTACCGCGTTCAGCGCGTCGTCGATCTTGGAAGGCTCTTTAATGCCGGCCATTGCAAAATCGGGCTTTCCGCCACCGTTGCCGCCCGCAATGGCAGCAATCTGCTTGACCAGCTTTCCGGCGGCAAGACCTTTGGCCTGTGCCTCCTTGCCCACTGCGACCGCCAGAGAAATCTTTCCGTCGCATTCACCGATGATTGCCGTGACAGAAGCAGGCACTTTGTCACGCGCTTTGTCGCACATACCACGCACCGCATCGTTGGCCGTCCCGGTGAGGTACAGAGTGAAGATTTTAATGCCCTCCACTTCCTGCGCGTCTTCAAACAAGCCGTCCACTTTCGCATTGGCAATCTGCGCCTTCAAATCATCCAGTTCTTTCTGAACGTTTTTCAGTTCCGCAGATACAGTGGCCGCGCGCTGCGGCAGATCGTGGATATTGCTCACCTTCAGCGTGCCGGCCACCTGATTGAGCATCTCGTTTTTCTCATCCAGCAGCCGCAGTACGCCGTAGCCGGTGGTACCTTCGATGCGGCGAATGCCGGCCGCTACACTGGATTCGGACAAAATCTTGAAGCAGCCAAGCTGTGCGGTGTTGCTCACATGTGTGCCGCCGCAGAACTCGGTAGACCATCCGTTGATGTCCACCACGCGGACGATATCGCCGTACTTCTCACCGAACAGCGCCATCGCGCCCAGCTCTTTCGCCTCTTTGATGGGCATTTCCTTCACCGTGACCGGCAAAGCTTCGAAAATTTTCTCATTGACGATTTTTTCCACCTGCTGGAGTTCCTGCGGCGTGACGGCGTTGAAGTGCGTAAAGTCGAAACGGACACGCTCGTCATCCTCATAAGAACCAGCCTGATGCACATGGGCGCCCAAAACTTCACGCAGTGCCTTTTGCAGCAGGTGCGCCGATGTATGGTTGCGCATGATGGCGTGACGGCGCTTTTCATCCACCGTGGCAATCACCGCTTCACCCGTCTGAACCATCCCCTCTTCCAGGGTGCAGGTGTGTACGAAATAGCCCTTCGGGGTCTTCTTGCAGGCGCTTACAGACAAATGTGCACCGGAGGCGGTGGTGATGCATCCCGTATCCGCCACCTGGCCGCCGCTTTCCGCATAGAAGGGCGTGCGATCCAGAACCACCAGAACGCCCGCTTTGGGGCCGTCGTCCGTGGCAATGGCATCCACCAGCTCCTCACCGTCGGACAGCGCCACAACCTTCGCCTCTGCCGCCAGCTTTTCATAGCCCAGGAATTCTGTAGGCTGTGCCTGCACATCGCTGAACAAATCGGCCGTCCAGCCCGAGATATCCCGGCTCATGCGGTCGGCACGCGCCGTTTCCCGCTGCTTCTGAAGCTCGGAGCGGAAACCTTCCTCGTCCACTTCGATTCCCTTTTCCGCGGCAATCTCCTTTGTCAGGTCCAGCGGGAAGCCGAAGGTATCGTTCAGTTTGAACGCATCCATACCGGACAAAATCCGTTTTTTACCTTCCTGCGCTTTTTTGATCACATCCTCCACCAAATTGTTGAGAATGCTGAGGCCTGCGTCAATGGTGCGGGAGAAACGCTCTTCCTCGGCGGAGATTGTTTTCTTGATGTAGTCGGAATGCTCCACAAGTTCCGGATACGCGCTTCCGTTTTCCCGGATGACAGTGTCGCACAGTTCCGACAGGAAGGGACGTTTTACGCCCAGCATACGGCCATGGCGCGCGGCACGGCGCAACAGGCGGCGCAGCACATAGCCGCGTCCCTCATTGGACGGAAGAATGCCGTCCGATACCATAAAGACCGTAGACCGGATGTGGTCGGTAATCACGCGGATGGAAACATCCGTCATATGGTCCTGGCCATAGGTTTTTCCCGTAATGCGCTCTACGTGGTTCAAAATGTTGTGTACCGTGTCCACCTCGAACAGGTTGCCCACGCCCTGCATCACGCAGGCCAAGCGTTCCAGACCCATGCCGGTGTCAATGTTGGGCTTGGCCAGACGCTCATAATGGCCGTTTCCGTCGGAATCAAACTGGCTGAACACCAGGTTCCAAACTTCCATATAGCGGTCGCAGTCGCAGCCTACGCGGCAGTCAGGCTTTCCGCAGCCGTATTCCGGACCGCGGTCAAAGTAAATCTCGCTGCAAGGGCCGCAGGGACCGGAGCCATGCTCCCAGAAATTGTCTTCTTTTCCGAAACGGACCATATGATCTTCCGGAATGCCGACCTTTTTCGTCCAGATGTCGTATGCCTCGTCATCCTCCAAATACACGGAAATGTACAGCTTTTCCGCCGGGATCTCCAACGTCTGCGTCAAGAATTCCCACGCCCAGGGAATGACCTCTTCCTTAAAATAATCCTGGAAGCTGAAATTGCCCAGCATTTCAAAGAAAGTGCCGTGACGCGCCGTAATGCCCACGCGCTCAATATCCGGCGTACGGATGCATTTCTGGCAGGTAGTCACCCGATGGCAGGGAGGTTCCTCCTGCCCCAGAAACCATTTCTTCATGGGGGCCATGCCCGAGTTGATCAGCAAAAGGCTGTTGTCGTTGTGGGGAACCAGCGGGAAACTGTCCAGGCGCAGATGGCCTTTTCCCTCGAAAAACGAGAGATACTTTTCACGCAGTTCGTTTAATCCGGTCCATTCCATAGGTCTGTCTCCTCATTTTGAAAAATAGAACTACAAAAAAATAAACTTCCGCCCCGACAAGGGACGAAAGCTTTTCGCATCCGTGGTACCACCCAAATTGCGTGTTTGCACACACCACTTTTCCGCGTTAACGCTGCGCAGCGCCCTGCTCATCACAGGGGGCTCCCGGGTGGCTGGCAGGAAACCAAGCAAGAACGTTTCAGCCATGCGTTCTCTCTCTTTTGTCTTTCTTTTCCTGTCTGGCCCAGTCGTCGCCATTTTTTCGTATCTATTGTTATATTATAAGAAAAATCAGGCGATTGTCAATACTCGTCCTCCACGCCCAGATACATTCCCAGGTCTGTGGTCACTTTTGCAAAAACGGCCGCCGCATCGTCGCTGGAATACGTTCCGCTGTCCAGCAAAACCGCAATGGTATACTGAGGATTCTCTGCCGGATAAAATCCCGCAAACCACGCGTCCATGATTTCTTCCCCGTCCTCCTGAAAGCGGCCGGTTTGCGCCGTACCTGTCTTGCCACCCGCGCCGCCATGCAGCGGTTTTGCCGGCTTGCCCAAACCGTTTTCCACAACACTGACCAGCATCTTCTGCACTGTCTGCACAACATCGCTTCGAAAAGCCTGCCGCTGAATTGGTGAATACAGACTTTCTGTGACGGTTTGAGAATACTCGTTGACAATGCCCTCCACGAAAGTCGGCTCAATATAACGTCCCTGGTTGGCAAACACATTGATGCTGGCCGCCACCTGTACAGGAGACGCGGTCAACGCTCCCTGACCGAAGCTGATGGAAGCCAGCTGTCCCAAATCCCGCAGCTGCTCTTCATCCGGAAGATTTCCCGCAGCGGTGGTCTGCGTTCCCATATAGGCAGTGGCTGTTCCGAAACCGCAGGCCTGCGCTGCCTGCTCCACTGCCTGCGCCCCCAACTGAAGGCCCAAGTGAATAAAATAGCAGTTGCAGCTTTGCTCAAGTGCCTGTGTCAGGTTCACCGGCCCATGCCCCTTTCCATAGGCGCAGCGGTAAACGTGGCCGCCGATCTCCGTGGAGCCGGTACATTCATATACCGCATTGGGATCCAGTCCCGCTTCCAGCGCTGCGGCGGCCAGAATAGGTTTAAAGACGGACCCCACGTTGAACGCACTGATAGAGCGGTTGATCAGAGAGGAATCGTTTCTGTCAATGCTGAGGGCAACGTTTTCCGGATCATAAACCGGCATGCTCACACTGGCCCGCACACGTCCCGTTGCTGTTTCCAACACAACAATGCTGCCTTTTTCCATCATCTGCTGCGCGACGCCCTCGCAAATGCGCTGGATTGTCTCGTCAATAGTCAACATCACTCCTGCGCCGGAGCCCTGCGTATACAAAAGTTTCGGCGGAGCGCTTTCCAGAAAGGTTCCCACCGCCGTGGTGGTACACAAAACCGATGTACTGGTAGAAGCGCCTGTCAGCAAATCATCGTACACATACTCCGCCCCGCTGACGCCGTGCCCTTCTGCGTCAAGATAGCCCAGCAGATGAACCGCCGTGGGGTTCGGATAATAGCGAACCGGGCAGGAGAAAAGGTATTCCGGCTGCGTACCGCTGCTTTTCTTCACTTCTATTAAAAAAGGGCTTCCCTGCTGGATCATACTGTAAAAAGAATTCTTTTCCGTTGCCGGAATGGAGCCAAACAGTGCATGGTAACTGGAACGTCCCGGCTCGACCACTGCATACGTATTTGTAAATACATTGGTAAGGGGAAGAAAGTTACAGTCGTAAATATTTCCGCGTCCGTCAAATAAATCCAGCGTTGTCTGGCTTTGCCGCACGGCGGCCTGCGCGTAGGTCTCATTGGTGCACAGAAGCGCCAGGTTGGCTCCCAAAATCGCAAACGCAAGAACAAAAAACGCAAAAAATGCCACAATACGACTCGTTGACACAGTGCACGCCTCCTTTTCCTCAGTATGTGCCAAAACGTGCCTGTATAAACAAAAAGGCTCCGAAGGTTTGTTTCCCTTCAGAGCCCTGCTTCAAACCATCGGTTCAAGCATCTGCGACTTCATATCAATGACAAGATTTTTCTTTTCCATATGACTTTGACAAGCCGTTTCCAAACGCTTTTGGACCACCGTCACATCCAGCGCCGAGCGGACCGGAAGCATCAGAATATACTGGTTCCGACTGTACCGGCTGAAAACATCGCCTTTGCGAAGCGTGTTTTTGATTACCTCTTTCAACTGAAGCATATAGCGTACCGATTCCTGCTTTTGAAGCAATTCCGTTTTTCGGGGCAAAAGCGTAATCAACATAATAATGACATGATCGCCGCTACGGGCCGCATTGCGCGCCACCATATGGTAAACGTGCTTGAACATTTCATACTCGCAATAATACGCACCGCGGATGGGACGGGTGTCTTTTGTGACCTCGGACAGATCCTGCTGCACCTGACACAAATCTTCCTTGATTTGATTGGAACCTTCCGACGCCCAGAGATAAACATCCCGAAGACGTTCCGGCAGTTTTTCACCGAGCTCGTCATAAAACAGATTGGAGACGACCGGATAATAACTCAAAACAGCCTGTTTCATATCCAATCCGCGCATCGCAGAGAACATGTATTCATAAAGTTCTTCATGCAGCGGCTCAAACAAAGCTGCCCGATTGCAGATGTCCAGCACCTCTTCCAAATCGGCCCTTGTCCCGCGGCCGCTTAGAAGGCCAGCCATATATTTCACGGTGCGCAAATATTTCTGACGATAGTAACTGTTCTCCTGAATGACCCATTGCCGACTGTTCAACCCCGGCAAAAGCTCTCCGCTGTAAAGGGCCAGAATTTCCCGTGCTTCTTTCAGCTGCTCTTCCAGCGGTTTTTCCTGCCCGAACAAATCCTCCGTCAGCACTTCAAAGCGATGAATATCCAGTTCCAGCGGAATCTGCGGATTCCACTGATAACGGCCATTTTCCATCACAATAAATTGCACGCCCGGAGCGGATTTCTGCAGCAGTTTTCGAATGGAATACACTGCATTTTTTAAGGCACCCGCAGGGTTTTCCACTTCATCGCTCTCCCAAAGAGCTTCCATCAACTGCTCGTTGGTAAGTTTCTCGTCCGCGCGCGCCAGCAGCAGTGCCAGCAGTTCCTGCGGTTTGTTCATGCGGGCGGAATGCTCAATCAGATACTGACCATTCCAGCACACTGAAAAGCCGCCAAACATTTTTACCCGCAAACCGTCTGTCATGATCAGTTTCTCCTTTCCATCATTTTTACACCAGAGAAAGGCGTTTTTCCATCGCCTCATAATGCAGACAATACGTCAGGGCCGTATCCTTGGTAATGCGTCCCTGTTGTGCCAACTTCAGCAGCGATGCATCCATGGAAATCATTCCCTGTGCGGCCCCCGACTGGATTGCCGAATCAATTTGATGCGTTTTTCCTTCACGAATCAGGTTTTTGATTGCTGCATTGGTATGCATAATTTCGAAAACCGGAATCAGTTTTCCATCCACGGACGGAAGCAGCTGCTGACTGATAACGGTCTGCAGCACCATGGACAGCTGCATCCGAACCTGCGCCTGCTGGCTCGCCGGGAACACGTCGATAATCCGGTCCACAGTATTGGCCGCACCGGTGGTATGCAGGCTGCTGAACAACAGCTGGCCTGTCTCCGCCGCTGTCATGGCCACTTCGATCGTCTCGTAATCACGCATTTCGCCCAAAAGAATCACATCCGGGCTCTCCCGAAGAGCACTGCGCAAAGCACTGATGTAGTTGGGCGTATCCGTGGAGATTTCTCGTTGGGTAACAATGCACTTCTGGTGCCGGTGAATAAATTCAATGGGATCTTCCATCGTAATGATGTGCCCTTCACGCGACTGGTTGATGGCATTGATCAGGCAGGCCAGCGTCGTCGACTTTCCGCTTCCGGCCGCACCGGTCACAAGCACAAGCCCTTTCATATGCCGAGCTGCCGCCATGACCTCGTCCGGGATATTCATTTCCACCGGATCGGGCAATCCGAAACGAATCACCCGAATCACTGCAGACAAACTTCCGCGCTGCCGGAAAATGTTGGCGCGGAACCGCCCCAGTTCCCGCACAGAAAACGAGAAATCATCGTCCGCACGGGTTTCCAGCGTTTTGCTGCCGTCTCTGCCGCAGAGGGTGTAAATCTCCTGTACAAGCCGTGCTGTATCTTCCGGCATCAACCGTGCCTGTTCCACCCGCTGCTGCCTTCCGCCCACCTTATAAGTCAGAGGCAAGCCTGCGATCAGGAACAAATCCGAAGCATGCCGCTCAATCGCTCCCTGCAAAATATCCATAATGCTTTCCATGACCGTTACCCCTTCCAAAGCTGTCCGATATTTTCTGTTTCCTGCCACTGACGGACCTGCCGCCACTCCACAACGCGAATCTGCCGGTCTTCCAGCTGCACCGCAATGCTTAGCTGGCGTTCATCGCTGTTTTGCGCAACATAGCGCAGCAAATCACCGTCCACCTGGGTTCCTTCCGGAAGTTCCGCCAACAGTTCTTCCTCAGAAGATGCCTCGCTGCAAACCGTTTCCACCTGCGACAGCCACTGCTGCCCCAGCATTTCCAGCTCATATGTCTGCTGCACATAATCTGCCTGTTTTTGCGCCGTGGCAAGCATGGCGCGGGCCGTCACCAGAGAAAGCACCCCCAGCACCGCCAGACACACCACAACGACCATGACGATCAGCGACAGCCAGCCTGTGCGAATCGGTTCCTGTTTCATTTTCTACTCTCCCCGCCAATTTGCCGCTGTTTGAAGGCTGTAAACCAATTCATCTTCCGCGCTCACATCAATCTGCGCCTCTACCAACGTTCCGTCTTTCTTCAGGGATATCTTGAGGCAATAGAAGCCATCTTCCGCTTCCTTCACGATACCGTTTTGAACATCGTAATGCAAGCAAATTTCACTCTCGGGACTCACGTTCACCAAAGACCGGAACTCTTCTTCGCTTTCGCTGGCTGCAATCAGTTCGGCGGCGTTTTCCGCAAGCAGCGTCCCATCCGAAAGGCGCTGCGCCTGCGTTCCCATCCCCTGGGCCGCGGCAAACACCTGCACCAGCACCGCCAGCGCCACACTGAGAAACAGCACCAGCAGAACGGTCTCCACATAAAATGCAATTCCTCTTTTTGTATCATTCATGCGCACGGTCCTCCATCAAACTGCGCACCGCAACGTATCCCTTGCCATACTGCGTTTCAAACGCCAATAGGCCCGGCTGTACAAACGACACCTCAAATGTATCCGTTTGGGCAATGACCGCCGCCTCATCCTCCTGGCAGGATTCATCCGCACGGCGATATTCTTCTACCAGGTTTCCCTGATACAAATAAATTCGAGTCTCGTAGCTGCTGCCATCCACCTGTTCCTGAAGCACCAGCATCGTCCCCTCCGGGCCATCCCGCAGCAAAACTGCATCTGAACGGTCGGCAGCACGCACTTTCTGTTGTAAATAGGTCAGTGTTGCCCGGCGGTTTTCCGAAATATTCTGGTTTTCCACCAACGAGCGATACACATGAGAGCCAATCCCCATCAGTGCCAGAAGGGACACAAACACACAGGCCATCAGAATCAGCAAATAAAAGTGTTCCCGCTCTTTTGCTCTTTCAGCGCGCACTGTTTCTGTCCCTCCTTTGTACAGACGTTATTTTTTCTCCAAAACCGCCACTTCCGGCAACAAATTTTCCGCAAATGCCTCGTAAGTAATGATAAAGCGCTGATGATTGAGCTGCAAGCCATAATTTTCTTCCAAATAAGAAAGTTCCGAAGGATATGCGCCCTCCAATGCATAACACTGAACGGCCGCATCAATCACCACCTGCCGCACGGCAAACGCCGTCTGATCGGACAGGTCCTCCTCTCCGCGCCGCCAGCGATCGCCAGCAAACACAAGCAGCGCCAGCACGCAGACAACCGCCAGCCGCCTCAGCCATACCAGCCTTCGCGCCCTTTTGTACGAATCGTGATACATGCAGCAACCTCCGTCAGCCCACGGCTGCCAAAATGCCAACCAACGGCAGCATCACGGACAGAAGTGTCAATCCCACTGCCAACGTCAAAAGCCCGGACAGAATCGGTTCGATGTTTCCGATCAGCAATTCAATCCGCGTATCCGCTTCCGCCGAAAACACTTTGGAAAGACGCTCCAGAACATTCTCCAGCTGTCCACTGCGCGCACCGCTGAGCAGCATGCGGTTGTACAGCGGTTCAAAAATCTTCTCCTCATAAAACGCCTGTGCCAGACTGTTTCCCGCGGCCATTTTTTCCATTGCGCAGTTCAGTTTTTCATGCAGCGCTTTATGCTGCACCATCTGAACGGCTCTTTCCATGGACAAATCGGTGTTCATGCCACTGGCCACAAAGGTTGCCAGCGCCGTGACGAATTGTGCCTGTGCCAGCTGCGCATAAGCACCGGCCGTGAGCGGAAATTTTTCAAACAGGTTCAAAAGCCGTGTTTTTCCCTGTTCTGTGCGGGCCAGCAAAAGACCTGCCAGAAGGAACAGCGCCAGCACGACCACAGCCCCCAGCGCAATTCCGCCCACCACATAAGCCACGCGGATATAAGAATATGCCGACGCGGCCATGCTGCCGGCCAGCGACGCATAAACACCGGTGAACACCGGAAGAACCTGAAACACCAAAATTCCCAGCACCACGGCCATCAGCAGAAGCAGCGCCGCCGGATAGACCACTGCACTTTTCAGCTTTTTGCCCAGACGATGCTGCGTTTCGTAATAGACCGACAGCATGCGCAGAACGCTGTCCGTTCTGCCGGCCAGTTCGCCTGCTTCGATCATATCGCTCATGTATTGCGGGAACAAGCCGCACTCACGCACTGCCTGTGCCAGAGGAACGCCTGTCATTACGGCACGATACACCGTTTGCGCCGCTTCATGAAACGTCCCCTGCTCACTGTCTTCGCACAGCAGGGACAGCGATTCGTCCACAGGAATTCCCGCGGAAAGCATCATTGCCATATTTTCACAGAAAACACTGGCAGCTATGGAACTGAGCTGCTTTTTCATGTCAGTTACCCCTCTCAGTAAACGTAACGGTCCACATAGTCGGTTCCGTCGCCAATGGTTGTTTCATCTGCTCCGTTTGCAGCGAAGGTCAGATCGATCCGTTCCCACTCATTGGCAGGCGCCTTGATCTCCACCGTGATCCAGCCACTTTCCTTTAAATAAATCATATTCCAGGCGTGGTAAACCGCACCGTCGGAAACATAACCTGTGATCACTTTCGCCGGAATCCCCTGGCTGCGCAGCATGGCCGCCGCCAGAGATGCATAATCAAAGCAGATGCCCTTTCCGCTGCTCAGCGTCTGGTCCGGGTCCGGCACATAACCGGTCACGTCGCCGGCTGCTTTGTCGTAATCGTAAACGATGTTTTCTTTAATGTATTCATAGATCCGAGCGACAGCGTCCGTCTCGCTGGATGCCTGCTCTCCAAGCTGGTTTGCAAGTGAAACGCACTCCGATTCCTGCGTGTACCAAACAATCTGGTTCGCATGCAGGAAGGGTTGGAATTCGTCCTCCAGATTCACTTGCGTCTCAACAGCAAAAAGCTCAATGTATTTACTTTCAGTGGTATTCTGCATGACCTGAATTTTATAAAGTCCGTCCCCGCATTGAAGCGGAAAAAACTGCGGCGTACCGTCGCCTGGCAAGTCGTAAACATAAACCGTTTCGCCCTGCCCGACTTTTACTTTCAGTCTTTTCTCGCTCTGCGCGCTCACGCCGACATACCCCTGTGACGCACTGGAAACGTCGATTTGTGCGCCATTGCCGCTTTGTGCCGCCTCGGCATGGAACTCTGTGTTCTTCCACTCCGCCCGGACAAAACTGCCTGTTTCCGATGGTTCCGACTGTTCAGGCGCCGCACATCCGGGGAATCCCAGCAGGGCGAGCAAAACCACCACACAGCTCAACCAGCGCATTTTATTCTCCTTTGTTCTGCAAACATACCTTCCCACCTACCGGCGCAGTCTTTCTTTATTATAAAAAGATTCTGTGGTGAATTCAAGTCGCGTCCGGGTCGTCCTCTGTCTGCTGGACAGGCACATTCTGTGAATCAAATTCGGGCAGTGCCGTTACACCGCGCAGTTTTCGCTGAATCTGTCTTGTGCGCACTCCCACCAGTTTCTCCAGTTCATTTCCCGCCTGTTCAATGCGGGTCTGCGCCTGTGCCAACGCTTTCCCAAACGTATCAAACTCCGCTTTGACATTTCCCAAAACCTGCCAGACCTCTCCGGAACGCTTTTGAATGGCCAGGGTCCGGAACCCCATTTGCAGGCTGTTCAAAAGCGCCGCCATGGTTGTGGGCCCGGCTATCACTACTTTACTCTCTGCCTGCAGCCGCTCCACCATGCCTCTCCGCACCAGTTCCGCGTACAACCCTTCCGTGGGAAGGAACATCACACCGAACTCCGTGGTGTAAGGAATTTGAATGTATTTATCATGGATATCCTTGGCAAATCCACGCACACGCTGCTCCAAAATTCTGCCGGCAATCTCGATGCGCGCTGTGTTACCTTCTTCGTAGGCATCCTGCAAAGAGCCATATGCATCCACAGGAAATTTCGCGTCAATGGGCAGCCACACCGGCGTTTCCCCATCGCCTGGCAAGCGCACTGCATATTCCACGCGTTCGCTGCTTCCGGGGATGGTCACCACGTTTTCCTCATACTGTTCCGGTGCCAGAATCTGTTCCAGAATCGCTCCCAGCTGAACCTCGCCCAGAATACCGCGTGTTTTCACATTGCTGAGGACCTTTTTCAGATCGCCTACTCCCACGGCCAGGGTCTGCATTTCTCCCAGCCCTTTATAAACGCTCTCCAATTGCTGACTCACTCGATTAAAGGACTGATGCAGCTTTTCTTCCAACGTCTTTTGCAGTTTCTCATCCACGGTATTGCGCATTTCATCCAGCTTCTGCGTGTTCTCCGCCTGCAATGCAGTCAGCCGGGTTTCCATGGTCATGCGAATATTTTCCAGTTTCTGCTCATTTTCCACCGCGTTTGCAGACAGGCGCTGATCCACGCCCCGCAGCTGGTCATTCACTGTTTTCTGAAGGGCCGCCTGCCGAAGCGCCATCTGGTCGCTTAAGTCCTTGAGTCGCGCGTTTTGTGTTTCAGAGATTTGTCGCTGTGCGGATGCCTGTAGTTCCGCGCTCGTCTGCATGGCCCGATGAATGCTGTTTCCCAGCTCTCCACGCATCTGACGCAGTTCATTTTGCATCTGCTGGCGCGACTGCTCCAGTTCCTGCATCAGCTGTTCTGTTTGCTGTTCATCCCCGCCGCGGGGGCGTGTTGCCAGAACGATCACGAGCAGAATACAGGCCAGCGCACTCAAAATCAACGATACAATCTCCATGTCCGGTACTCCTTCAGGGCATAGTCACCCACACTGTTTCATAGCTATAAGTATACGTTCAAACAGCATATAAATCAATGAAAAGGCGGCGATTCATTTGAAAAACAAACGCAGATTCGGCCGGTTCCACCGGCTTCTGGCGGCGGCAGGCCTTTGCGCACTGGCTTGTCTCGGGGCCGGGCTCGTCACTACCAGACCCGTGGGATGTTCCAACGACGACCTGACCGCGCCCCTGGAAGTCATGACGGAAGATCCGTCCGAAGAGGAAAAGGTCGTCTACCTGACATTTGACGACGGTCCCTCCTCTACAACGGAAGCCGTTTTGGACATATTGAAAAAGGAAGAGGTTCCCGCCACTTTTTTTGTAATTGCTGCGGAGAACAATGAAAAATATCTTCCTCTATTGGAGCGTACTGCTGCAGAAGGGCATATGATCGCCCTGCACACCTGCACCCACGATTACAAGGCCATTTATCAAAGCCCCAGCGCCTACTGGCAGGATATTGACGCTCTGAAGGAGAAATTGTCCGCCTACGTCGACCCGCAGGAATTGGTATGGCTCCGTTTTCCGGGCGGAAGTACCAACACCGTCAGCCATAAATACGGCGGAAGCAGCATCATGAAGGACCTGAAAGCACAGGCGACGGAAAAAGGGTACCACTATGTGGACTGGAACGTGTGCGCCGACGATGCAATCGGCGGTCATCCATCCGCAGAAAAAATTTATAACAATGTCATCCGGGATGTGGGTGACAAACACCGCTGCATCGTACTGATGCATGACACGAAAGCCACCCAAAATACCGCTGCCGCCCTTCCGGATATTATCCGCTGGTTCAAAAACGCGGGCTACCGCTTTGACACCGTCGATCATCTGGAGCGTGAAATATGAATAATATGCAAATTTCCATGCAATTTGTTTGTAAAGTTCTGAAAAATGTTGTATACTACACAAGATAGGTCATCGGCAGGGAGGGTTCACGCATGTTCGGGTATATCATGCCCTTCAAGGCAGAATTGAAAGTGCGTGAATGGACATTGTACCGCTCCTATTACTGCGGGCTTTGCAAAGAGCTGAAACGGGAATATGGGTTTCTCCCCCGCTTCCTTTTAAACTACGACATGGTGCTTCTGGCCATGACCGCAGACGGGCTTTCCGCTGCCCAGCCTTCTGTTTGTCCGGAACGCTGTATTGCCGGCCCTCTTCAGAAACGGCCGGTCTGCGGCAGCACGCCCGGGCTTCGCCTGGCGGCGGATGCGTTGATCCTGACTGCCTACTATAAAGTGGCAGACGACATTGCCGATGAATCCTTTTTCAAAAAGGCACGCGCATATCTTTTGCGCATTCTGCTGTCCGGTCCGCATCAGAAAGCGGCCCGCCGCCTTCCGGAAGCGGACAAGCTGTTTGCAGAGCAGACGCTTGCCCAGCAAGCGCTGGAAAAACGTTCAAGCACCTGCCTGGACGAAGCGGCGGAACCCACAGCCCAGATGACAGGTGCCCTTTTCGCGCTGTGCGGTCCGCAAAAGGAAATTTTGCACCGGATGGGGCTGTTTCTGGGGAAAATTCTTTACTTTCTGGATGCTGCCGAAGATTACGACAAAGACGCCGAAAAGGGTTCTTATAACGTTTTTCTGACCAATGGCTTTTCCAAAGAAGAAGCCATTCAACAGGCACAAACACTCTGCCGGATGTGTGCCGGAGAAACTGCGCTGTGCTATAACCTTCTGGACGTTTCCTCTTACAAATCAATTTTAGATAACATTGTGTTTCTGGGCCTGCCGCAGAGCATCGCTCTTGCGGGTACCGAACGGCCACACCACAATCGACATGACCCGATTTAACGGGCAGAAAGGACAAACCCATGGATGCCAACAAAGCTTATTCCCTGCTTGGTCTGCGCGAAGGCGCTTCAGAGGATGAAATCAAGTCCGCTTACCGCGCCCTGGCCAAACGTTATGATCCCGAGCAATACGAGGCCGGCCCTTTGCGCGAGGACGCACAGGCCCGTATGAACGAGATCAACGAAGCCTTTGACACATTGATGAGCCTGATCCGCACGGGCGGAGAACCCCACACGGAATACTCTGCACCCGCGTCCAGTCAGGCACAGAACAGCAGCGCCAACGGCCGCTACCGCAACATCCGCCAGCTGATCAACAGCGGCGCTGTGGAGCAGGCTCTGGCGCAGTTGAACGCAATTCCCGAGGGCGCCAACGACGCCGAATGGAACTTCCTGATGGGCAGCGCATATTATTATAAAGGATGGGTTGCTGAAGCGCTGCGTTATTTTGAGGCAGCTTGCCGCCTTGCCCCCGGCAACCCCGAATACGAAGCTGCGTTGCGCAATCTGCGCAATCAGGCCAACGGCGCCATGCCCGGCAACCCGTATGGCAATCCGGGTCCTTATGGCACGCAGGCCGTCAGCTGTTCCTGCTGCGATATGTGCGCAGCTTGGATGTGCATGGACATGTGCTGCAGCTGCAGCCGGGGCTGCTGATATGACGCCCCGCCGTTCTATGGAAAGCCGCCGGATCGCATTGGGCGGAATTTTTTCCGCGCTGTCCATCGTCGTGATGCTGATGGGCGGAATTTTGCCCTTTGCCACTTTTTCGGCACCGGCGATTGCAGGGATTCTGATTGTTCCGGTTGCCATTGAATTCGGCATGAAAACCGGTTATCTTCTTTATGCCGCCATCGGGTTGCTTTCTGTCTTTATTCTTCCCGATAAGGAAATGGCATTGATTTTCATTTTTCTGTTTGGCTTTTATCCGCTTTTAAAAGCGAGACTGGAACGTATCCCTGCCAGAGTCCTGCAGTGGGCCGCCAAGCTGACGCTTTTCAACGTCTGTATCTTCTGCATGTACGGCCTTATTTTATTTGTGTTTCCCATTGGTGCGGTTGTCGCCGAGTTCGAAGAGATGGGCACCGTTTTCATCGCTTCTCTTCTTCTCCTTGGCAATCTCGCCTTTGTGATATATGATATGGCTTTGGTCAAAATGATCGGGCTGTATTGTGCTAAAATGCGTCCCCGTTTGATGAACATTCATTGAACGGGACGCCCGGAAAGGAAGTTTGATCGAATGAAATGCTGAAAGCGCCGGGCCCCTTTGCAACGGCAGATTCTGGATTGATCTGTTACGAGGGGTGACGAGGATGAAGGCTGCTGTGCCTCAAAGTCGGGTACAGCGTATCGAAAGATTCGGCGGATGCCTCCACGGACGAGTCGGGCGGTCGACATCATACGGACAAAAAACAGCGGTAACGCGGCAACAGAAACGTATGAGATCCCGATTTCTATCTTTTTAAATTTGACCAGTACCGGACGGAAGGTACTGTTTTTTGCTGAGCGCTTTTGCTGCGCTTTGCGTATTTTTATTTCTGAATTTGCAAAACACAGTGTATCCTTGTAGGGATAGGCTTTTTTCTTGTTGTCTTTTTTTGAAGAAGAACCGCTTGGGTGTAGCTCTGTCTTTTCAGCACGCCTTTGTTTGTGTTTTGCATTTTCAGGCAAAATCAACGATTTGTCTGGAGATGTTTGAATTATGTGTGGAATTGTTGGATATATTGGCCCTCGACGCAGCACCGATGTACTGTTGGACGGATTGAGCAAACTGGAATACCGCGGATATGATTCTGCCGGGATCGCGCTCGCAGGGCCTGGCGGCGAAATTCAGGTGGTAAAAGCGGAAGGCCGGCTTTCCGTTCTGGCGGAAAAGGTTCATGCCATGCCGCCGGTGGACTCTCACTGCGGAATTGGTCATACCCGCTGGGCAACGCACGGCGCACCCAGCGACGTAAACAGCCACCCCCATTCTTCTGCCCGCATCAGCCTGGTACATAACGGCATTATCGAAAACTATGCGCAGTTGAAAGAGCATCTGATGGAGCACGGGTATGAATTCTGCAGTGACACAGACACAGAAGTTCTTGTGAAGCTGCTGGACTACAACTATCACGGTGAACCCCTGGATGCCATTATGAAAACCATGGGCGAAGTTCGCGGCAGCTATGGGCTTGCCATTCTGTTCCGGGATTTTCCGGACCGCATCTTTTCGGTTCGAAAAGAGAGTCCTCTGATTGTCGGTTACGGTCAGGGTGAAAATTTTCTGGCCAGTGATATTCCTGCACTCCTGAAATATACGCGGGAGTATTCCATTCTTGACGAAGGCGAAATTGCCGTAGTTTCACGGGAAAAAGTCCAGATTTACAACGAACTGGGGCATCCGGTTCAGAAGAATCGCCTGACCGCCAGCTGGGATATTGAAGCAGCTGAAAAAGGCGGGTATCCCCACTTCATGCTCAAAGAGATTCATGAGCAGCCCACAGCACTGCGTGCGACCATCGGCCCGCATGTGGAAGACGGCCTTCCGCAACTGGGGGTCGACGCATTGACGGACGAAATGCTTTGTGGCATTCGGAACATTCACATTGTGGCCTGCGGCACCGCCATGCACGCGGGAATGGTTGGAAAAACAGCCATCGAGCGCTTTGCCCGCGTTCCCGTGGATGTGGACATTGCCAGTGAATTCCGCTATCGTGACCCCATTCTGTCCCAGGATGATCTGGTGATTATCATCAGCCAGAGCGGCGAAACATTGGATACGCTGGCGGCTTTGAAGCTTGCCAAAGAGCGCGGTGCAAAAACGCTGGCCGTTGTCAACGTGGTCGGCTCTTCCATCGCACGGGCGGCAGATTGGGTGATCTACACCCATGCAGGCCCCGAAATCGCCGTGGCCAGCACCAAAGCATACAGCGTGCAGCTGGCGGTGATGTATCTGTTCGCGCTGCGTCTGTCTCTGGCCAAAAAGACGCAGCCGGAAGAGGAAATCCGACGTCTGACTGCTGAACTTCAGCGCATTCCCGATCAGCTCGCTCCCCTGCTTTCCAACTGCAACGAAATCAAGTATCTGGCCAGCCAGTTTATGAACAGCGATGATTTGTTTTTCATGGGGCGTGGCTTCGACTATGCGCTGTCTTTGGAAGGCAGCCTGAAGCTGAAGGAAATCAGTTATGTGCACAGCGAGGCTTATGCGGCCGGTGAACTGAAGCACGGCACCATTTCACTCATTGTGAACGGGACCCCGGTCGTCGCGCTTGCCACGCAAAAAAATGTGTACGAAAAAGCCCTCAGCAATGTGAAGGAAGTAAAAACCCGCGGCGGCCGCGTTATCCTGCTGTGCAAGGAAAATGCACCCGTACCGGAGGATGTCGCGGATTTTGTTGTCCGTCTTCCCGAATTCGAAGACATTTTCATGCCCATGCTGATGATCGTTCCTCTGCAGCTGTTCGCCTATTATATGAGCGTTCTGCGCGGATGCGATGTGGATAAACCCCGCAACCTTGCCAAGAGCGTGACAGTGGAATAAAAAAGGAAAGAGCCGGAGCATCCGGCTCTTTCTCTTTTCCTGAACAAATGGATTTTTTTGTGCTATACTAAGGATAGCTGTGATTGCGGGAGGGTGTTTATGGAACTGAAAAACAGCTTTAAAACGTTGAATTACATGCGCAAAATCCTTATGTCCGAAACCGATCATATTCTGCCGTTTCCCGTAAGGCCCCAAAAGCCTCTGTTTGCAGGGCAGAAGCCTGTCCCGCTTCCCCGCTGCTCCCCCAAGCAGGCTGCCGTTCCGTCCAAGGCCTTAAATGAATTTCTGAAGGCACTGTCTTCGGCCTCTAACGGAGCACCGCACACCTGCATTGTGGCCCGCGACGACCATGTCATTTGCGAAGCAGCCTGGGCCCCTTATTCCACCGGAACCTGGCATGTTACACACAGCCTTTGTAAAAGCTTTGTCGGAACGGCCATCGGAATGCTGTGGGATGAAGGAAAAATCGAGCTGGATGAAAAAATCTGTTCCATTTTTCCGGAAAGATGTAATCTGATGACATCGCGCAAGGCCCGCAGCCTGACAGTGGAGCATTTGCTCACCATGAGCAGCGGCTCCACTTTCCGCGAGGCCGGCGCAGTGGTGGAAAGTGACTGGGTCCGCGGTTTTCTGGAATCGGAGTTTGAATTTGAGCCCGGCACGCAAATGGACTACAACAGCATGAACACCTATTTGCTCTCTGCCATCCTGCGCCGCAAGGCCGGATGCGGTTTGATGGAGTATCTTCGCCCCCGCCTGTTCGAACCGATGGGCTTTGGTGATGTCGCGTGGGAACGCTGCCCCAACGGGATCGAAAAAGGCGGCTGGGGCATGTATGTCTTTCTGGAAGACGCAGTCAAACTCGGGATGCTCTATCTCTACAAAGGCGTGTGGAAGGGACAGCGCCTTTTGAGCGAAGCCTGGGTGGAACAAGCCACCACGACCCATCTGTCCCGTGATACCGGCGAGGAATATGGATTTCAGATCTGGACAAATTCCGAAAAGAAGCGGTTCCTGTTCAACGGTATGTTTGGGCAATATGTGATTGTATGTCCGGACCTGGATATGGTCATCGGCATCAACGCCGGCGCCGGAAATTTGTTTACGCGCAGTGCCACTCTGAAAGCGGCCAATCAGCTTCTTGCACAGGTGCAATCTGCTGCACCGGATGATCCCCGTGCTGAAAACGAACTGGCTGACACGCTGGCGGCTCTCTCGTATGACGGTACGGTTGCGCGTCCTGCGCCGTCCCCCGCTTCTTCTCTATCCCGTTTTTTTGCACGACTGTTTCGTCCCGCAGCACCGGAAGCATCCTCGCTTCCACCCGAAATTCAATCACTGCCCCTTTCCGTCTTTCATTTTTCGCAGAATCACGCCAGCCTTTTGCCGCTGATTTCTTCCTGCATGAACGACTGGTATTCCGAGGGAGTAAAAAAGTGTCGGTTTTCCTTGAAAGAAAACGAACTTTCTCTGCTCTGGTGGGAAAGCGGGCAGGCCTACGAACTTCCCATTGGATTTGATCATGCCCGTTCCTGCACCCTCAATTTCGGCGGAAATGTTTTTCAGGCCGCTGCTCGCGGCAAAGCCGTTTTAAACGAAGACGATGAATTGGTGTTAAAAATCACCATCAACTATTTGGAATTGAGCAGCACGCGCATTTTAAAAGTATTTTTCCGCCCGGACCAGACCATTCGTCTTCAGATGCTGGAAACGCCCAGTCTGCGCCTGGTATTTCAAATGCTGGAAAAAAATGTTCCCGCATCGGTCAAATCCAAAATGGACCTTTTCCGGGATATGGAGTATCTCTGGTACCGAATAGACAAAGTCTGTTCTCCTGTTTTGACGGGAACGGCCCAGCCGCAATCACTTTATAAAGAGAGGGAAACAACGTGAACGCCGATTTTTACACCGAATCCTTTACTGTGCACGATTTTGAAACAGACGTCAACCGAAACATGACCCCCGGTGCCCTGCTGCGCCGGGCACAGCAGATTTCTACAGACCACTGCACCCATTTGGGAATTGACGCCGCACTCTACGCGAAGACGCACACTGCTTTTTTGCTTGCCAAACTGGCGCTTCAACTTTATGAACCGATTCCTGTGGGCACTCGAATCACACTGACCACCATGCCGAGCGCGCCTCAGCGTGCCATTTACCATCGGTACACTTCTTTCTGCGATGAATCCGGCCGCCTTCTATGCGAAATAGACAGCTGCTGGGTTCTTGTAAACACGCAGACCAAGCGCATTTTGCGCACCGCGCCGGAAGAGCTTCATCTTCCTTTTATGGCATCTCCCCCGAAGCTTCTGGATTCTTCCATTCAAAAGGGAGATGCCGCACCGCTTGCCGAAGAAACCGCAGTCTATTCTCGCTGCGATCAGAATCATCATTTAAACAATACTGCGTATGCAGACATTCTTACGGACCATCTTCCGCAGGAACTGTTGCTGGAGCGTCAGCTCAGCCGCCTGTCCATCGTCTATCACAAAGAAGTTCCCATGGGGCATTCGTTCCAGCTTTCCCGCGCACAGTTGCGTGAAAACGACTACTACTTCGTGGGGCAAAGCGACACAGGAAAGCATTTCGAGGCTCAATTTACATTCAGGTAACAAAATTATCACAAATAATTACAAAATAGTTTCAAAAAGCATTGACAAGGAGTAACAAAAGAGTTACAATTTAGTTGCAAGAAAGTTACAAGACGCTTGCAGTGCACTTTTTCATCAGGCATAGGCCCTCTCCTCCTATTGTTATTTAATTAGAAATGACAATTCTGGGTGCTATGCCACCTTTTCAAACTCCATTTCACAAGGCAAAAAACCTCTGTGCCGCAGCGCAGAGGTTTTTTGTTTTGTGCTTTTTGTCCACAAGTCTTTCCTTTTTAGTTGCTTTTTTCTGTGTTGAAAAAAGCAACTTTTTTCAGAAAAGGCGTTTCATTTGCATTCTGAATATGATACTATAATCAGTAAATATTATCGCAAATAAAAAGTAAAGGAGTATATTATGGCCACGTATTTCAGTGAACCGTCCCGCACGTTTGGTGAGTATCTGCTCGTTCCCGGATACTCTTCTTCCGAGTGTGTTCCCTCTGCTGTCAGCCTGAAAACCCCCCTGGTAAAATATCGCAAAGGCGAAGAAGAATGCCCCCTTTCTTTGAACATCCCCATGGTGTCCGCCATCATGCAGTCTGTCTCCAATGACACAATGGCGATTGCCCTGGCCAAAGAAGGCGGTGTTTCTTTTATCTACGGCTCTCAGTCCATCGAAGACGAAGCTGCAATGATCGCCCGTGTGAAAGACTACAAAAAAGGATTCATTGTCAGCGACTCCAATGTATGTCCGGACGCAACACTGGCAGACATTCTTGCTTTGAAAGAAAAAACCGGTCACTCCACGGTTGCCGTAACTGACGACGGCACTGCTTGCGGCAAATTGCTCGGCATTGTGGGCAGCCGCGATTATCGTGTATCCCGCATGAGCCCGGACACTCCGGTCAGTTCCTTCATGACTCCTTTCGAAAAACTTGTGGTTGCGGACGAGACCACTACCCTGAAAGTCGCCAATGACATCATCTGGGACAACAAGCTCAATGCTCTTCCCCTGATTGACAAAAATCAGCATTTGAAGTTCATGGTTTTCCGCAAAGACTATGATTCTCACAAAGAAAACGTCAACGAGCTTCTGGATAAAAACAAAAGTTACGTGGTAGGCGCAGGTATCAACACTCGCGATTATGCCGAGCGCGTGCCCGCTCTGGTAGAAGCCGGTGCGGATGTTTTGTGCATCGACTCTTCGGAGGGTTTCACTGAGTGGCAGAGCCGCACCATCGCCTGGATCCGCGAAAAATACGGCGACCGCGTAAAAGTAGGCGCCGGCAACGTGGTTGACCGCGACGGCTTCCGTTTTCTCGCAGAAGCTGGTGCAGATTTTGTGAAGATCGGCATTGGCGGCGGTTCGATCTGCATCACCCGCGAAACCAAAGGCATTGGCCGCGGACAAGCTACGGCGGTCATTGAAGTGGCCCGTGCGCGGGACGAATACTTCAAGGAAACCGGAATTTATGTTCCCATCTGCTCTGACGGCGGCATCGTTCATGATTATCACATCACGCTTGCTCTTGCCATGGGCGCCGACTTTGTAATGCTGGGCCGCTACTTCTCTCGTTTTGATGAGAGCCCCACAAACAAACTGCGCATCAACGGCAATTACGTGAAGGAATACTGGGGCGAAGGTTCCAACCGCGCCCGCAACTGGCAGCGTTATGATCTGGGCGGCGCTCAAAAGCTGAGCTTCGAAGAAGGCGTTGACAGCTATGTGCCTTACGCCGGTGCCCTGAAAGACGGCGTTTCCGTCACATTGGCCAAAGTACGCAGCACCATGTGCAACTGCGGTGCTTTGACCATTCCGGAGCTTCAGGAAAAAGCGCGTCTTACCGTTGTATCTTCCACCAGCATTGTGGAAGGCGGCGCCCATGACGTCATGCTGAAAAACAAAGCAACCCTCACAGAATAAGAAATCTGACAGCCCGCTGTGCCTCGGCCCGGCGGGCTTTTTCCATTGAAAAAGGGCGAAAGCAATCCGCTTTCGCCCTTCTGTTGATCAATTGTTTTTTTCCTCTTTTAAACCAGCAAAAAAATCCAAAATTTTCGGGTGTTCCAACGCAAACGTTTTTCCGGAAAGATAGGACAAGCACTCGCTCTCACCCAAATCTTTAAAGGTCATCTGCACTGCGCAAAGCAGCTGCGTTTTCACCTTCATTTTCTCATTGAAGCGTCTGTTTCCGTACTTAATATCTCCCAGCACAGGAGCTCCCAGAAATGCCAGATGCGCCCGGATCTGGTGTGTGCGGCCAGTCACAAGGCCAATTCTGCACAATGCAAAAGGACCTTGTGTATCAAGCACACGCACCTCGGTTATAATTTGTTTGTAACCTTCTGCCTCCTGCGCACGCACCTGTACTTTATTTTTGCGCTCATCGTGCCGCAACCACGCGACATGGCGCCCCTTCGGCGGGACCCCCACAGTGATACACAAATATTCTTTGCGCACAAGGTCTTCCCGAATCAGTGCATTCATGCAGCGCAGCGCCGGATAGTTTTTTGCCGCAATCACAAGTCCTTCGGTTCCACGGTCCAGACGATTGCACACCGCAGGCGCAAAAGAAGCTTCTTTTTCCGGTTCGTATTCTCCCCGCTCCACTAAATACTGCTGGACCAAATCCACCAGGCTTTCATCCCCGGTCCTGTCGGAATGACAGAGCAAATGCGCCGGCTTGTAAAGCGCGAGGAGGTTCTCATCTTCATAAACAACATGCAGCGGTGTTTTTTTCTTTGGCGGTTGCTGTCGCTTGGACGGGGCTTGAAAGAACTCATCGTTCACATAGAGTTCAATTACATCGCCTTGCCGCAAGCGCGTGTCCGGCGCCGCTTTTTTTCCGTTGACCTTGATTCGCTTGTTGCGAAAACTTTTATAAAGCAACGAAGTGGGAAGGTTGTGCGTCACACTTTGCACAAAACGCGACAAGCGCACATCCTGCTCGTTTTTTCCCGCAATAAACTGCTTCACCCGGCTTCTCCCTTTCAAAAGGCATCTTTTTCCTGTATAATAATAAAGTTGTAAAGATATTCTGTCAACTGTATGCCGACAACTTTTTTTATGAATTTCATCTTTACTTTTACAACTTTTAGTAGTAGTATGGAAAGGGAAATTTTATGGGTGAGCACGATCATCATCGTCAGCGTGTTTTTAATCGCGTTTTGAATGAAGGACTTCAGGGATTTGAAGAGCACAATGCACTGGAACTTCTTCTGTTCTTTGCTTATCGCCGCGGAGATACCAACGAACTCGCCCATCGATTGATCCGGGAATTCGGAAGTTTCTCCCGTGTTTTGGACGCATCCGTGGAGGATCTGCAGAGGGTGCCCGGCGTAGGACCTACCTGCGCAGTGGTCATCAAAAGCATTCCGCAGCTTTGTGCCTATTATTTGAACAACAAGGTAAATGACCGGGTTCCGTTGAATTGCGTGGAGGCTGCCGCAGACTTCTTCCGTCCACAGTTCTTTGGCAAGACAGTGGAAGAATTCCGCATCGCCGTCGTGGATGACCGCCGTGCACTTTTGCGCAGCTGTTTTTTATCAGAGGGCACAGCCAATGCTGCATCTGTCAACATTTCCCGCATTCTCTCGGAAGCATTCAAATGCGGCGGCACAGGTGTTCTGCTCGCGCATAATCATCCGCGCGGTGTTGCGCTCCCTTCCAACCAGGACATTTTGATGACACAGGAAGTTCAAAAAGCGCTGCACATGGTACAAATCGAGCTGATTGACCATTTGATTTTCACCGAAGACGATTACTATTCTTTCAACGCATCCGGAATTTTGACGATTGATTATCATTGCTAAAGGAATTTGTGTATGGATACATTTAAACTGGTTTCCAACTATCGCCCCACCGGCGACCAGCCGCAGGCCATCTCCAAACTGGTGGCAGGGCTTCGGGCTGGGTATTCCGGCCAAACACTGCTGGGCGTTACCGGCTCCGGCAAAACATTTACCATGGCCAATATCATTGCGCAGATGAACTGTCCTACGCTGGTGCTGGCGCACAATAAAACTCTGGCGGCGCAACTGTGCACGGAATTCAAAGAGTTCTTCCCCGAAAACGCCGTGGAATATTTTGTATCTTATTACGACTACTACCAGCCCGAAGCTTACATTCCATCGACGGACACTTACATTGAAAAGGACAGTGCCATCAACGAAGAGATCGACCGGCTTCGCCATTCTGCCACTGCCGCCCTGTCCGAACGCCGCGACGTAATCATCGTAGCCAGCGTTTCCTGCATTTACTCCCTGGGCGACCCCATTGACTACCGCAGCATGGTCATCAGTGTGCGCCAGGGAATGCAAATGTCCCGGGAAGAATTGATGGCACGCCTGGTGCAGCTGCAGTACGAACGCAACGATTTGAATTTTGTCCGCAACAAATTCCGTGTGCGTGGAGATATTGTGGAAATCAACCTTGCCTATGCCAGCGATGTAGCCATCCGAATTGAGTTTTTCGGGGACGAAGTAGACCGCATCAGCGAAGTGAATCCCCTGACCGGAGAACGAAAAGCCGTGATTCGTCATGTGGCGATTTTCCCGGCCAGCCACTACATCGTCTCCAATGAAAAAAAAGCGGAAGGTCTGCGGCGTATTCGTCTGGAAATGGACGAACAAGTGGAAAAATTCCGCCAGGAAGGAAAACTGATTGAGGCACAGCGCATTGCGCAGCGTACCAATTACGACATTGAAATGCTGCAGGAAGTCGGCACCTGTAAGGGTGTCGAAAACTATTCTGCTGTTCTTGCGGGAAGAGCGCCCGGCTCCACCCCCACAACACTGCTGGATTATTTCCCGGATGATTTTCTTCTTTTCATTGATGAAAGTCACGTGATGCTTCCGCAGCTGCGCGCCATGTATGGCGGCGATTACGCCCGTAAAAAGAGCCTGGTGGACTACGGATTCCGTCTTCCGTCGGCCTTTGACAACCGCCCCTTGAAGTTTGAAGAGTTTGAATCCAAATTGAATCAGACCATTTTTGTTTCCGCCACGCCTGCCGAATACGAGCGCGCGCACTCCGGGCAGATCGTGGAACAAGTGATCCGCCCCACCGGCCTGCTGGATCCCAAAGTGATTGTAAAACCCGTGGAAGGGCAAATCGAAGACCTTCTCAGCGAAATCAACCTTCGCACATCGCGCGGAGAACGGGTGCTGGTGACCACACTGACTAAAAAAATGGCGGAAGATTTGACGGATTACCTGTCGGAACACGGCGTCAAAGTCAAATATATGCATCACGAAGTGGACACATTTGAACGTGTGGAACTGATGCGGGACCTTCGCAAAGGTACCATTGATGTGATTGTTGGCATCAACCTGCTGCGCGAGGGGTTGGACCTTCCGGAAGTTTCTCTGGTGGCCATCCTGGATGCGGATAAAGAGGGTTTTCTGCGCTCAGAAACCAGCCTGATCCAAACCATTGGGCGCGCTGCCCGCAACGCAGATGGCGTGGTGATTATGTATGCGGACAGCGTCACGCCGTCTATGGAACGTGCCATCATGGAGACCGAACGGCGCCGCGGCATTCAGGATGCCTATAACCAGGAGCACGGAATCACCCCTAAAACCATTGTCAAGGAACTGCACGACAACGGTGTTCTGGAAATCAGCCGCAAAGACGACGGAGATTCCAAGTCCACAAAGCGCATGAGCCGTGCAGAGTGCCAGCAGAAGATCGAACAACTGACACGTGAAATGAAAGAAGCCGCTAAAATTTTGGAATTTGAACACGCAGCATTCCTGCGGGACCGCATTGAAAAACTGCGCCGGCAGATGGAAAAAAAGACGAAGCTGTGAGTTTCAGAGAGGATGGACCTATTTGAGCACAGATAAAATTGTAATTAAAGGTGCCCGGGAGCACAACCTGAAAAACATCGACGTAACGCTTCCACGGGACAAGCTGATTGTAATGACCGGACTTTCCGGTTCCGGAAAGTCCAGTCTTGCATTCGACACGATTTACGCGGACGGGCAGCGCCGCTACATGGAAAGTCTGTCCAGCTACGCGCGTCAATTTCTGGGGCAGATGGAAAAACCGGACGTGGATGACATTCAAGGTCTCTCCCCTGCTATTTCCATTGACCAGAAAACCACTTCCCGCAATCCCCGCTCCACAGTGGGCACCGTGACGGAGATTTACGACTATCTTCGTCTTTTGTATGCGCGCATCGGTATCCCCCACTGTCCGGTATGCGGCCGTCCGATCACACAGCAAACAGTCGACCAAATGGTGGACGAAATTTTAAAACTGCCGCAGGGAACTCGCTTCCAGGTGCTTGCTCCGGTGGTGCGCGGCCGCAAGGGCACGCAACAAAAAGAGTTTGAAGCTGCACGTCGGGGCGGCTTTGCACGTGTGCGCGTGGACGGTAATCTCTATGATTTGGACGAAGAAATTTCTCTGGAGAAGAACAAAAAGCACACGGTCGAAGTTGTGGTAGACCGCCTGGTGTTAAACGGAGACATCCATACCCGTTTGGCTGATTCTCTGGAAACAGCACTGGGGCTGACCGGAGGGCTGGTCTCCATCGATGTGATCGGCGGCGAGGAAATGATGTTCAGCCAGAGCTATGCCTGCCCGGACCATGGCATCTCCATCGACGAATTGTCGCCGCGTATGTTTTCTTTCAACAATCCCTTTGGCGCATGCGAGACCTGCACGGGACTGGGCACGTTCATGAAAGTGGACCCCGCACTGATCCTTCCCAACAAAAAGCTTTCCATTCGTGAGGGTGGCATCAAAGCAAGCGGCTGGTACTATGCGGAAGGCTCTGTCAGTGAGATGTACTACATCGCCTTGGGCAAAAAGTACGGCTTCACGCTGGATACGCCCATTTGTGAAATGAGCGACGAGGCGGTACAGGCCCTACTTTATGGAACAAACGGAGAAAAGCTGGAAATGACACGCGAAACGGACCGCGGGTCCGGGCGCTATGTCAATGATTTCGAGGGAATTGTCAACAATCTGGAACGCCGTTTCCGCGAAACCAATTCCCAGTGGATGAAAGAAGAAATCCAGGGCTTTATGACAGGGATGGAATGTCCTTCCTGCCACGGAGACCGCCTGAAACCTACCAGTCTGGCCGTAACGGTCGGCGGCGTAAACATCAGTCAGTTCACGCAAATGAGCGTTCGCCAGGAGCTGGAATTTCTGGATCAGCTTCAGCTGAACGACCGGGAACATATGATTGCTGACGGCATCCTGAAAGAGGTGCGGGAACGGCTTCGTTTCCTGCAGAATGTGGGATTGGATTATTTGACGCTGGCTCGCAGCGCCGCCACATTGTCCGGTGGTGAAAGTCAGCGTATCCGCCTCGCAACCCAAATCGGAAGCGCCTTGACCGGTGTTTTGTATGTGCTGGATGAGCCCAGCATCGGGCTTCATCAGCGCGACAACTCCAAATTGATCGCTACACTGAAGCGGCTGCGCGACTTGGGTAACACCCTGGTAGTGGTAGAGCACGACGAAGAAACTATGCGCGAGGCCGATTGGATCGTGGATATCGGACCGGGAGCCGGGGTCCACGGCGGCGAACTGGTGGCAGAGGGTACCGTCGAGGACATCTGCAAAGTGGAGCGCAGCATTACCGGACAGTATCTTTCCGGCCGCAAAAAGATCTCTGTTCCTGAAAAGCGCCGCACGTTCAACGGCCATTATCTGGAGATCATTGGTGCGACCCAGAACAATTTGAAAAACGTCTCGGTCAAGATTCCTCTGGGTGTTATGACCTGCGTCACGGGTATCTCCGGTTCCGGAAAATCCAGTCTGATCAACGAAATCCTTTACAAACGACTTTCTGCGGATTTGAACGGAGCGCGCATCAAACCCGGTGCTCACAAAGACATGAAAGGATTGGAATGGGTCGATAAGGTGATCGGCATTGATCAATCCCCCATCGGGCGGACGCCTCGCTCCAACCCTGCCACTTATACGGGTGTATTTTCGGATATCCGCAATGTTTTTGCTCAAACACAGGATGCCAAAATGCGCGGATATAATCCGGGGCGCTTCAGTTTCAATGTGAAAGGCGGTCGCTGCGAAGCGTGCGAAGGCGATGGCATTTTGAAAATCGAAATGCATTTCCTGCCGGATATTTATGTTCCCTGCGAGGTCTGCAAAGGCGCTCGGTATAACCGTGAAACCTTGGAGGTAAAGTACAAGGGAAAGACAATCGCAGATGTGTTGGACATGACCGTGGAAGAAGCCTGCACCTTTTTTGAAAACATCCCGCGCATTCATCGCAAAATCCAAACACTGGTGGATGTGGGACTTGGCTATATCAAAATGGGGCAAAGCGCCACGACTTTGTCCGGCGGTGAGGCACAGCGTGTAAAGCTTGCGCTGGAACTTGCCAAGCGGGAAACAGGTCAAACCGTCTATATTCTGGATGAGCCCACCACCGGCCTTCATGTTGCGGACGTGCACAAGCTTGTAAAAGTTCTCGACAAGCTGGTGGATGCCGGAAACACCGTAATCATCATTGAACACAATCTGGACATCATTAAACGTGCAGACCATATCATTGACCTTGGGCCGGAAGGCGGGTCTGCCGGCGGTGAAATCGTGGCACAGGGAACACCCGAAGAGGTGGCGCAGAATCCCGCGTCGTTTACCGGGCAGTATCTGAAACCCCTTCTCAAACGGTAAAAAAATGTTCTGAAAAGCGTCGGAAATCTTCCCGGCGCTTTTCTTTTTTCTGAAAAAACAGCGGTTTATCCATTTTTGAAGAAATTAAACTTCAATTTTTTACTTGCGATTTTCCACGGTTTGATTATAATGAAAGTTTGGAATTATTAATGTATGGGAGTACTTTCTATGTCGTATCATTATCTTTTGGACATTGCGCTGATTTTGATCAGCACAAAAATCTTTGGACTGCTCACCAGCAGAATCCAGCTTCCTCAAGTGGTTGGCGCTTTGATTGCCGGCCTTCTGCTGGGACCCGCATGTCTTGGCTGGCTTCAGGCGACTGATTTTTTGTCGCAGCTTTCGGAACTTGGCGTCATCGTCATCATGTTCACCGCAGGAATCGGCACCGATCTGAAGGAGTTAAAACAAACCGGAAAGGCGGGACTTCTGGTCGCGCTCTGCGGTGTGCTTGTTCCTTTGGGTGTGGGTGCCGCTTTAATGGCCGTGTTCAATCGGGGAGAATTTGCCTACCCCGGCGACACGATGCTGCAGAACCTCTTCATGGGTACCATCTTAACCGCTACTTCGGTCAGCATCACGGTGGAAACTTTGAAAGAAATGGGCAAACTGTCCACCAAAGTCGGCAATACCATCCTGGCTGCAGCATTGATTGATGATATTCTGGGCCTGATCTGCCTGACTCTGGTCACCAGCCTGGCGGGCTCGGAAGTAAGCATCTGGATCGTGCTGCTCAAAATCGTTGCCTTCTTTCTCTTTGCGGGCGTCGCCGGTGTTCTGGCGGTCAAAGCACTCAATTGGTATGAGAAACGGGTCCACGATCGAAATCTTCACCGCTTCCCCATTCTTGCCTTTGTATTGTGCCTGTTGATGGCCTACCTGGCTGAAGAGCTTTTTGGCGTGGCAGATATCATCGGTGCTTTTGCTGCCGGACTGGTCGTTGCCAACACCTCTAAAGCGCACTACATTGAAAGCAAATTTTCTCCCCTTTCCTACCTGCTCCTGACTCCGATTTTCTTTGCGAGCATCGGCATCAAGGTAGAGGTTCCTCAGATGGATACCATGATCGTCCTCTTCACCGTCTTACTGGTGATTGTGGCTGTTATCACCAAGCTTGTGGGCTGCGGACTTGGCGCCAAAATTTGCGGAATGCCCACCCGCCAGTGTGTACAAATTGGATGCGGCATGGTTTGCCGCGGTGAGGTTGCTTTGATCGTTGCCGATAAAGGCATGGCATTGAATTTGCTGAATCCGGTCTTTTCTGGTCCTATCGTAATCATGATCGTGTTCTGTACCATTTTGACCCCCGTGCTGTTAAAAGTCGTGTTCAAAGGCGAGAACCGTTACGAAGGCCTGGAGCAGAGCGACCTGGTGGATACTTACGAACTCAAAGAGCAATTCGACATTGTTACCGACCGGTTGCTGGATGAGGAAGAACGCCGCCACGAAAAACAAAAACATTGATTCAAATCGAGGAAGAGGACATTTTTGTCCTCTTCCTTTCTATAAAAGGAGTGTTTTACATCATGCTGGAACGAATCACCGCCATTCGCTCACAGGATCAGCTTCCCGACGAACAATGGGTTGCTGGAGCTTTGGAATATCGCACTTCCCACGGCTCTGTCAGCCTGCCTCTGCTTTTTGCTCTTTCTGATCGACACATTCCGGAGGTGGATGCAGTCGGAACTCTGCACAGCATTAAACTGAAAGAATTGGAAGACGGGAAATGGTGTGCAGAAATCGGGATAGAGGAAAGCCGGGAAAAAATCACGCTTCCTCTGGAGCAGGAGGCCGTCTGGGACCTTTTGCGGCAGCATCAAATTAAAGGAATCGATTTTGAAGATTAAACGATAAAAAATAATATTTTTTTGCAATATTCTCTTGACATTCAAGCGCTGGTTTGATATTATAATAAGGCACTCGGAAATAACGCTTCCGAATGCGGTCCCGTGGGGGTGTAGCTCACTTGGGAGAGCGCTTGAATGGCATTCAAGAGGTAAGGGGTTCGATCCCCCTCATCTCCACCACAAAACCGCGTAAACAATGTTTACGCGGTTTTTTCTTTATCTGTATTTGAAACGATTTAGTCTGTAACAACTTGCTGGTAAAAACAGGGGCGAAGGATTTTTCCTTCGCCCCTGTTGCTTTTTAAAAATCGCTTTCCGCAAAAGCTGCAAACGCCTTATAAGTCATATACACGTCCAGCTTTGCCACCAGTTCAAACGGTGCGTGCATCGACAGCATCGGCACGCCGATATCCACAACGTCCACATTGCGGTTCGCAACGTATTTCGCAATCGTTCCGCCGCCGCCCATATCTACTTTGCCCAGTTCACCAGTCTGCCAAATAACGCCTTTCGCATCGAGCAGATTGGTCACGTATCCCATCATCTCCGCTCCTGCGTCATTTGTGCTGGATTTTCCGCGTGCACCGGTATACTTGGTAACCGCTACCCCTCGATTCAAAAACGCCGCATTTCGGCGTTCCAGCACGTCTGGGAACGTGGGATCAAACGCCGCGTTCACATCCGCAGAGAGGCACTTGGAATTGGCCAGCATCACCTTATAGTTGGCGTTCTGCATGTCTGCAAGATGTCCCAGGAAATGGAACAGGTAATCACACTGCAGGCCTGTGACACCGTCAGAGCCGGTCTCCTCTTTGTCCGTAAGTACACACACCGTTGTATAGGTGGGGTTTTTGACCTGGATCTCTGCCTGCAAAGCTGTGTAGGCACACACGCGGTCATCATGGCCATAGGAGCCGATCATGCTCCGATCCAAACCCACGTCCACCGCTTTGAATGCAGGGACCGCTTCCAATTCCGCACGGGTAAAATCGCGCTCTGTGAAGCCATATTTCTCATACAGCAGGTTCATTATCTGCAGTTTTACGCGCTCTTTGACCTCTTTGTCTTCATACGGCAGAGAGCCCACCAGAATATTCAGCTCCTCGCCCTTCAGACCTTCGCCCAGCGAACGTTTGCTCTGCTCCGCAGCCAGATGCGGAAGCAGATCCGTCACACAAAATACCGGATCTCCTTCGTCCTCGCCAATACGGACCGTGACTTTTTCCCCGTTGGATTTGACCACGACGCCATGCAGGGACAAGGGAGTGGCCCCCCATTGATACTTGCGGATTCCACCGTAATAATGGGTCTTGAACAGCGCCAGCTCACTGTCCTCATACAGAGGATTGGGTTTCAGGTCCAGACGAGGAGAGTCAATGTGAGCGATCATCAGGTGCGTACCCTCCTGAACGCCTTTCTGTCCAAGCGTTGCACAAATGACAGCTTTCTCCCGATTGTTAAAGTAGATTTTATCACCGGCAGAATACGTTTTTCCCACTTCGAAGGGAACGTAGCCTGCGGCCTCGACCCGCCGCACAATTTCCGAAACTGCTTCGCGTTCCGTTTTCGCTGCATTCAGGAAAGACTTGTAATCCTCACAAAAGTCCATTGCTTCCTGCCGCGCCTGCGGAGCCGCATCCCAGATATGCTCCGGCTCATACAAAATTTTTTCCGCCAGCTGCTGGCCGGCTGTTTTTTCCTTTTCCATCTCAAACACTCCTTTTTTGACTTCTTCAGGAATACAGTGCACAATACTGTTCATAGTTTTTCTGTACCTTGCGCACGTAATTGCTCATTTGACTGTACGGGAACGTATGCAGTGTGCGCCCGTCGCTGGAATATTCACTTTGCTTCAAAAGTTCATTGACCTTGGAAACCCCGCTGTGGTAAGCTGCAGCCGCCGTTGAAAGATCCCCATCGTAACGTTCCAGGCAGAAAGATAAAAAATACGAGCCAAACCGAATGTTGGTTTCCGGATCGTACAGGCTGTCAAACCCGATCTGTTCATCCGGTGCGATCTTGGTTTTGATCCACTCAAATGTCTCCCTGGTGATCTGCATCAGGCCGCGTGCTCCCGCGTCGGATTCCGCTTTGGGGTCAAAGCCGCTTTCCGTGCGGATAATGGCGTAAATATATTTCTCGTCGATCCCGTATTCCTGTGCGTACATACGAACACAATCTTCGTATTTCTGCGGATACAGCGCCTGCCTGGCCCTATGGGCGGCAAACGGGATCACTGCAGTCAACAGCGCCACTGCCAGTACCACAATCAGCACTCGTTTCGCTCTTTTCCCTGTGCTCATTTCGCTCCTTTCGCAATTCCTGCAGCACTTGATCCGCCTGCTGCAGCAAGGTCATTCGGTCCGCATGATTCTCAATCACATAATCTGCCGCTTTACGCAGCTGCTCTGAAGACATTTGAGCAGCAAGGCGCTGCACTGCCGCTTCCTGGTCGATTTCGTCCCGCTTCATAATGCGTGCGACACACACATCATCCGGTGCATCCACCACAATAATCCGCTGGCAATACGCTTCAAACGAATGCCCTACGATCACCGCTCCATCCGCAAAAACCATCTCCGCGCCCGTGGAAAAGGCTTGTTCTGCCTGCTCAACCAGCAGCGCGATAATTGCAGGATGCGTGATTTGGGTCAGCCGTGCCGTCCCTTCTTCGGAAGAAAAGGCCTTCCGGGCCAACGTGCGTCGCTGCAGTCTTCCCTCAGCATCCACAATTTCCGGTCCAAAGGCCTGAACCAGCTGGTTCAGGCAAGACGACCCCGGCGCCGCGACCTCACGTGCGGCACGGTCACAGTCCAAGACTGCATAACCTTTCGCACGATAATGCTCCGACACCGTACTCTTCCCGCAGCCGGAACGGCCTGTGAGCCCTACAATCCACGGTTTCATAACTCGATCACCCGGAATGCCGCCGCTCGCAAAAGCCGATTGTACACAGCCAATGCGATGCCCCCTTCTTCCGGACAGCGGGCATAGACCCGTTCGGCACCGCGTGCATCCAGTTCCCGCAATGCAGAAAAGAGACGCTGCGCCTGTTCGGCGGGATCTTTTTCATGCCCGTAGAGCACACAGGGACAGGGCAAACTGTTCTCCTCTCCTGCGAAACAAAGGCAGAAGGTACCCGGTTCGCAATGCTTTTCCACATAGGAAACATATGCGGAAAAGGGACCCTTGAGAATGGTGACCTCCGCCTTGGGGGCGTAATGCTTATACTTCATGCCCGGAGAAGCGGCTTTCTCGCCCTGCTTCAGCGGATGAAGCACCGCATCAGCCAGCAGCACTTCACATTCCAGCACCTGTTCCAGCTGTTCCTTTGTAATATAACCCGGGCGAAGCAAAACCGGTTTCGGTCCTGCCAGGGAAACCACCGTGGACTCAACCCCCACTTCGCAGGCACCTCCATCCAGGATCAGAGGAATTTTTCCGTTCATATCGGCAAACACATCCTGGGCAGTGGTCGGACTCGGGCTTCCGGACAAATTGGCGGAAGGCGCCGCCAGCGGAACCCCCGCAGCCCGAATCACCGCTTGTGCCACCGGATGGCTGGGCATGCGCACAGAAGCCGTCTCAAGGCCGGCGCACACTTCATCTGCCACCTGTTCGCTTCGAGGCAGGATCATGGTCAGGGGGCCCGGCCAAAAAGCCTCTGCCAGACGATACGCCGCCTGCGGGACATCTCGCACGACCATCTCCAACATGCTGAGATCCGCAATATGCGAAATCAGAGGATTGTCCTGCGGGCGTCCCTTGGCCGAAAAAATTTTTTTGACCGCCTCGCCATTCAGGCTGCTGGCCGCAAGCCCGTAAACCGTCTCTGTGGGGATCGCCACAACTTCGCCCTGGCGCAAAAGCTCCCCCGCCTGGTCCACTGCATCTTGAGAGGCCGGTAATAATTGTGTTTTCAAATCATTCATCTCCTGAAGCGGCTTTCAGTTTTTCCGCCTGGTCTGCAGTGACCAATGCCTCGACGACCTCGTCCAGATCACCGTTCATCACTGCATCCAGCTTGTACAGCGTCAATCCAATCCGGTGGTCCGTCAGCCGTCCTTGCGGGAAATTGTAAGTGCGGATCCGCTCCGAACGATCTCCTGTTCCCACCTGGCTTTTCCGGCGAGCCGCGTACTCTGCGTCATATTCCGCCTGCTTGCGCGCCAAAAGACGACTGCGCAGAACCTTCAGCGCCTTATCCTTGTTTTTGTACTGACTTCTCTCATCCTGGCATTCCACCACCATTCCCGTAGGCAGGTGTGTCACCCGAATAGCGGAAGAAGTCTTATTGATGTGCTGACCTCCGGCCCCCGAAGAACGGAACGTATCAATTTTCAAGTCCGAGGGATTGATCTCTACGTCCACCTCTTCTGCTTCGGGCAGAACGGCCACCGTCACCGTTGAAGTGTGCACCCGTCCCTGCGTTTCTGTTTCCGGAACGCGCTGCACGCGATGAACCCCGCTCTCAAATTTGAGCCGGCTGTACACGCCTTCTCCTTCCACGGAAAAGCTGACTTCTTTTTCGCCGCCCAGTTCTGTCTCGCTCAGGCTGAGAACTTCTGTCTTCCATCCATGGCTTTCTGCATACAAATTATACATGCGGTGCAGGCTGTGCGCAAA
>CALXIP010000112.1 GCA_944388395.1 uncultured Ruthenibacterium sp.
AGAATGAAGTAGGGGTTGTGGTTGTGGCCGGAAATGCCCCGCCGGTTTTCAATGACGATCTTTCCGTAGCTGACCTTCTGGGTAAAGCGCTGCTCCTCGGCGCCCCAGTGGCCGTGCACATTGGAAAAGTTCAGGTTCTCGTAGGGAATATGGAACTGAGCACTGTACAGCTCTTCCACCTGGATGGGGTCGGACATCTCGTTGCGGATCACGGCGCTGCGCTCCATCAAATCGTAAGCGGGGTGCAGCACATAGTGCAGATCCACATAGAAGGCATAGTGTTCGTCCTTCAGATGAAGGATCAGTTCCTCTTGCTCCTCGCTTTGTGTCACATCGTATCCGCAGTACTGGTACACCAGCTCCCGGGTGCCGTCCGCAAAAATCACCTTCAGGCAGTGCTCTTTGTGCCGCAGCCCGCCATGCACGGGAAATTCCTCCCGGGTGATCTCAAACACGGGGTCGTTGGTGGAAACTTCGGTAAGCGGCGGCATCTCCAAATCCGCCACGGATGTCAGCTTTCTGCCCCAGTACAAGTGACGGAGCAGCCCCTGATCGTCCACTCCGAAGGCGTAGCTGGTGGAGTTTGTGCTGAGTAGGAATACGTCTTTGCTTTCGCTGACCTCAATGCTCATAATGTTCCCCTGCCTTTTGTGCTTTCTATTATAAAAGATAGCATTCGGTCAGAAGGGCGTCAGCATATTTACTTAAAATTTTAGTAAAACATTCACTAGAAGAATTACTGGATTTTATGAAAAATGCAGAAGAGATTTCTCTTCTGCATGCAGGGTTTTGTTCACTTGTTGTGCACGCTGCCGCGCTCTTCCAGCCGGCAGGAGATGATGATCTGTTTGGGGTGGGTCTTTTTCTGCCAGAGCAGCTCCATGCAGAAGACGGCGGCCTCTGCGTTTTCCCGCAGAAAGACATCCACCGAAGACAGCGGCGGCTCGGAAAACTGGGACAGGCTGGTGTTGTTGAACGTGATGACGCCCACCTGTTCGGGGATGGAGATTCCGTGTTCCCGCAAGGCTTTCAGCAAGCCGGGCGCCACCACGTCGCTGGCGGCGAAGATCGCTTCGGGAACCGGTTTGCCCTGCCTCAGGTATTCGTTCATGGCGGTATAGCTGCTGGCGGAATTCATCTCGCAGTCGATCACCAGATCGGAGTCGAACAGCGACCGTTCCAGAAGGGAGTTTTTATAATAATAGAATCGGGGATCCACCGTCAGGTTTTTGGTGGCGCCAAAGGTGCGCACGCCGCCCAGATACGCCACTTTCTGGTAGCCGTGGTCCCAGAAGCAGTGGAGAACCTGCTGGACCGCCAGACGGTAGTTGGGCACGATGCTGCAATATTTTTCCTCGTCGGGAGAGGAGTCCAGAAACACAATGTTGTCGGTGAGCGCGTGAAAATCGTCGATCTCACTCTGGGTGAAGCGGCCGATGGCCACAATGCCGTCCAAAGGCAGTTCGTCGTTTTTTACAAAGTGGTGCTGTTCGTTGCGAAACAGCATCACCGTGGACCAGCGCTTTTCAAAGCAGGCCTCATCCAGCAGGTTTTTCAGCAGCATGTAGTAAATGTCTTCCAGCAGCTGCTCGGTTTCAAACATCTGGGCAATGCCGATGCGCTTTTCGGCATTTTCGGGCTGCGCCCGGTCGCCGGTGTTCTCCGGGATTTTGACCGCCTGATAGCGCTGCTGAACCGTCCGATACCCCAATTCCCGGGCCGCGTCCAATACCCGCTGACGGGTCTGTTCCGTAACGCTGAGGGAGGGGTCCTGATTCAGAACCCGGGACGCGGTGGCCGAAGATACGCCCGCAAGGGCCGCAATGTCTTTCAGTGTCGCCATGGTGATTGCTCCGTTCCGTAAGAAGGGTAAAACATTTCATGTTCACCCCCGAATGATTACTAATAATTTTACTATAGATCGCGTTTTGAAACAAGAGGAAATTGTGTAAAAAGTCAAAGCAGGACCGCGGTACACAAAGCGGTCTTTGCTGCTTCATCGGCTCCTTTTCCAAACAGTGTGCAATAAAGCCATGATGCGGAAAGGCAGCGATCGGGTTTTGAAATTTTTGAGGAGAAAGGATACAATGAAAGCATATCAACGAGACGGATTCCGCTGAGGGGTTGGACAGGGCGGATTGGCCCTGCCTGCCGGATAAGATGGTCGTTTTGAATTTGATGTGGAATGCGGAGGAACGTGCGATGTACAAAATGTGTAAAACCCGGCAATCGGCTCAGCGGCAGCGCTATATCAGTGATGTGTTGTTTCAAATGCTTCGCAAGAACAAGTTGGACGATATCAGTATCTGTTCCCTTTGCCAAAAAGCACAAATTCCGCGCCGCACCTTTTACCGGTATTTCGACACGCTCACGGATGTGATCCAATACCGTTTCGATGTGTGGAAAGACGACTACAGCCGCTTCCAGATCCAGCATGGCTTTTCGTCGGATGCGTCTCCGGTGCAGAAGCTAGAGCAATTTCTTCTGTTCCGGGAGGACCAGTCAGATTTCCTGGAGGCAGTCTACTACAACAATTTCCTTTCGGGTCTTGCCACCCAGATAATCGCGGCGAATCTTGACGTTCCGAATCTCAATCGGCTGATTAACAATACGGACGGTGCGCTGGACCCCGAGGAAGTCCTGTATTTCATCATCGGCGGCTTGATGAGCGTCTTGATTTGGGATCGAAACGCAAAGCGGCGATGCAGCAGAGCCGAACTCGCGGAGACATTGTATCATTTAATGACGAATGCCCTG
>CALXIP010000113.1 GCA_944388395.1 uncultured Ruthenibacterium sp.
AGGTGGATGAGCAGACGTTGATCCGTGCGGCGCTTGCTGCGCGAAACAATGCATACGCACCCTATTCCGGCTTTCGGGTGGGGGCGGCACTTTTGGCAGAAGACGGAACGATCTACACCGGATGCAATGTGGAGTGCGCCAGTTTCTCTGTGACAAACTGCGCCGAGCGAACGGCGTTGTTTAAGGCGGTCAGTGAAGGACGCCGTTCTTTTCGGGCACTTGCGGTCGTGGGCGGAAAGGAAGATTGGGCGGACGCACAGCCCTCTCCCTGCGGAGTGTGCCGCCAGGCTCTGTACGAGTTTTGCCAAGAAGATCTTCTGGTGCTTCTGGCACGGGACGAAGAGCATTTTACGCGCTGTACATTGGGACAGCTGCTTCCACTGGGATTTGGACCCGAAAAAGTTCGCTGATTGCCACTGGTCACAAAAAAGTGGCCGGGATTGCAATCTTTTTGTAATTTTGTTATACTATCTGTAGTTGCCTCCGCCCGATGTGGCGGGTGTTTTGATTTTGCCGCGCTGCCCAAAACGCGGAAAAGGAGCTGACGCTATGAAAAAACTGCTGGCATGCGTGCTGGCCATTGCTTTGGCGATGACGGTTCTGGCGGGCTGCGGGTCCCAGAAAGCGGAGTTGGCACTTGTCACTGACGGCGGTGAAGTGACAGATCAGGGATTCAATCAGGGCGCATGGGAAGGCCTGGTAAAATACGCCGAGGAAATGAGCATTTCCAAACTTTCATACAAACCGGTGGAGAGAACCACGCAGGCTTATTCGGACGCCATTGACCTGGCCGTAAAAGGCGGGGCAATGGTGGTCGTTGCGGTGGGGTATGAAATGAAAGATGCGGTGGCCGCCGCACAGGCGCAATATCCGAATGTGGTCTTTATCCTTTTAGACGGGGACCCGTTTGATGGCACCGAAGCTGCTTCGGATGCACAAAACGCCGTGGGCGTGGTTTTTGCCGAAGAACAGGCAGGGTTCCTGGCGGGGTATGCCGCGGTAAAAGAGGGAATGACGCAGCTCGGCTTTTTGGGTGGAAAGGCTCAGCCCGGCATTGTGCGTTATGGCTATGGGTTTGTTCAGGGCGCGGAATATGCTGCGCAGCAGATGGGAATGGCAGCCGGGTCTGTCACTGTTCAGTATGCGTATACAGGCAGTTTTGAGGAAAGCAATGACACGCAGTCTCTGGCGGCCGGCTGGTACGGAGCAGGCACCGAATGCATTTTTGCCTGCGGAGGAACCATGACACAATCCGTCATCAAGGCAGCGGAAAATGTCGGAGCAAAAGTGATCGGGGCGGATGTAGACTGGTCTGCGCAGTCCGATGTGATTTTGAGCAGTGCAACCAAAAATTTGAGCACGGCAGTTTACAATATGATTGCTGCTGCTTACGATGAGCAGCTGCAGGGCGGTCAGACAATGGTTTACGATGCGTCGAACAACGGCGTGCAGCTTTCCATGGAGACTTCTAAATTCGATACATTCACGCAAAAGGACTACGATGCGGTTTATGCCGCTCTGGCGAATAATACAGGAAATATCGCCACAGGGATCGTGAAGGATACCAACGGGGAAGGCAATCCCGTTGCGGTCACGGAACTTCCGCTGTCGGCAGTGGTCCTGCAGCAGGTCGGATGACAAAAACCGGCGGTATTTTCAGGCTGTGCCTGAACCGCCGGTTCTTTTATAATTGCGAGGGGGAAAGAATGATGAACGCAGAGGAATTGTTTAAAAAAGTAGATCATACGCTGCTCAAACCGGAGGCAACTTGGGAGCAGATCCAAAATTTGTGCGATGAGGCAGTCCGGTTTCACACCGCATCGGTGTGCATCAATCCGTGCTATGTCCGGCAGGCCTGTGACTATTTGCAGGGACGTGTACCGGTGTGTACGGTGATTGGTTTTCCTTTGGGGGCCACCACGACACAGGCCAAAATCGCCGAGGCCCAGCAGGCGTTGGCAGACGGGTGCAGCGAATTTGACATGGTGATCAACATCGGCCGCCTGAAAATGGGTGACATTGACTATGTGCGAAATGAGATCCGAGCTTTGAAACAGGCGGTCGGAGAACATACGCTCAAAGTGATCGTGGAAACCTGCCTTTTGACAGAAGAAGAAAAGGGCGTTATGTGCGATGTAGTGTGTGAGGCAGGCGCAGACTACATAAAAACGTCCACCGGCTTTTCCACAGGCGGAGCCACTTTCGCAGACATTGCACTGTTTGCAGAGAAAGTGCGCGGGCGCTGCAAGATCAAGGCGGCAGGCGGAATTCGTACGCGCGAAGATATGGAACGGTTCGTTGCGTTGGGGGCGGACAGGCTCGGAACGTCCAGTGCGATTCGAATTCTTGGCGCTGGCCCGTCATAAAGGCGAAAATGTTGTAAAAAAATTAACAAATGCCGCTGTATTTTGTGCTATAATAAAATTTAATATAGATTGATTTAGAAGAGGATGAGAGGAAAGGAAGGCGATCAGAATGCCCATCGACAAGAGCATCGATTATTCTGCAATTACACCCGAAATTCAGGCGTTGAGCAAGCAATGCCAGGAGCACGGCCGGATCGATCCGGAACTGTATACCAAGTATGACGTGAAGCGCGGCCTGCGGGATTTGAACGGAAACGGCGTGCTGACCGGCCTTACGGAAATCAGCGAGATCATGGCGTTCAAAGTGGTGGATGGCGTTAAGACTCCCTGCGAAGGAAAGCTGTTTTACCGCGGTGTAGACGTAGAGGAGATCGTTCGCGGGTTTATCAAGGAAAAACGGTTTGGCTTTGAAGAAACCGTATATCTGCTGCTGTTTGGAACGCTGCCCACCAAAGAACAGCTGGAAGAATTCACAAAACAGCTGGTGTTTTACCGTTCGCTTCCCACCAACTTTGTGCGGGATATCATCATGAAAGCGCCCAGCGCAGACATGATGAACACCTTGGCGCGCAGTGTGCTGACGCTGTACAGCTACGATTCACGCGCCAACGACAACAGCATCGATAATGTGCTGAGGCAAAGTCTGCAGCTGATTGCACTGTTCCCCATGCTGTCAGTGTACAGCTATCAGGCATACAATCATTATGTGAAGGATGCCAGCCTGTACATTCACAATCCGCAGCCGGAGCTCTCCACGGCGGAGAACATTCTCTACACGTTGCGTCCGGACTCCAAGTACACCGAGCTTGAGGCAAGAATCCTTGATCTGGCACTGGTGCTGCACGCAGAGCACGGCGGCGGCAATAACTCCACATTCACCACACATGTGGTCACCTCTTCGGGTACGGACACCTATTCCACCATCGCTGCGGCGTTGGGAAGCCTGAAGGGCCCCAAGCACGGCGGTGCGAACATCAAGGTGGTGCAGATGTTCGAGGATATGAAGGCAACTGTCACAGATTGGAAGGACGAAGAGCAGATTGAAGCTTATCTGCGCGCTTTGCTTCATAAAGAGGCTTTTGACAAGGCTGGCCTGATTTATGGAATGGGCCATGCGGTCTACTCGCTCAGCGATCCCCGTGCCAATGTGTTCCGCCATTTCGTAGAAGATCTGGCCAATGCCAAGCAGCGCCACGAAGAATACGAACTGTATGCCGCGGTGGAGCGGCTGGCACCGAAAGTGATTGGGGAAGAGCGGCGCATTTACAAAGGCGTGGCGGCCAACATTGACTTCTACAGCGGCTTTGTGTATAGTATGCTGGACCTTCCGCTGGAACTGTATACTCCGATTTTTGCCATCAGCCGTATTGCCGGCTGGAGCGCGCATCGCATTGAAGAGCTGATCAATGCAGGAAAAATCATCCGTCCGGCTTATATGAATGTGTCCGAACGGGTTGAATACGTGCCTTTGGCCCAGCGCGGATAAAGTTTGGATACAGAATGCTGGTATGCTATTGTCATGCCAGCATTTCTTTCTTTTACAGCGTTTGAAAGAAAATCGAAGATTGTCGCGTATTATAAGTAGAAAGACGCTCTTGGAAAGGGGATGTGTCGTATGGTGAAAAGCTGGATAAAAAAAGCGGCTGCGTTGGCGGCGGGCATGATGCTTGCGGCCTGCCTGGGAACTGCGGCCTGGGCGGATCAGCCCAAAACGATCCAGGAAAACGGATTGAGTATTGCAGGAAATACGGCTGGCGTGCAGAAAGATGAAAACGGCCAGCTGGTTATCAGTGAAAATGGTTCTTACGAGATAACGGGAACTTGGAAAGGTTCTTTGGAAAATGCATCGGCAGATGCGCCCAAAGCGGCGATTTGCGTGGCGGATGGAGTACAGGCGGAGCTCGTACTGAAAGACGTGAGCATCTCGATCGATCAGGCGGATACCTTTGCGCTGACAGTGGAAGACGGTGCCAGCGTGACCTGTTCACTGTCCGGTTCAAACCTTCTGAATGAAGGAGCAGATGTTGGTCAAAAAGCCCGGCTTCTGCTTTCAGGGACTGGTGCACTGGATGCCGGGATGATTGACGGAACCGGAACATTCGGTTTGGATGCCTCTTTCCAGGGTGTGGCACGTACGCAGGAAATTATCTGCAAAAAAGATACATCCGGTTGGAACGGCATTCTGTTTGAAGAAGAGGCCGGCACGGTGTACGGTACGCCGATTCTTTCGCAGAATCTGACGATTGACAAGGGAGAGACTTTGAACATCTCCCAGAACGCCAGTTTAACCGTTGCAAAATCGGTTCAGGTGCAGAACAACGGCGTAGTGAAAAACCAGGGTACGATTTATAATTACGGTCAGTGGAAGGGGACGCAGCCGGCAGGAAACGCCCCTGTTACAGATGCCCAGATCCAAGTGACTTTGTCCGCAAGTGAGCTTACTTTCGCAGACGGGCTGAAGATCACGGCGGTGGCGCGTGTACCTGCGGGTACATCCAATGGCACAGCTACGTTCTGGATGGGGGAGATCGGCGGACAAGGCGTAAAGCTCGGCACAGCGGAAGCGGTGGTCAGCGGGCAGAAAGCCACTGCCGAATTGACGGTAGAGCGCTGTGGTGCAGATGCGGGCTTCACCGTCGGGGACACTGTGATTTATGTGGACTTTGGCGCGATGACCGGTGAGGCAATGCCCGGGCAGAGTGCGGGAAGTCCCCTTCGCGTAACCGAAATCACTCGTTCTCTTCCCGCTCCGGTGGTGCAGATTGGCACCAACTTGGACCTGTCTCTGCAGACGGTGGCTCCCAGTGCGGGCGGCGGTACAGTGGAATATGGTGTCGCAACGGAAAATGATGCGTCCAAAGTAGCAAAGTGGCAGCAGGAAACCACTTTTACGGGGCTGACGGCAGATACTGCCTATTATGTGTTTGCTCGCGTGAGCGGTGACCCGGAATATTGTCAGGCCTATTCTTCCACAGGCCCCATTGTGGTTCCCAAGGCTTCCCGCACGCTGTCGAAACCGACGGCGACCGCCAAGGACGTTTGCCGTGTGGAAGTGAGCGGAGCTGTTCCCAGCGCAGGAAGCGGCGTAATCGAATATGGCATTGCCACGGAGAACAAAGCAGACAAAGTAACACAGTGGCAAACGGGAACAGCGTTTGAAAATCTGACGGCAGATACCACTTATTATGTGTTTGCCCGCGTGACGGGAGATACCCAGTACCAGGACGCGATTTCCGAGGGGAGCAGCGTCACTGTGAAAAAGGCTGCGCGCACCATGAATGCGCCCAAGGGAAAAGCAGGCGGAGCGGACAGCATTGTCCTGGAGGCAGCTGCACCCGGAGCAGGCGGCGGTACGGTTGAGTATGGCGTGTGCGAGAAAAACGACAGCAATGCCGTGACAAACTGGCAGGCTGGCACCACATTTACCGGCTTGAAAGCGGGAACACCGTACTATTGCTTCGCACGCGTAAAAGGGGATGCTCGCTACCAGGATGCGGTTTCGCAGTGCACGGTCATCTTTACCGAAAAGGCGGGAACAAGCACCCCGGCGCCGTCCAATCCCGGAACGTATTCCATTGAGGTCATCGCCGGTGAGGGCGGAACGGTCAGCCCCACCAGCATGCAGGCGGCAGCAGGCAGTAACCAGACCTTTACCTTTACCCCCAAAAAAGGATATGAAGTGGCCAATGTACGCGTGGACGTGACAGACTTCGGCTCGCGTACCAGCTATACGTTTGAAAACGTATCTGGTCCGCATTCGCTGACGGTCACATTTCGTCCGGTGAAAGCGGCTTCTTCCAGCAGTTCTTCTTCTTCGGACAAGAGTTCGTCTTCGTCTTCGACATCCTCTTCTTCGTCCAGCAGTGCACCGGTTGTTTCGTCCAGCAGTGCGCCCAGTTCCAGCGCATCTTCTGACAGCACGACTGCGCCAACCCAGAATAAGAATGGCAAAGTGCCTACGATTTTGCTGATTGTCATTGCACTCCTGGTGGCGGCGATTGCAGCAGTCATCATTGTTATGGCGGTGCGCAAAAAGAAATCGGATTCCGGGTATGAGGAATACGAAGAGTATCCTCGCTATGTCGACGAAGATGATTCGGATCCTTCGGATGAGTATAGTGAACTGGATATGAATTCCGATGATGATTTGGATGATGACGATCGCTGATAATCGCAAAACACAATAGAGAAAAGCCGCCGGCTCTTTGGCCGGCGGCTTTTTTATGCAACAAAAAACGGCATGTCCAAAAGGACATGCCGTGCATAAAATT
>CALXIP010000114.1 GCA_944388395.1 uncultured Ruthenibacterium sp.
CATGTCCCGGCCATCGGTGTGAAGGACCTGGCAGAAGAAGTCACCTACCCGGTGACAAAGTTTTTGCTGACCGGCGAGGGCGACTATCTGGCCGGCCTTGTACCTGTGGCGCAGGAGCGTTTCAAAGGTGTGCTGAACATTTTCCGTTCGGAACCGTTTTTCATGGAGGCAACGCCGCCGGGTATTGAGAAGGGTGCGGCACTGGAGCGCCTTTTAAACCAGCTGGGGCTGAAAAGGGAACAGCTGATGGCCTGCGGAGACGGGCTGAACGACATGCCCATGCTGCAGTATGCGGGACTGGGCGTGGCCATGGCCAACGCGCAGCCGGAGGCCAAAGCAGCGGCTGACGCAATTACGCTGTCCAACGATGAAGACGGCGTCGCTGCAGCGGTGGAACGGTATCTTTTGAATGAATAAGCAAAAGGGCGGATGGAAATCCGCCCTTTTGCGTTGTCCAGCCCATGGCGCAGCAGAAAAAAGCGTGTTACAATAAAAACAGAAATGAATCCAAAAGGAGGAGTGTGCGCATGAAGATCACATTTATCGGAGCAACTCATGAAGTGACGGGAAGCTGTACTCTCGTGGAAGTTGGCCAGACGGTATTTCTGGTGGATTGTGGTATGGAACAGGGAGTCAACCGGTTTGAAAACGTACCTCTTCCGGTAGAGGCATCCCGCGTGGATTTTGTCCTGCTGACCCACGCGCACATCGACCATTCCGGCCATTTGCCGCTTCTGTATAAAAAAGGGTTCCGCGGTACGGTGTACGCCACCGAGTCCACGGACAGCTTGTGCGAGATCATGCTGCGGGACAGTGCGCACATTCAGGAGAGCGAGGCCGAATGGAAAAACAGGAAATCACGCCGCGCCGGCCGGCAGGAGGTGGAGCCTCTTTACACGCTTGAAGACGCAGAAGGGGTTCTGAAACAGTTTCGGCCCTGCCCATATGAAAAGCAGATTCAGGTTTCTGAAAATGTGTCCATTCGTTTTACAGACATCGGTCATCTGCTGGGGTCTTCCGCGATTGAAGTGTGGCTGACCGAAGGGGATGTTCAGAAAAAGATTGTGTTCAGCGGCGATGTGGGAAACATCAACCAGCCCATCATCAATGACCCGCAGCCTGTGCGCGAGGCGGATTATGTGGTTCTGGAATCCACATACGGCAATCGCCTGCACGGAGAACGCCCGGATTACATCGGTTCGCTGGCTGAAATTTTGCAGACGACCTTTGACCGGGGCGGAACAGTGGTCATTCCGTCTTTCGCCGTAGGGCGCACGCAGGAGATGCTTTATTTCATCCGGGAAATCAAGGAGAAAGGGCTCGTTCATGGGCACGATGTTTTCCCGGTGTATGTGGACAGTCCTTTGGCCAATGAGGCAACCGGAATTTTCATGCAGTGCCCGGCGGAGAATCTGGATGCAGAAACGCGCGCACTGCTGGAAAAGGGCATCAATCCGCTGTGGTTTGACGGGTTGAAGATGAGCCTGTCCAAAGAGGATTCTCAGGCAATCAATCTGGACCTGGCGCCCAAGGTGATTCTGTCGGCAAGCGGTATGTGTGATGCAGGCCGTGTGCGTCATCATCTGAAACACAACCTCTGGCATGCGGAAAACACCATCCTGTTTGTGGGATATCAGGCGGAAGGAACGCTGGGCCGTGCGCTGGTGGAAGGTGCTGAACATGTTCGGATTTTTGACGAAGAGATTGCGGTGAACGCCGAAATCCGGGTGCTGGCCGGTGTCAGCGGCCACGCAGACAAAAACGGCCTGATTCGTTGGCTTGGCAATTTTGAACCGAAACCGGCGCAGGTTTTCATCAACCATGGCGACGATGAAAGCTGTGTGGCGTTTGTTCGCTGCCTGTGTGAAGAACTGGGCTATGTGGCCATGGCGCCTTACAGCGGAACCTCTTACGACCTTGCCCGAGGGACTTTTGTGGTGCGCACCGAAGGTGTGGCGCGCCAGAAGGCGCCCGCTGGCAGGGATCCGCGTGCGCTGGCTGCTTTCAACGAGCTGATGACTGCTGTGAAAAAACTGGAACTGCTGGTGCAGGGCGCCGGCGGACGGCCCAACAAAGAGCTGAAACAGATGGCCAGACAGGCGGAAAAGCTGTACGAAGAGTGGAACGAAGCACGTTTGTAAAGAAAAAAGCTTCGGGTCGGATGGACCCGAAGCTTTTCTTTTTTATAAAGGAAGGGTGACACTGCGGCCGGTGGGCTGGTAGGGTTCATATTCAATGCCTACCAGATTAAACATGTGTTTGGATGCTTTGACCGAATCTGTGTCTGCGTACTTGTCGCTGTAGTAAATCACTTTCGAGATCCCGCTCTGAATCAGCGCCTTGGCGCATTCGTTGCAAGGGAACAGCGTGGTATAAATGCGTGCGCCCCGCAGGCTTCCGGTTCCGGATGCATGGTTCAGAATTGCGTTTAATTCAGCGTGGCATACATACATGTATTTTGTCTTCAGAGGCTCGCCCTCGCGCTCCCAGGGCATATCGTCATCCAGGCAGCCAATGGGCATTCCGTTGTATCCCATGGAAAGAATTTTGTTATCCCGGCTCACAATACAGGCGCCAACCTGAGAGGAGTTGTCCTTGGAACGCTGAGCACTCAAAAGCGCGATGCCCATGAAGTATTCATCCCAGGAAATATAGTCTGTCCGTTTCACTGTCGGTCCCTCCTAATCGGTTCAAAGTAAAAATACATCCTCAGTATACCGCGTTTGCGGCATATGGGCAAGTCCCGGCGGCAATGCAGGATCCGACCCTGTAAGATTTTTGCAAGAATTTCTTTTTGAAGAAGTAGGAAAGCTGAAAAAGAAGCGGCGTTTTGATTTGATACCATAAAGGCATCGAATCAAAGCGCCGCCTTTGTGCGCTGAAAGGAAGTTTTTGCAATGGAAAAAACGGTTGTAGCTGTTTTGTTTGGTGGATGTTCCACAGAGTATGAGGTTTCGCTGCAGTCGGCCTTTGCTGTGTTGACGCATCTGGACGCACGCCGCTATGCGGCGCTGAGCGTGGGCATCACCCGGCAGGGTGAGTGGCTGTACTATCATGGTCCGTTGGAAAAAATCGCTGACGGAAGCTGGTGTGCCAACCGGCTGTTCTGCAGTCCCTGTACACTTTCTCTGAATCGGGGAGAGCACAAGCTGATTGTGGATGCGGACCATCGCATGAGCTTTTCGTTTGATGCGCTTTTTCCGGTGCTTCACGGAAAAAACGGCGAGGACGGAACAGTGCAGGGGCTGGCGGAACTGGCGGGAATTCCGCTGGTCGGATGCGGCACACTGGCAAGCGCGCTGTGCATGGACAAAGACCGTGCCCACAAACTGGCGGCGCTGGCGGGGATCGAAGTGCCGGCCAGCGCGGCGTTTGGGCGGGACGCTTCTTTTGCGGAAATCGAACGCGCGGCACTTCGAATCGGATGGCCCTTGTTTGTAAAGCCGGTTCGCTCCGGTTCTTCGTTCGGCATCACCCGTGTAAGCGGTCCGGATGGACTGCACCAGGCGGTAAACGCCGCGTGTGAGCACGATGACCGGATTTTGCTGGAGCAGGAAATAAAAGGGTTCGAGGTAGGCTGCGCGGTGATGGGAAATGAAACACTGTTCACCGGCCTTGTGGATGAAATTGAACTGTCTGGCGGATTCTTTGATTATGAGGAAAAATATACGCTGAAAACATCGCAGATCCACTGTCCGGCCCGGCTGTCAGAAGAAGATACCTGTCGGGTGCAGCAGGCAGCCAGAACGTTGTACCGGGCGCTGGGGTGCCGTGTGTTTGCCCGTGTGGATTTGTTCTTCACCCCGGACAAGCGAATCGTATTCAATGAAATCAATACGATCCCCGGTTTTACCGCACACAGTCGGTATCCCAATATGATGAAGGGCGCGGGAATCGAATTTGACGCTTTAGTAGGCAATCTGGTGGAACTGGGGCTGGAAAGATGAGACGGATGGTATTGCTGCGCGAACAGGTGAGGGAGGGCACGCTGCTGGTAGTCAACCGGCAGCATCCGCTGCGCTCTTCACAAAAAATCGAACTGATAAATGTGGGAAACGGCGTGCAGATGGAGCGGCATGCTGCCGTTGCTTTCAATGAGTGTGTCCGCCTGGTGGGCGGCCGGGAAACCATTGTTCCGGTGTCCGGATGGCGCAGTGCGCAGGAACAGAAAAAGATATGGGATGACACCATGCGCAAAGAAGGCGCCCGCTTCACCGAGAGTTATGTAGCTCATCCCGGCTGCAGCGAGCATCAGACCGGTCTGGCCATCGATCTGGGCAAAGCGGCGGAGTCCATTGATTTTATCCGTCCGGATTTTCCGCAGGAGGGAGTGTGCCGGGATTTTCGCACGCAGGCGGTGCGCTGGGGATTTGTACAGCGATACCGCGCGCATAAGCGGCAGCAAACCGGAATTGCGGAAGAACCCTGGCATTTTCGTTATGTGGGAGCGCCCCATGCACAGATTTTGGAGAGCCGGGATCTGTGCCTTGAGGAGTATTCAGATTTTTTGAAACAGGGACCGGTAACCCTTGAACTCGGCGGAGTGCAGGCAACGGTATTTTACGTTCCGGAAAGCGGTGCGAAAACCGTGGCGGACGTGCCCGACGGCCTGGTACAAGTGTCCGGAGATAACTGCGGCGGCTTTATCCTGACCGTCTGGAGGTGGCGGGCATGAGCGAAAAAAAGTTCCCTGCACTGGATGCCTTTCGCATTCCGGCTGCGGTCCTGGTGATTGCGATTCACACGTCGCCTTTGGCTTCGG
>CALXIP010000115.1 GCA_944388395.1 uncultured Ruthenibacterium sp.
ATGCCACGACCCGGCTGGGAGCGCACAGCGTATCGCCTGTTTTTGTGTTGGCCATTTTGGTGATCGCACCGATATCGCCCGCACCAATGGACGTAATATCGGCTTGCTTTTTGCCTTTCAGCGCCACCAGTTTTCCAAGGCGCTCCGGCTCGCCGGTCCGGCTGTTCCCCACCGACCGGGACGGTAACCCCGTGGAAGTGGATTGCGTGCCCGATGCGCCCCTGTGCGCCTACGTCTTCAAGACCGTGGCAGATCCCTTTGTGGGAAAACTGAGCTATGTAAAAGTAGTTGCAGGCGAATTGAAGGCTGACAGTTCGGTGGTGAACAGCCGGACCGGCGAGCCGGAGCGCCTTGGAAAACTGGTGGCGCTGAAAGGCAAAAAGCAAACCGACATTACGTCCATTGGTGCGGGCGATATCGGTGCGATCACCAAAATGGCCAACACAAAAACAGGCGATACGCTGTGCGCTCCCAGCCGGGTCGTGGCATTCCCCGCTCCGGTCTTCTCCACGCCCACATTGTCTATGGCGATCAAAGTCAAACAGAAAGGCGACGAGAGCAAGATCAGCGGCGCGCTGCAGCGTTTGATGGAGGAAGATCCCACCATCGGTTATGCCATTAATACGGAAACCGTGCAGCAGATTCTCTCCGGCTTGGGCGAGCAGCATCTGGACGTTGTGTGCGCCAAATTGAAGAGCAAATTTGGTGTGGAAGTCAGCCTGACGGAACCGCGCATTGCATACCGCGAATCCATTCGGAAAAAATGCAAGGCACAGGGGCGCCATAAGAAACAGACGGGCGGTCACGGCCAGTTCGGTGATGTGTGGATCGAATTTGAGCCCACCACAGAGGGCGATTTCATCTTTGAGGAAAAAGTGTTCGGCGGCAGTGTGCCCAAAAACTTCTTCCCGGCAGTTGAAAAAGGCCTGCAGGAGGCGGTTCACCACGGCGTTTTGGCAGGATATCCGGTGGTCGGCCTGAAAGCGACACTGCTGGATGGCAGCTATCATCCGGTGGACTCTTCGGAAATGGCCTTTAAAATGGCGGCGAAACTGGCTTATAAGGCGGCTTTGCCCGAGGCTGGCCCCATCCTTCTGGAGCCCATCGGCGCCTTGAAAGCGCATGTTCCCGGAGATGTGACGGGCGATATTATGGGCGAAGTCACCAAGCGCCGCGGCCGTGTTCTGGGAATGAACCCGGAAGAGGACAATACGCAGGTGGTAGACGCAGAAGTGCCGGTCAGCGAGATGCATGACTTTACCAATTACCTGCGCCAGGTGACGCAGGGCCGCGGAAGCTTTACTTTTGACTTTGTGCGGTATGAGCCGTTGCCTTCGATGCTGGAAGGAAAAGTGATCGAAGAAGCGAAGAAATTTATGGATGTCAAAGCGGACGAAGAATAATTTGTATGAACGGGACGGCGCCCCATGCAAGCGGCTTGCGTGGGCGCCGTCCTCTTCCGTGTGCATAGAGCTGACTTAAAATGCATACACTGAAGCAATGCAAAAACAGGGCGATAAGAGCATATCAACAGACATCGGTCGAACTTTTTTCATATTACCGCTGCTTTTTTTGCTATTTCGTCACAATTTGCACAAAAAATGTTAAGGTGCTTGACATCCCATTATAAAATGTATATAATATCTCGTATTGTATGCTTGTCATTCTGGAATGGCATGCCATATTGTTAGAATGAAGGAGACCGAACACCATGGAGAAAGAAATCGTAATGACATACGCGGGCCTGCGTGCCATCGAGGAAGAGCTGGAAATGCTCAAAACGGTGAAACGTAAGGAAGTGGCGGAAAAAATTAAGATTGCACGCGGCTATGGCGATCTGTCTGAAAATAGTGAGTATGATGAAGCCAAAAACGAGCAGGGAATGGTGGAAGGACGCATTGCGCTTCTGGAGAAAATGCTCAAACACGCCCGTGTGATTGATGAAGATGATTTGACCAATGATGCGGTCAGCGTTGGCAGCCATGTAAAACTGCGCGACGAAGACGGCGAGCTGGAGGAGTATGACATCACCGGTTCGACGGAAGCGGACCCTCTGTCCGGCAAAATTTCCGACGAGTCCCCGGTGGGCGCGGCGCTGATCGGTCACGCGGTGGGCGACAAGGTGGAAATCACGCTGCCCAACGGCGCGACGATCTGCTATGAAGTTCTGGATATCAGCCGTTCTGCCATCTGATTGAAAGATTTATTTCAACAAAAGACCTTTTTTTAAAAAACAGGTGCCCAGGCACCTGTTTTTATGTTATACTACAACTGCACGTCAGTGTATTAAGGCAGAATCGGGAGGACAACATGGCAAGTGAAGAACGAAACACAACAGCTCAGCCGGAAGAGCAGGAGCTGAGTGCGCAGGAATACAACGAATTGGTTGCCGTGCGCAGACAGAAATTGAAAGAGCTGCAGGAAGCCGGAAAAGATCCCTTCCAGCAGACCAAATATCCCCAGAGTGATTTTGCGGCTGAGGTCAAAGCAAACTTTGTGGACGTGCCCGAAGGGGAGCATGGTCAGGATGTTTGCATGGCCGGCCGTATGATGTCGAAACGCGTGATGGGAAAAGCGAGCTTTGCCGATCTGCGGGACCGCACGGGTGACATCCAGATGTACATCCGCCGGGACGACGTGGGGACGGAGGAGTATCAGGCCTTCAAAAAATTTGATATCGGCGACATTGTAGGCGTGAAAGGCTTTGTGTTCCGCACCAAAATGGGCGAGATCAGTGTTCATGTGAAAGAGATCGTGCTGCTCAGCAAGAGCTTGCTGCCTCTTCCGGAAAAATTCCACGGCCTGAAGGATACCGAAACCCGGTACCGTCAGCGGTATGTGGACCTGATTGTGAATCCCGACGTCAAGGAGACCTTTGTAAAACGTAGTGCGATCCTTCGCGAACTGCGCAGCTACCTGGACGGAAAGGGCTTCCTGGAGGTGGAAACGCCGATTTTGACGCCGTTTGAGATCGGTGCGGCCGCGCGGCCTTTTATCACACATCACAATACGCTGGATATGGACATGGTGCTCCGCATTGAGACCGAGCTGTATTTGAAACGGCTGATCGTGGGCGGCATGGAACGTGTGTATGAGGTTGGCCGCATCTTCCGCAATGAGGGAATGGACCCCAAGCACAATCCGGAGTTCACCACCATCGAGCTGTATCAGGCATACACGGACTACCACGGCATGATGGACCTGGTAGAGGATATGATGAAGACGGTCGCCATGAAAGTGTGCGGAACGCTTCAGGTGTCCTATCAGGGCAAAGAGATCGACCTCTCTCACTGGGAGCGCATGACCATGGTAGAGGCGGTGAAAAAGTATTCCGGTGTTGACTTTGATGAGGTTGAGTCGGATGCACAGGCCGTTGCACTGGCCAAGGAGCATCACGTGGAATTGCCGGAAATCCCCACCAAGGGCGCGATTCTGGCGGAGTTCTTCGATGCTTTTGTAGAGGACAACCTCATTCAGCCCACCTTTATTTACGACTATCCGGTGGAAGTCAGCCCGCTGGCAAAGCGGAAACCCAACGACCCCATGTTCACCGAGCGCTTTGAATATTTCATCAATGCAACGGAATTCGGCAATGCGTTCAGTGAGCTGAACGACCCCATTGACCAGAAGGGACGTTTTGAGCGCCAGGTTGCCGAGCGCAAACAGCTGGAGCCCGCCAGCAAGGCACAGGTGGACTACGACTATGTAATGGCGCTGGAGTATGGTCTGCCTCCCACAGGCGGTCTGGGCTTTGGTGTGGACCGTTTGGTGATGCTGCTGACCGATTCGGCTTCCATTCGGGACGTGCTGCTGTTCCCCACCATGAAACCTCTGGAGAAGGCAGAAGCGCCCAAGAAGGAAGAAAAAGCAGAGGTTTCCCCGGCGGAGACCGAGACGGCCGCACCGGTTGTTTCCGAAATGCCGCTGATTTCTTCGGCTCCCATTGATTTCTCCAAGGCGGAGATTGAGCCGCTGTTCAAGGATGAGGTGGATTTTGAGACTTTCAGCAAGTCGGATTTCCGCGCGGTAAAGGTCAAGGAGTGCACGGCTGTTCCCAAGAGCAAAAAACTTTTGAAGTTTGTGCTGGATGACGGAACCGGAACGGATCGTGTGATCCTGAGCGGCATTCACGATACATATGAGCCGGAAGAACTGGTTGGAAAGACGCTGATCGCCATTACCAACCTGCCGGCCCGCAAGATGATGGGCATTGACTCCTGCGGTATGATCATCAGTGCCGTCCATCACGAAGCAGGCGTGGAAAAACTGCATTGCCTGATGGTGGACCCGCACATTCCCGCAGGCGCAAAACTCTATTAAGCGCAGATAACAAAAAAGCAGTCTCCTTGCGGAGGCTGCTTTTTTTCATGGAGAAACGGTATTTATTCATTTACGTTCAAAGAGGCGTTTTCAAGCCGGCAGTACCAGTTGCCGGTGGTCTCTTCTTTTTGTGCGGAAAAGGTTCCCTGTACGGTGATGGGGGCATTGTCGCGGGGATATTCGTCGGGATAAACATGATTCCCGTCATCCCACACAAACTCGATGCCCTGCGCACAGCAGGCCAGTGCGTCTGTTACGATGCAATAGTGATAATATTGAAATTTTTGCTCTGCGTAAGCCGCATAGTACAGTCCCTGCATGCGAATTGTCTTGCCGGCGTATTGTTCCGGCTCGGTGATCATCTGGTAGATGGTGGCATAGACCATGTCGCTGCTCATGACGGTCAGATCGTAATCCACCGCGTGTGCGCTCTCCGCACTGGAAACGGCGGAGCTGGAATCGGCTGGCGCGGCGGAGCTGCTATCCGAAACGGCGGCAGACGCACAGCCGGTTAAAAAACACAAAGCGAGCAAAAGAAAAATGCGTTTCATTTTTACCTCCCTGAAAGCCTGGCAATCACGTACACAATGCAAAAGGCTCCCAAATCAGTTGCTACAATGGTGGAACCCACCGGCGTCCCCGCAAGAATGGAGATCAGGATGCCTGTCAGTGCACAAAAAACAGAAAGCAAAGCGGAACAAATTGTAACGGATAAAAAACTTTTGCAGAGCCGCATGGCGGACAAGGCGGGGAAAACGATCAGTGCGGAAACCAACAGAGACCCCACCAGATTCATGGCCAGCACAATGACTGTGGCGATGACCACTGCAATCAGCAGATTGGATCGCCGCACATGGAGTCCGGTGGCCTGGGCAAAATTTTCGTCAAACGTTACAGCGAATAATTTGTTGTAAAAGAGAATAAATAGAATCACAATCAGAAGAGATAGTACCGCGCACAAGGCTACTTCATCGGAAGTCAGTGTGAGAATGGATGTAGAGCCGAACAATGTGCTGCACACATCTCCGGATAAGTTGGGGCCGCTTGCGAAAAGATTCATCAGCAGATATCCCATGGCAAGCGTGCTTACAGAGAGCATGGCGATGGCCGAGTCCCCGCAGATCCGGGTATTCTGACCGGCACAGAGAAGCACAATGGCGCAGAGAATGGTGATGGGAAGGACCAGAAGCAAATCGTTGGCCAGATGGAGGACGGAAGCAATAGCCATGGCGCCGAACGCCACATGAGAAAGACCGTCCCCGATGAGCGAAAAACGCTTCAGTACCAGTGTAACGCCCAAAAGTGAGGAACAAAGAGCGATGAGAACACCGACGATCAGCGCATACTGTACGAAAGGATACTGAAAATAGAATTCCAGTTTTTGAATCAGAGCGCTCACGGGTTTCTCACCCCTTTCAGTGCACTCCATTGGGGGCTGCGAAGAAATTCTTGGCGCGTCCCGAAAAAAGTGCTGTGTCCAAGGTATAGAATGTGGGTGGCGGATTGCACGGCGGCAGAAAGGTCATGGGAAATCACAAGAACAGTCACGCCTTCTTCGCGATGAAGTTCTTGAATCAGCTGATACAGATTTGCTGCGGCTTGGGAGTCCAGTCCGGAAACCGGTTCGTCCAGAACGAGCACCTTTCGGGCGGCGCAAAGCGCACGTGCAAGGAGAACACGTTGCTGCTGCCCACCGGACAGTTCCCGATAGCAGCGCCCGGCCAGAGAAAGAACATCGGTTTTTGCCATGGCATCGTGAGCAAGCGCCTTTTCTGCCTTGCTGTAAAAAGGGCGCAACCCACAGCGGTTTTGACAACCGGAGAGGACAATTTCTGAAACAGAAGCGGGAAAATCCCGTTGAATCAGTGTTTGCTGCGGAAGATAGCCAATGTCATTCGGGGACAAACCGTCGCTGAACTCCACGCTGCCACCGACCGGTGGCAGCAGCCGGAGCAGTGTTTTCATTAAGGTGGTTTTTCCGCATCCGTTTTCACCCAAAATGTACAGGCAATCTCCACGTTGAACGGAAAAACTGAGATTTTTTAAAACGGCCTGGCCGCCGTAACCGACGGCCAGTTTTTTACAAGTGATCTGCGCCAAGTGTGAGCCTCCTTATTGCAGTGCCTGTTTCAAAATTTCCAGATTGCTTTCCATGACAGCAAGGTAATGTTCGCCCTGCGCCTGTTCGGCAGTGGTGGACTGCATGGAATCCAGCGTGAGGATGCGCTTGTTTGAAACATCGGTATTTTGAAGAACCGCGAAAGCCAGTTTCTGATCGGATTTTTCCAGCGTTAAAACGCAGGAAAGATTCTGCTCGTCCACTTTTTTCGCCAGAAAAGCGACGGTTTCAAAACTGGCTTCGGTCTCGGCAGAGCAGCCGGGAAAGGCTGCATAGCAGGTCAATCCGTAATCATCTGCAAGATAGCGGAAGGGAAAACGGTCACAGAACACAAGCGCCGTTTGTCGGGCGTTGTCGGCTGCTTCCTGATAGGCAGCGTCCAGCTGCGCCAGTTTTTCACAATAAGCCGCTGTATTTTCCTGATAGGAAGAAGCATGAGCGGGATCTATTTCCGACAGTGTGTCGGCAATCTTTCGACAGAACACAGCGGCGTTTTTTAAAGAAAGCCACACGTGTTCGTCATATTCGGTCTCTTCCTCTTCCTCGTGTTCATGTTCTTCTTCCATTCCCTCCAGAAGTTCTTCCGGCTTGGCCGCGTCTCCCAGAACATCCAGCAGCTGAATCACCTGCTGTTCGGGATTGGTCGATTCACGCAGTGCGTCAGAGACCCACTGGTCCGATTCGCCCCCCACACAGAGAAACAGATCACAAGTGGAAATTTTCAGAATGTCTTCTGCGGTGGGCTGATAGCTGTGAAGATCTACGCCGCTGTCCAGCAACAGGGTCAGTTCCGCATGCTCGGCATCTTCGCCCAGAATTTCACGAACCCAATCGTATGCGGGAAAGATGGTGGCAACAATACGCAGTTTCTGGCCGGAAGAAGAATCGTGCACAGTCTCACCGGACGAACAGCCACTGAATATACCGATGCATATAAGGGCGGTCAACGCCATGGAAATCCATTGTTTCATAAAAGAAAACCTCCGTAATTTTTAAAATTGAGCATAAAAAGACAAGAGCACAAGGCCTTCGGAAAAACCGAAAGCCGCGCTCTTGTCCGGGAGGTTTTTAATTGTTCATTCGTACCTTTTGCGCTACCGGTGAAACACACAGAAGGATAAGCCACGACAGGATGATGGATTCTGCAAGCTGCACCGAACAGGCCGTCGGCCATGCACTGGGGCCATGCGCGGCACCCAACAGGTTCAGTGTTTGTTCAGCCTGCTGCAAACTGGCGCAGATGGGGCAGTCGTCACCGATGCAGTGGTGCTCTGTTTCCAGAGTGATGAAAAGGATGGAGAAAAAGAGGGCGACCATCAATGTCGCACAGGTCATAAGCAAAAATGCCCGCTGACGTTTGGTATGCACAGGTTTTCTCCTTTCCTTCAGGCAGTTTCGACAAAGTAAAACAGCGGCTCCATTCACGCACCAAGAGTTGGTCGCTAAAAAGTGATTAGTCTATACTAACCGATCATACAGGATTCTGTTTCAAAAGGCAAGGAAAAAATGCAATTTCCATGGCAGACCCTTGTCACAAAAGGTCATCTGTGCTATTGTGAATGAAACAGAGCGTTGCAAGGTGCCCGGCGAAAGGCCGGGAGAATAGGGAAACAGGTGAAAAACCTGTGCGGGACCGCCGCCGTAAGGGAAAAGTTCGGCTTCAATCCGCCACTGTGGGTACACACGGGAAGGCGAAGCCGGATGCAGATGCCCAAGCCGGAAGACCTGCCCTGCAGCGCTGCCGAAAAGGCAGGAACCTGCAGCGGACGGACCAAACGCCTGCAGGGTAACACAGTCAAAGTGCGTCATTTTAGGACGGTCGCTTTGGTTTTTCCGGGCCTTTCTCGATTTCGGGAAAGGCCTTTTTTGACGCACGCAAAAGAAAGGAATGATTGGATGTCCAGACTGGAAAAACGAATTTTAGCGTTTTCCATGGTGGCAGCCGGCGTTTTGTTTGTACCGCAAAACGCCTTTGCAATGCACATCATGGAAGGGTATTTGCCGCCGCATTACTGCGTGGCCTGGGGTGTATTGTCTCTTCCGTTTTTGGCAGCGGGAGTGATGCACATCCGGACAACAGTACAGCAGATGCGAAAGACGCTGATACTGCTGGCTATGTGCGGCGCGTTTGTATTTGTAGTGTCTTCTTTGAAAATTCCTTCCGTCACCGGCAGCTGCAGCCACATGACCGGGACCGGGTTGGCTGCGCTTCTATTTGGCCCGACCTGTGCTTCGGTACTGGGGTTGATCGTACTGCTGTTTCAGGCGCTTTTGCTGGCGCACGGCGGCTTGACGACCCTGGGGGCCAATACCTTCAGCATGGCCGTTGCGGGGCCGCTGCTGTCCTGGGGGATTTATCAAATTTGCCGGAAAATGCAGGTGAATCGGAAGGCGGCGGTTTTTCTCGCTGCGGCGCTGGGGGATTTGTTCACTTATTGTGTGACCAGTTTGCAGCTGGCCTTGGCCTATCCTTCGGAGCAGGGAGGGGTTTTTGCCAGCACCATTCGGTTTTTGGGCGTTTTCGCGCCCACGCAGCTGCCTTTGGCGATCATAGAGGGAATTTTAACCGTATTGGTGATTATGGGAATGGAAAGTTATGCCAGACCGGAACTGCGGGAGATCGGATTTCTGAAGGAGGCCGCACAATGAAAAAGAAAACGCTTGTTGGGATACTGTTGGCGCTGGTGGTGGTGCTGATGGTGATGCCGCTGCTGCTTCAGCCGGAGGCGGAATTCGGCGGAAGTGATGACGCAGGAAGCCAGATGGTGGAGCAAATCCAGGGCGGAGAGTATGAACCGTGGTTTACACCGATCCTGGAACGCCTGCTGGGTGGGGAGATTCCCGGAGAGCTGGAAAGCCTTCTGTTCTGTGTGCAGACCGGAATTGGTGTGGGCGTTTTGGCCTTCAGCTTCGGTTACCTGGTAGCACGGAAAAAATATGCTGGCGGATCTTCCGAAGAGAGGGAACCGTGCTGACCGCACTGCTGGCGGCTGTGGCAGTCTGGAGCCTTTTGGTGGGTGCCTTCCCGGCGCCGGTCCCGGTTGTAACGGGAGGATTGCTGGCGGTGGTGCTTGCCTTGCATCGCCATGAGCATGGTGCGGTGCTGCACATGGACCATTTGGCGCGGAACTCACACTGGTCAAAGGTCAACCCAATGTTGAAAACAATGAGTTGCCTGCTGTTGTTGTGTTTGTGCCTGATGGCGCGTACCGTCTGGCCGCCGTTGAGCCTGGCGATCGTATTGGCGGTTCTGAGCCGGGCCGGCGGCGTGCGGTTTCGGACGTATCAGGCGCTGCTGGCGGCTCCGGCCGCTTTTTTGTCGGTGAGCGCGCTGGCTTTGGTTTGGACGTATTCCGCGTCCGACAGCGGATGGATCAGCATCCGGTTTGGAACGGGATACCTGGTGATTGGCGCTGCGGCACAGGCGACCGCGCGCCTTGTGACGGCACGTGCGCTGGGGGCTGTCAGCTGCCTGTATTTTCTCAGCCTGTCCACACCGCTGCCGGAAGTGCTGGAAGTGCTGCGCCGGCTGCACGCGCCCGCCGTTGTAGTGGATCTTGCCTTGCTGATTTATCGCTATATTTTTTTGCTGCTGGCCACGTGTGAAACCATGCGGGACGCTGCGGCCAGTCGGCTGGGCTTTGGCGGACTGCGGCGCAGTGTGCGCACGACCGGTATTATATACGGGAATTTGCTGGCGCGCAGTTTTCGCCGGGCACAGGCCTGCTTTGACGCCATGGAGAGCCGGTGCTGCACTGGTTCGATCCGGTTTTGGACCCGGCCCAAGCCTGTGCGGCCGATGCATGCGGCGGTACTTTGCCTGCTTGTGGGCGGAATGGTCGCGGCACTGGTATGCGGCGGATGATAAAGGGGAAAAAGATGGACGAAATTCTTCGGTTTGAACGGGTCTGGTACAGGTATGAAGAGGGAAGAATGGCACTGACGGATTTTTCCGTGACGGTTCGTGCAGGCGAGCGGATTGCTGTTCTGGGAGAAAACGGTGCGGGAAAATCCACCTTTTTTCTGCTGGCGAACGGCGTGCTGCGCCCGGAAAAAGGGACGGTGCTCTGGAATGGTGTCCCGATAGGACGTGATGTGAAAAGTTTGAATGCCCTTCGCAAAGGTGTAGGCCTTGTATTTCAAGACCCGGATGTGCAGATTCTGGCGGGAACCGTGGCGGAGGAGATCAGTTTTGGACCGGTCAACCTGGGCCTTTCACTGGCACAGGTCAGCCGGCGTGTGGAAGCGGCGCTGGATACGTTTGCTCTGCAGCCCTATCGGGACCGCGCGCCGCAATCCCTTTCGGGTGGGGAGAAAAAGCGCGTGACGCTGGCGGATGCGGCGGCCATGGACCCTCAGCTTCTGCTTCTGGATGAACCGGCGGCTTCACTGGACCCGGTCCATGCGCGTCAGCTGGAGGAATATCTGGCCCTATTGTCCCGGCGGGGACTGGCGCTGATGGTCGCCACACACGATGTGGATTTTGCCTGGCGCTGGGCTGACCGCGTGCTGGTTTTTCACAACGGAACGCTGGCAGCGGATGGAGGACCTACCCAAATTTTTGAACAAGAGGAACTGTTGCGCCGGTGCGGCTTGGAGCAGCCTGTGCTGATCCGGATCGCACGCATTTTGGGCCTGAAGCGGGCGCCGCGCACCGTAGAAGAATTGGAACAGGAGTGGAGAGTATGAAGAAGGCGCTGTTGGTTGTGAGTTTCGGCACCAGTGTGCCCCGGGCCCGTCGGGAAATTGAAGCCGTGGAGCAGGCGTTGGCCGCACAGGCCCCGGACCGGACCTTTTTCCGTGCGTACACCAGCCCTACCATTCGGCGCCTTCTGGCACAGCGGGGAGAGCAGATTTTCGATTTAAACAGTGCATTGGAAAATCTGGCGGTGCAGGGATACGAAGATGTGGCTGTGGCCGTCACCCATTTGCTGTACGGCATCGAATACGATAAAATAAAGGAGCAGACGGCGGCTTTTTCGAAGCGCTTTTCCTGTCTGCGGCTTGGTCCGCCGCTGCTTGCGGACAGCGGCAGTCTGTGTGCGCTGGCCCGCTGTCTGCTGCAGGAACCGCTTGCGCCCGGCGAGGGATTGGTATGGATGGGCCACGGGACCGAGCATTTTGCCAACATGGTCTACCCCGCATTGCAGACCGCGCTGCGGCTGGCAGGCGGCCGCCATGTCTATGTGGGAACGGTAGAAGGCTGGCCGTCGCTGGAAGATGTACTGACGCAGCTTCAAAGCGACGGATGCAGCCGGGTCCTGCTGGCGCCGCTGATGCTGGTGGCGGGCGACCACGCGCAAAACGACATGGCGGGCAGTGACCCGGAAAGCTGGAAGAGCCGGTTGGAAGAGGCCGGCATTTCCGTGCGCTGCCGGATGGAAGGATTGGGTGCGCTTGCATCGGTACAGGATTTGTACGCTGCCCATTTGAAAAGAATGCTGCGGTCGGAGGAAGACAATGGCGTTTGAACACTACATTCAGTCCGCGGGAAAGCTGCTGCGCTGCGGTTACACCACGGGGACTTGTGCCGCTCTGGCTGCGGCGGGAGCGGCAGAGCTGCTGCTGACCGGAAAAGCCCCCGCGGCACTGGCGCTGACCACGCCCAAAGGCCTTCGCGTGGAGACGGAGCCGGTGTTTTGCCTTCTGGAAGGGACAACCGCGCGCTGCGCTGTGGAAAAGGATGGCGGCGATGATGCCGATGTGACCAGCGGGATTCAAATCGAGGCTCAGGTGGTCCGCACGGAGCAGCCGGGCGTTCGGGTAGAGGGTGGTTCCGGCGTGGGGCGGGTGACCAGGCCGGGCCTGGACCAGCCGGTGGGTGCGGCGGCCATCAATCGGGTCCCGCGCAGGATGATCGAGACCCAGGTGGCGGCGGTGTGCCGCGCTCATCAATGGGAAGGCGGCATGCAGGTGACGATCTGTGTGCCCGACGGAGAGACGCTGGCAAAGAAAACCTTCAATCCGCAGCTGGGAATCGAAGGCGGCATCTCCATTCTTGGAACCAGCGGTATTGTGGAGCCCATGAGTGTGCAGGCGCTGATCGATACGGTGGCGCTTTCGCTTCGGCAGGCCCGTGCCCAGGGTGCGCAGCGGGTCGTGCTTACGCCGGGCAATTACGGCGAGGATTTTCTGCGGGCAGGTTCGCTTTTTCAAGCGTCGGTGCCAGTGGTAAAATGTTCAAATTTTATCGGTGATGCGTTGGATGAGGCAGCATCGTTGGGCTTTCAGGATGTTTTGCTGGTAGGCCATGCGGGAAAGCTGGTCAAACTGGCAGGTGGAATCATGAACACCCACAGCCGCTGGGCGGATTGCCGAACCGAGTTATTTTGTGCGCACGCGGCTGTGTGCGGTGCGCCGCCTTCCCTGTGCACGGCGCTGATGAATGCGGCCACGTCGGACGCCTGCATTGCGCTTTTGGACGAGCAGGGGCTGCGCGGCCCGGTGTTGGAAAGTCTTTTGAAAGCGATCCAGCACCATCTGCTTCGGCGTGCGGCAGGCGCGTATCGGGCGGGAGCCGTGTTGTTTACAAATGCATATGGTCTGCTGGGGCAAACGTCCGTCGCCGGTGACATGCTGGCAGACTGGAAGGAGACAGAACAATGAACAAGGGGATTTTTTACAGCGTGGGCATCGGGCCGGGCGACCCGGAGCTGATTACGCAAAAGGCGGTTCGCGTTCTGCGGCAATGCCCGGTGGTGGCGGCCCCTCAAACGCAAAGCGGGGAAATGCTGGCGTTGTCCATTGCGCAGCAGGCGGTGTCCCTGGACGATAAGACCATTCTTCCGTTGCAATTCACCATGTGCCGGGACCGTGCGCGCCAGAGACAAGCCCATCAGACGGCGGCGCAGCTGGTGAAACAGCATCTGGATCAGGGCCGGGATGTGGCCATGCTCAATTTGGGGGATGTTTCCATCTATGCGACGGCGGCGTATCTGGCGCAGCTGCTGCAGGACGACGGCTATGAAACGCGGATGATTCCGGGCGTTACCAGTTTTTGCGCAGTGGCGGCCCGCCTGAACATCAGCCTGACGGACATGGACACGCCGCTGCACATTGTGCCCGGTTCCAGCCGGGAGGCTCTGACCGATTCTTTGAATATGCCGGGCACGAAAGTGCTGATGAAATCGGGCCGTCAGTTGCCGGAGGTTTTGGAGCAGCTTCGTGCGTCCGGACAGCTGGAACACAGCGCCATGGTGTGCAACTGCGGCCTTCCCGGCGAACAGGTCTACGCAGATTTGCGCGATTTCCCGGCGCAGCAGACAGCGGGCTATTTTGCCACGATCATCGTGAAGGAGGAGTGAAGCGTGGTCCATTTTGTGGGCGCCGGCCCGGGTGCGCCTGATCTGATTACCCGGCGGGGCGCAGAAATGCTTCGAACGGCGGATGTGGTCATCTACGCGGGCAGTTTGGTAAATCCGGCTCTTCTGGGCCTTTGCAGACAGGATTGCTCGGTGTACAACAGCGCTCAGATGACGCTGGAGCAGGTGCTGGATGTGATGCAGGCCGCCCACGCAGCCGGAAAAACCATCGTGCGCCTGCACACCGGTGATCCTTGCCTGTACGGCGCCATCCGGGAACAGATGGACGCGCTGGATCGGCTGGACATTCCCTACGATGATACACCGGGTGTTTCCAGCTTCTGCGGGGCCGCGGCGGCAGTGTGCGGAGAATATACGCTGCCGGGCGTGAGCCAGACAGTCATCATCACTCGCATGGCGGGTCGTACCCCGGTCCCCGAGCGGGAGAACATCACCGCATTGGCTGCCCACGGGGCGACCATGGTCATTTTCCTGTCGGCAGGTATGCTGGACGGTTTGCAGGCGGCTTTGCTGCAGGGGGCTTATACCGCCCAAACGCCTGCGGCGCTGGTGTACAAAGCCAGCTGGCCCGAAGAAAAAGTAGTGCGCTGTCCTCTGGGACAGCTGGCTCAGGCGGGGCGTGCGCACGGAATTTCCAAAACCGCCCTGGTGCTGGTGGGGGATTTCCTGGCCGATGAATACCAGCGCAGCAAACTGTATGACCCGACTTTTTCCACGGAATTCCGGGAGGCGACCGTATGAAGCTGCGGCTGATTGCCTTTACGGACCGGGGAATGGCGCTGGCGCAGCGTCTGGCAGCGGCGCTGGACGGGCAGGCCGCCCGGTGCGGCGCGCCGCTGTCGCTGTCCCAGTGGACTGGCGAAGCCTTTGACGAGGCAGACGGCCTTGTCTTTGTGGGAGCCGCCGGGATTGCCGTGCGCGCCGTTGCCCCGCATTTGAAAAGCAAAGCGACGGACCCTGCCGTGGTGGTGGTGGACGAGTGCGCCCAATTTGCGGTGCCGCTGCTCAGCGGACATCTGGGCGGAGCCAATGATCTGGCCAAACGCATTGCAGCCGTCTGCGGTGCGCAGCCGGTCCTCACCACGGCCACGGATGTCAACGGCCTTTTTGCTGTGGACGAATGGGCCAAACGGCAAAACTGCGCAGTGCTGGATGTGCCGCGCATCAAGTCGGTTTCCGCAAAACTTTTGGCCGGCATGCCGGTGACGCTGTACAGCCCGTGGCCGGTGGCAGGCACCCCGCCCAAAGGCGTTCGCATGGGAACCGACGGCGATTTTGAATTGACACTGTATGCTTCGGACCACGGAGCGCTGCGACTTGTGCCGCGCATTGCGGTGCTGGGGGTCGGCTGCCGCAAAGGCACGTCCGCACAGGCACTGGAAGAGGCGTTCGATCGGCTTTTGCACAGCAGCGGCCTTTGCGCGCAGGCGTTTGGAAAGGTGTGTACCATTGATCTGAAAAAGAACGAACCGGGGCTTGTCTCTTTTTGCCGGGACCGCGGGCTGCCGCTGGAAAGTTTCAGCGCAGCGCAGCTGCGGGAAGTTCCGGGGGATTTTTCCGCTTCGGATTTTGTAGAGAGCGTCACAGGGGTGGACAATGTGTGCGAGCGCAGCGCCGTGCGAGGCAGCGGTGGTACGCTCTGCTGGAGAAAACAGGCGGGCGGTGGAGTGACCATGGCGGCAGCGGTGGCACCCTTTGCCCCGGATTGGCGGTGGAATGATGAATAAAGTATATGTGGTGGGCATCGGCCCCGGCGGAAAGGACTTCATGACCGCACAGGCTCTGGCTGCGATGGAGCGGGCGGATGTGCTGTGCGGCTACACGGTGTATGTGGAACTTGTACGCCCCATGTTTCCGGGCAAGGAATGTTATGTCACACCCATGACCAAGGAGCTGGAACGCTGCCGCTGGGCGTTGGAAACGGCAGCGGCGGGCCGAACGGTGGCGCTGGTGTGCAGCGGAGACGCCGGAGTGTACGGCATGGCGGGGCCGCTGCTGCAGTTGGCAGAGGAGTACCCGGATGTGGATGTGGAAGTGGTGCCGGGCATTACTTCTGCGCTGTCGGGCGCCGCGGTTCTGGGCGCTCCGCTGATGCACGATTTCTGCCTGATTTCTCTTTCGGACCTTTTGACGCCCTGGGAGCAGATCGAGCGTCGGCTGGCTTGCGCGGCCGCCGGCGATTTCGTCATCTGCCTGTATAATCCGTCTTCCAAAAAACGGGCCGACTACCTGCGCCGGGCCTGTGAGATCCTGCTGCAGGAAAAAAGCGCGGAAACGGTTTGCGGCTGGGTGCGCAACATCGGCCGGGAAGGGCAGCAGTCGAAAATTTTGACGCTGGGCAGCTTGCGGGATGAGAACGTGGATATGTTTACCACGGTGTTCATTGGCGCGAGTACCACCCAGATGCTGTCGGGACGGATGGTCACGCCCCGCGGATATGAGGCGAAGCGATGAGGATTCTTGTATTTGGCGGCACCACAGAGGGAAGGCTGCTGGCCCACGCGCTGGCGGAAGCAGGGCAGAATGTCACGGTCAGTGTGGCCACACCCTTGGGTGCGGAAGAGCTGGGCTGTGCGCAGCGGATGCGTGTCCTGTGCGGCCGGCTGAGCGCGGCACAGATGAAAGAGATGCTGGAGCCCTTTGACCTGTGCGTGGATGCGACCCATCCTTACGCCACAGAGGTCAGCGCCAACATTCGTACCGCCTGCCGGGCGGCGGCAGTCCCCCTTCGACGGGTGCGGCGGCAGGCCAGCGAGATCCCGGCCGGCAGCGTGGTCGTGCCGTCTGCCGAGGCGGCGGCAACCTTTCTGGAAGGGACGCAGGGCAACGTTTTGCTGACCACCGGTGCCAAGGAACTGCACGCCTTTTCCCGGCTGGAGCGAAGCCGGTTGTATGCGCGCGTGCTGCCTGTGTGCGAGAGCATTATCACATGCGAGAAAGAGCAGATTCCGCACAGCAATATTCTTGCGCTGCAGGGACCTTTTTCGCGGCAGCTGAACGAGGCAATGCTGCAGCAGTTCTCCATCGCATGGCTGGTCACCAAGGACGGCGGCGCAGCGGGCGGTTTTTCCGCCAAAGTTGAGGCCGCACGCAGCGTCGGTGCCCGCCTGGTGCTGATCCGCCGCCCGGAAGAAGAGGGGGAGGACTGGCAAGTGATTGTAAAGGAGTGTTTGGAACAATGAACGTGACGCTTGTGTCAGCGGGCGGCGGACGCCCCGAAACCATGACCGCGGAGTGTGCCCGTGTCCTGGAGCAGGCACAGTGCGTCATCGGGGCGGAACGCCTGCTGAACGCGTTGCCCGACCAGTGCACGGCGCGCCGAGTGAAGGCAACGCGCCCGGCCGATGTCTGTCAGGCTGTGCTGGACAGCCGGGAAGAGAACTGTGTGGTGCTGTACAGCGGCGACACAGGGTTCTATTCCGGTGCCAATGCTCTTGTGCCGCTTTTGCGCCGGCAGGGCATTGTTCCTCAAATCCTGCCCGGTCTTTCCAGTGTGCAGATTCTGGCAGCCCGCATCGGCCGGCCGTGGCAGAACTGGAACCTGGTTTCCGCACACAGCGCGGCATGCGATCCGGTGACCGCGGTGTGCAGTGGCAGAGAGACGTTTTTTCTCACCGGTTCGCTCAGTGCGTCGGCGCTGTGTGCGCGGCTTTGCGAGGCGGGCTTGGGTGACCTTCGCGTCTGGGTGGGGGAAAATCTTACCTATCCGGAAGAACAGGTGACGGAGACCACGGCCAGAGAGGGCGCGGCGCGTTCCTTTGCACCGTTGAGCGTGCTGCTGGCGGAACCGGCGCCCCATATGGCGCGCCGCGTTCCCGGCATGGATGACAGTGCGTTCGTGCGCGGACAGGTGCCCATGACCAAGCAGGAGGTGCGCGCCGCCGCACTGGCCAAACTGGCGGTGCGCCCCGGCGAAGTGTGCTGGGACGTGGGTGCAGGCACGGGCAGTGTGGCCGTGGAACTGGCGTTGAGCACGGAAGGAAGCGCTGTTTTTGCAGTGGAGTGCAACGAGGAAGCCTGTGCGTTGATCGAGGAAAACCGCAGGCAGTTCGGCGTCTGGAATTTACGTCTGGTGCGAGGGCGCGCCCCGCAGGCGCTGGCAGATCTGCCCACGCCGGATGTGGTGTTCATTGGCGGCACCAAGGGCGAAATGACTGCGGTGGTGCGTGCGGTGCTGGCGCGCAACCCGGCGGCACGTCTGTGCATTTCTGCCATCGCGCTGGAGACGCTGAGCGCGGCGGTTGCGGCGCTGACGGCCTGTGGCCTGACGGCGCAGGTGACCCAAATCGCCGTCAGCCGCACACGTCCCGCAGGCGGGCTGCATTTGCTCACAGCCAACAACCCGATTTTTCTGATTGCGGGGAATTGTTCATGATAGAGTGTATGCTGGCCGCGCCGTCTTCGGGCAGCGGCAAAACGGCGGTCACCTGTGCGCTGCTGGCAGCGCTGGAAAAAAGGGGCATGGCGCCCTGTGCGTTCAAGTGCGGCCCGGATTATATCGACCCCATGTTTCACCGGTCTGTTCTGGGCGTGGACAGTCACAATCTGGATTTGTTTTTGTGTGATGAAACGCGCCTTTCTTCGCTTTATGCCCGGTATGCCGCCGGTCACAAAGCAGCTGTGACCGAGGGCGTGATGGGCTTTTACGACGGTGTGGGCGGTGTGACGGACAGAGCCAGCGCATGGCATGTGGCACACACATTGAAGCTGCCGGTTCTGCTGGTGGTGCGTCCCCGTGGCGCCAGTTTGACGCTGGCCGCCCAGATTCAGGGCCTGTTGTCGTTTCGCAGGGAAAGCGGCATTGTGGGCATTCTGCTCAACGATTGTGCGCCCATGCTGGCGCAGAGCCTGACGCCCATGCTGGAGCAGCAGACGGGCCTGCCGGTGCTGGGCTTTTTGCCGCATATGCCCGAAGCCGTTTTTGAAAGCCGCCATCTGGGACTGCTGACCGCTGGGGAAATCCAAAATCTTTCCGCTCGGATGGATGTGCTGGCCCGACAGCTGGAACAAACGGTGGATGTGGACC
>CALXIP010000116.1 GCA_944388395.1 uncultured Ruthenibacterium sp.
ATATAAGATTCACGGCCGTGTTTTTGGATAATGCATGTAAAGTGTACAACGATTTGTCATTTTACATTGCTCTTTACGTATTGGTTGGAAGATTCTGACTCAATCATGCGAGGTGCGAACTCAAAAGAACGGTATGCTAAATACGTTCCGAGAGGAAAATGAGGACCCGGCGGGTGCCGGGCAATAAAAGGAGAATGAAAGATGAAACGCACTTCCAAAGTATTAGCAGTTTTGACGATTGGCGCCATGTTGCTGGCCGGCTGTGGCCAGAGCACCAGCTCTTCTGCGGCGGATACCTCTTCCGCTGAGCAGAGCACGGCCGCTTCTTCCACCGCCGCAGAACTTTCCGGCAAAGTTGCCACGGGTGGTTCCACCAGTATGGAGGCTGTGATCGGCGCTTTCCAGGAAGCTTTTGCAGAGAAATATCCTGACGTAGACGTCACTTACGATCCCACCGGAAGCGGTGCCGGCATCACCGGTGCACAGGAAGGTTCTTTGGATATCGGTCTTTCCAGCCGCGCTTTGAAAGAGGATGAAACCGGCGTGACCGGAACCACCATTGCGCTGGATGGCATCGCCATCATCGTGAACAGCGAAAATCCGGTTGCCGACCTGACGCTTGAGCAGCTGGCCGGGATCGCCAAAGGCGAAATCACCAACTGGAGCGAAGTTGGCGGCGACGACGCCGAGATCGTCTTCGTCGGCCGTGAGGCTGGCAGCGGCACCCGCGATGGCTTTGAAAGCATTGTCGGCGTGGAAGACGAATGTGTCTACTCTGAAGAGCTGACCGCCACCGGCGCTGTGATTGCGAAAGTTCAGTCCAACGCCAACGCCATCGGTTACGCTTCCCTGTCCGCTCTGGATGACACTGTGAAGGCTGTCACCGTGGAAGGTGTTGCTCCCAGCGAGGAAACTGTTCAGGATGGTACTTATAAGATTCAGCGTCCCTTCGTGTTCGTTACCAACGATTCCGCCGAGTTGAGCGAGACTGCCCAGGCATTCTTCGACTTCGCGCAGAGCGACGAAGCTGACGAACTGATCCGCGCGGCCGGCGCTGTTCCCCTCGCCTAATCTTCAACGAAGAAACCCGAAACCCGGTCGGCAATGCTGGCCGGGTCTTTTTTAGGAGGACGCTTCATGCGAATCAAAAAATGGATTGAAGCTGTGATGAACGCGATCTTTTTCGTCTGCGGCATGGTCGCCATTTTATCGGTCGTACTCATCACAGTGTATATGTTTGTTTCGGGCATCCCCGCCATCGTGGAAATCGGCCCCATCAACTTCCTGTTCGGAACGGTTTGGAAAAGCACCGCCAAGGAGCCCAGCTTCGGCATCCTTCCGTTCATTCTCACCAGTGTGTGGGGCACGCTGGGCGCGGCGATCATCGGTGTTCCTGTGGGAATCCTGACCGCGGTATTCCTGTCCAAAATCGCACCGCGCAAACTGGCCGCTCCGGTCAGCGCAGCGGTGGAACTGCTGGCAGGCATTCCCAGCGTTGTATACGGCCTTGTGGGCATGCTGGTCCTGGTTCCGGCCGTGGCCAAAGCATTTGACCTGGCCAACGGCGCCAGCCTTCTGGCGGCCATTCTGGTTCTGAGCATCATGATTCTTCCCAGCATCATTTCCGTCAGCGTCACGGCGCTGAACGCCGTTCCCCAGGAATACGAAGAAGCCAGTCTTGCGCTGGGGGCAACTCCCACGGAGACTTACTTTAAAGTCAGCATGCCCGCCGCCAAAAGCGGTATTGCCGCCGGTGTGGTTCTGGGCATCGGGCGCGCCATCGGCGAGGCCATGGCCGTTATGATGGTAGCCGGCAATGTGGCCAATATGCCGGGTCTGTTCAAGAGCGTTACATTCCTGACCACTGCCGTGGCCAAAGAGATGAGTTATGCTTCCGGACTGCAGCGCCAGGCGCTGTTCAGAATTGCGCTGGTTTTGTTCCTGTTCATCATGCTCATCAACAGTGTTCTGAACAGTGTACTGAAGCGGGGTGGCGACGATGAGAAATAAATCGAGAATTGTATGGGATGCGGTTCGCAAAGTGCTGGTGTATGCCGCCGCCGGCCTGACGATGCTTCTGCTGATCGGCATCATCGGGTATGTGCTTTACAAGGGTCTTCCCCAGTTGAGCTGGCAGCTGATTACCAGCGTTCCCAGCGTTACCAAAAAGATCGACGGTATTCTTCCCTATATTTTAAATACGGTATACGTCATTGTTCTCTCTCTGCTGATTGTGCTTCCCTTGGGTGTGGGTGCTGCCGTTTATCTGACGGAATACGCACAGAATCGAAAACTGATCCGCACCATTGAATTCACCACAGAGACCCTGGCCGGTATTCCCTCTATTATTTACGGTCTGGTGGGCATGCTGGTTTTTTGCCAGAAGCTCGGGTTTCAAAGCAGTCTGCTGGCAGGAAGCTGCACTTTGGTCATCATGACACTCCCCACCATCATCCGCACCACACAGGAAAGCCTGAAGACCGTTCCGGAAAGCTACCGTGAGGGTGCGCTTGGGCTGGGCGCCACCAAATGGCACATGGTCCGCACCATCGTCCTGCCATCCAGCGTGGACGGCATCGTCACCGGCTGTATTCTTGCCGTCGGCCGCATCGTGGGCGAAAGCGCGGCGCTTCTGTTCACAGCCGGTTTTGGAAAAATCGTGGCAGACAACATCATTGCCGCCTACAGCCGCAGCGGCGCCACCCTTTCCGTGGCCCTGTACATGCTGGCTTTTGAGGAAGGCAACTTCGACGTAGCCTGGGCCATTGCTGCTTTGCTTCTGTGCCTTGTGCTCGTCATCAACCTGGCGGCTCGCGCTGTGCGGGCAAAAGCGGCCAAAAAACACTGAGGAGGACCGGTTTATGGAACAGACACCCATCATTCAAACCAAAAATCTGACACTGCACTACGGTGATTTTGAAGCCCTGAAGGGCATTGATATGGATATTATGGCCCGCCAGGTCACGGCGTTTATCGGGCCGTCCGGCTGCGGAAAAAGCACCTTTTTGAAAACGCTGAACCGCATGCAGGACCTGGTGCCCAGCGTTCGCATCAATGGCGAGGTCACCTTTCACGGACAGGATATTTTTGCCAAAGACGTGGATGTAACCTGGCTGCGCAAAAAAATTGGTATGGTCTTTCAAAAGGCCAACCCCTTCCCTATGAGCATTTATGACAACATCGCCTACGGACCCCGCCTGCACGGTCATCCCAGCAGAGCACAGCTGGACGAGATCGTAGAAAAGGCGCTGCGCGGCGCGGCGTTGTGGGACGAAGTAAAAGACCGCCTGAAAAAGAGCGCGCTGGGGCTTTCCGGCGGACAGCAGCAGCGTCTTTGCATTGCCCGTGCGCTGGCTGTGGAACCGGAAGTGCTTTTGATGGACGAACCCACCAGTGCTCTGGACCCTGCCAGCACCATGAAGATTGAAGAGCTGATGACACAGCTGAAGCAGGAATACACCGTGGTCATCGTAACGCACAACATGCAGCAGGCGGCCCGCATCAGCGACAAATGCGCATTTTTCCTGGTGGGAGAACTGGTAGAAATGGATGACACCCAGCGCATCTTCGCACATCCCGCCGACAAGCGCACCGAAGATTACATCAGCGGCCGTTTTGGTTGATCAGGAGGATTGAACATCATGCAGACACGTACAGAATATCTTTCCCAGCTTTCGCAGCTGGATCACATGGTCAAAGACATGGGCGATCTGGTTTCGTCTTCCCTCTCCCAGGCGCTGCAGGCCCTCTGGAACAGTGATAAAACCCTTGCCGGCAACATTGCTTCCCAGGATGACGCCATCGACAACAAGGAACGCGATATCGAGCACCTTTGCATGACGCTGCTGCTCCGCCAGCAGCCGGTTGCTTCGGACCTTCGTCAGGTGAGTTCCGTGATGAAACTGGTGTCCGATTTGGAGCGCATCGGCGACCACAGCGCGGACATTGCAGAGATCGTGGAACACCTTGACGCCGTCAGCTATACACCTGCCGGTCTTCGGAAGATGGCTGAAACCGTGCAGAATATGGTTCAGGAGGCCGTTTCTGCTTTCGTGGCGCACGACACGGCGAAGGCGGCAGCTGTGATTGCACTGGATGACGAAGCCGACGCCGATTTTGTTGCCATCCGGCAGGACATTGCAGCCCATATCGTAAAGCATCCGGCAGATACGGATGCCGCACTGGACTCGTTTATGATTACAAAATATCTGGAACGCATTGGCGACCATGCGGTCAATGTGGCGGAATGGGTTTCTTTCTGCCACGACGGGGAATACAAAAACGGCCCTCTGCTGTAAAACGCAACCGAAAAAAGCAGCGTGTATTGAAAAATACACGCTGCTTTTTTATGCGTACTCCCGAAGCAGATCCCGGACAAATCGGCCCAGCTCCGTCTGATCGATTTGATTTTCAAACCGCAGGCTCTGTGCAAACCCGTCTTCAAAATGGCTGCTCAGCTGCCCGAAAACAGAAATATGGCCCTTTCCGTCCCCGACAAACGCAAGAAACTCGTCCTCCTTGTACGCTTCGCAAAGCCGGACTTCCCCTTTAAGTGCCTGATACAGCCGCATCAGCTGCCCGACAAACTCCTTCAGCTGCCGAAAATCCAAATCCCAGCAGGCCGCACCACCGAAGCGGCCGCTGGCCACGGAAATCTGCAGTGTGGCATTCACGGGATACTGCTCATCCTCTTCGAAAAACTTCGCCTGCAGTTCCAATTTGAACCCGTCTGTTTCCAACGTATGCTTCATCTGCTCTGGCCTTTCTGCCGCTGTTTACGGATACATTTGATGCAGGTAATGTTCTACCTGCGCACGTGTCGGAAGAGACTCAATGGCGCCCTTTTTCTGAACACAAAGCCATCCTGCAATATTGCCGGCGCGAAGCGCCTCCCACAAAAGCGTCTCCGTCAGCTGTGCGGTCGCGGTAACTTCCGCGCGGGACAGCGCCGCCAGGAATGCCCCCCAGAAGGCGTCACCCGCACCGGTTGCATCCACACATGCTGCCTGAAGGCCGGACAATTCCAGCTGCCTGCCGTTCCAATAGCAGCGAACCCCCTGCGCTCCCAGTGTTTCCACTACCACGCTGATTTCATACTGTTCCATCACCGACGGGATTTGCGCCTCACCGCCAAGCATTCCTGCTTCCTCTTCCGAAATTTTCAAAAAGTCCACAAAGGGAAGAATTTCCCGCACTGCCCTGGCCGCTGCCTGCTCGTCATCATCCCACATCACGTTTCGATAGTTCACGTCGAAACTGATCAGTTTTCCGCCGGCATGTCCCTGGCTCAGCGCGTACACGGTGGCGTCCCGTGCGCTGCCTTTGGACAGCGAACAGGAACCCGCATGAATCAACTGTGCCTGCTCAAATGCATCGCACTGGACCTGTTCCCGGGTCAACAGCATGTCAGCGCCGGGTTTGCGCGCAAACGTAAACGAGCGGTCTCCCTGTTCATCCAGCGTCACAAACGCCATGGTTGTAACGGCCTCATCCGTCAGGCGCACGACCGGCGTGACATTATTTTCCCGCAGTGTCTCCAGCAGGAAGCGACCAAAATCATCGTTTCCCAGCATCCCGCAGAAAGATGTATCACAGCCCTGCCGTGCCAGTGCAATTGCTGCATTGGCAGGCGCGCCGCCCGCTTTGCGAACGTAAGTGCCCGCCTCGCTTCCGGGAAGAAAGTCGATCAACATTTCACCCACACTGAACACTTTCATATTTTGCGCTCCTCTCCCCTGTGGTCACAAACAGGCTCTGTAAATTTCCACTACATCCTGCCAGGTGAGTTTTACAAATCCGTCTTCCAGGGCTGTCTTGCGCACCTTTTTCGCCATTCGTTCAAAATTCTCATCGCCGATTCCCAGCTGCGTAAGGGTGGACGGCATCTTCATCTCCTCGAAGAAGAAAGTCTCGGTTCGTTCAATGGCCTGATTGGCAATGTCATACGGGGCCTGATCTGCTGAAATCCCCCACACATTCACGCCAAAATCCACAAATTTCGAAACAGTATCCTCATTGAGAACGTGCCGCATCCAACGCGGAGTCAAAATGGCCAGCCCCACGCCATGCGTGATGTCATAAAAAGCGCTGAGTTCGTGTTCGATGGGATGTACCGTCCATACATTTGCCTTCCCGTCTGACAAAAAGCCGTTAATGGCCCAGCTGGAAGCCCACATCAGATTGGCTCTGGCCTCATAATTCTCCGGTTCACGCAGAGCAATGGGTCCATAGTGGATGCAGGTTTTCAAAATGGACTCTGCAACACGGTCCTGGAAATACGTTCCGGGCGTGCGGTTAAAGTAAGTTTCCATGGTATGGCTCATAATGTCCGCTGTTCCTGCAGCGGTCTGCGATGCCGGGACTGTGAACGTATAGCTCGGGTCCAGGACCGACGCCTTGGGCCGCTGGTCCGCCACACCGCCGCCGATTTTTTCGTAGGTAGCCAGATTTGTGATGACGCCGCCGCAGTCCATCTCACTGCCTGTAGCAGACAGCGTCAGGACACTGAACACCGGCAATACCTGTTTGATTTTGGACTTGTCAATGCACAGATCCCAGGCATCCCCGTCATAATGCGCCGCAGCCGCTACATACTTGGCGCAGTCAATGCTGCTTCCGCCGCCCACTGCCAGCACCATTTGCAGCGAGTGCTCTTTACAGATGGCAGCGCCTGCACGCACGCTTTCCACTCTGGGATTGGGATCCACGCCGGGAAGCTCCTGCCAGGAGATCCCGTTCTGACGAAGCATTTCCACCACCTGATCGTACAGGCCGGTGCGCTTGATGCTTCCGCCGCCGTAGACCAGCAGAACGCTGTCGCCATACTTTTTCATCTCCGGCCCCAGCTTGGCCAGATGAAAAAAAAAAAAAAAGATTTTTGTGGGAATGTGATAATCAAAATTCAGCACAGACAACTCCTTCTTTCTTTATTTATTCCACAGCAAACTGACTGTTGTACAAATTTGCATAAAAGCCGCCTTTTTCCAAAAGTGAAGCATGGGTTCCCTGCTCCACGATCCGCCCCGAGTTCATCACCAGAATCACATCGGCCGACTGAATGGTGGAAAGACGATGCGCCACCACAAAGCTTGTGCGTCCCTGCATCAGCTTTTCAAACGCCTGCTGAATCAGCATCTCTGTGCGGGTATCAATGCTGGATGTGGCCTCGTCCAGTATCAGCATCTCCGGCTGGCAGAGCATGATGCGTGCAATGCACAGCAGCTGCTTCTGACCGGCAGAAAGGTTGCCGCCGCCCGGTTCGATCATCGTGTCATATCCCTGTGGCAGGCGCTTGATAAATCCATGGGCATAAGCTGCTTTGGCTGCGGCGGTAATTTCTTCCAGCGTTGCATCCGGCTTTCCGTAGGCGATGTTTTCCCGGACCGTGGCGTTCTTCAGCCATGTCTCCTGAAGCACCATGCCATACATTCCCCGAAGTGCGTTCCGCTTCAGGGTGCGAATCTCGTTTCCGTCCACGTAAATCGCGCCCTCGCGCACATCGTAAAAGCGCATCAGCAGATTGATCAGCGTGGTTTTTCCGCAGCCGGTGGGGCCCACAATGGCCATTCTCTGGCCGGGCTTCACATCCAGATGGAAATTTTCGATCAGGGGAACTTCGGGCGTATAGGAAAACGCCATATTTTCCACACGCACAGCGCCTTCGCATTTCTTCGGCTCCAGCGCGTCCGGCGCGTCCGGCGTCTCCGGTTCGGCATCCAGCACCGCAAAAAGGCGCTCGGCACTGGCAAGCGCCGTCTGCATCTGCGTCAGAACACCCGTGACCTCATTGAAGGGCTTGGTGTACTGGTTTGCATACGTCAAGAAGCAGCTGAGCTGCCCTACGCTGATAGAACCGCTGATGGCCGAAAGGGCGCCGAACACCGCTACCGCCGCATAGACAATGGCATTGACAAAGCGCGTTCCCGGATTGGTGATTGAGGAATAGAACACACTTTTCAAACCGGTTTCATACAATTCATCGCTGATTTTGTCAAACTCTTCAAAACAGCGCTGTTCATAGCCAAACGACCGCACAATGCTCTGGCCAGCCACCATCTCATTGATATAGCCGGACAGTTTTCCCTGTGCCGCACTCTGCGCCCGGAAAAAGCCATCGGTGCGCCGGGCCACAAAACCCGCGAACCAGATGGAAACCGGCGTGACCAGCACCACCACCAGCGCGATAAACGGGTTCAGAACCGCCATGACGCACAGCGTGCCCAAAATGGTGGCAACGCCGGGCAAAAGCTGGGTCAGGCCCTGCAAAAGTCCTTCCGCGACCAATTCCGCGTCGTTGACCATACGGCTGATGATGTCGCCGTGTGAGTGCCCGTCAATGTATTTCAGCGGGACCCGGTTCAACACGGCAAACGCATCGCGCCGCAAATCGTTGGCGGCCCAGGCCGATACATTGCGGGTGCACACGTTCAGCACCCACTGGAATGCAGCAGCCAGCAAAACCGTGACGGCCAGCAGCGCCAGATAGAACACAACGCCCTGATAATTCACATTGCCCGGTCCAAACACCTGGTCGATGGCCCGCCCGATCAGAACCGGACCCAAAAGGGTGAACAACACATACAGAAGTGCGCAGACAAAACCCGCGATCAGGTTCAAACGATACGGTGCTGTGTAGCCCAGCACACGTTTGATGGTATCCGTCTTCATTGCGCATCCTCCTCTCTGATCAGCTTCTGAGAACGACAGATTTCCCGGTATACTTCACACTGGTCCAGAAGCTGCGCATGGGTGCCGAAGCCGCACATGCGGCCATCATCCAGCACCAGGATGCGGTCTGCGTTTTTGATGGTGGATGCGCGCTGGCTGATCATGACCACTGTCATGCCGCGAGTATTCTGGCGAAGTGCTTTGCGCAGCGCCGCATCGGTGGCGTAATCCAGTGCGGAGGCCGAGTCGTCCAGCACCAGGATCTCCGGCTGTTTGGCCAGCGCACGCGCAATGGTCAGGCGCTGCTTCTGGCCGCCGGACAAGTTCTTGCCGCCTTCCTCAATCACGGTATCCAGCCCGTCCGGTTTGGAGCGCACAAAGTCCGCCCCCTGCGCAGTTTCCAGCGCCTGCCACAGCGCTTCATCCGTTGCGTTTTCATTGCCCATCTTCAAATTGAAACGCACCGTACCGCTGAACAGCATCGCCGCCTGCGGAACAAGCCCCACCTTTCGGTGAAGGTCTTCCAGTGTATATTCTCGCACATCCGTGCCATCGATTTTTACACTGCCGGACGTGACATCGTACTCCCGCGCCAAAAGCCGCGCCAATGTGGTTTTGCCGCATCCTGTTCCGCCGATCACACCCAGCGTCCAGCCTTTTTCAATGGAAAAGGAGATTTTTTCCAGCGCTTCGTCGCCGCCGCTGTGATACCGGAAAGACACTTCGGAAAACTCGATGGAAGGCGCTTTTTCTTTTGCGGCTGCGCTTTGGGGCACATCCTCCATACTGGTCTTCTGCTCCAGCACCTGCGCCACACGCCGCGCACTGGCCACGGCCCGCGTCAGAATCACAATGATATTGGCCAGAACGATCAGCGCCAGAAGCGTCTGCGTCATATAGTTGACCAGCGCGATGATCTGTCCCTGTTCCAAAACGCCGCTGTCTGTGAAGCGTGCGCCAAACCAAACAATGGCCACGATCGCCAGATTGACGATCACGGACGTGATGGGATTCAGCGCGGCTGAAATCTTGCCCACATAAACCGTCAGGCGGGCCAGTTCATCACCGGCAGCGTCAAAGGTCCGCACTTCGCTTTCCTGCCGGGAAAACGCGCGGATAACGCGCACACCTTCCAGGTTTTCGCCCGCCAGGCGGGAGATGCGGTCCTGCCCTTTCTGAATTCTGGTGTAATAGGGTACGCTCCGGCTCATGATCACATACAGCACCGCCACGATCAGCGGCGTGGAGATCAGAAAAATCAGGCCGATTTTCCAGTCGATCAGCAGAGCCATCACAATGGAACCCACCGTCAGAAACGGTGCGCGCACCGCCAGACGGATGAACATATTCACCCCTGTCTGCACCTGATTTACATCGCTGGTCAGCCGTGTGATCAGAGAATCGGTTCCGATGGCGCCGTACTCCTTTTGGGAAAGGCTGAACACATGGCGGAACAGTTTCTGGCGCAAGCTCCGTCCGAATCCCTGGGCACATACTGCGGCAAAATACTGGCAGATCATGGCGCATCCAAGGCCAATGGCTCCCAGCAGCAGCATGAACAGGCCGTGCGTCACCACGTAGCTTCGATCCCCGTTTCGAATTCCCACATCGATGATATCCGCCATCAAAAGAGGTACCATCAGCTCCAAAATTGCCTCTGTCAATTTGAACAGAGGGCCGAGCACCAACTGTTTTCGATAACCGTTGAAACAACTGTACAATTCTTTCAAAATCTTCCCCCCATTTTTAACCAGTTTCTATTTTATCACACCCCTTTTCCAGTGACAATTCCTCTGAAGAAAAACCGTTGTTTCGCACGTTACATAGAAGAACGGAGGGAATGTTTCCATGTACAAAATTTTGATTGTAGAGGATGACGCGGCGATTCTGGGCGTTTTGCAGCGGACACTGGAAAGGTACGGCTATGAGCCCATTGCCGTGCAAAATTTTCAAGATGTGCTGGCTGAGTTCTCAAGCTGTTCGCCACATCTGGTTCTGATGGATATCGGACTTCCTTTTTACGACGGATACCACTGGTGCGCCGAGATTCGAAAAATCAGCCACACACCGGTTTTGTTTCTCTCATCCGCCAGCGATAACATGAATCTTGTGATGGCGCTGTCTCTGGGTGCGGACGATTTTCTCGCCAAACCGTTTGATCTGGGAGTATTGACCGCCAAGATCGAAGCGCTTTTGCGGCGCACCTACACCTTCAGCGGCTCCATGGATGTCATCCGGTGCCGGGATGCGGTTCTGGACCTGAAAGGCGCCTGCCTGCATTACAAAGATCAAAAGCTGGAACTTACCAAAAACGAATTTCGAATTCTTCATCTGCTTTTTGAAAATCGGGGACGTACTGTCTGCCGCGAGGATATGATGCAGGCACTTTGGCAAAGCGACTGTTTTATCGACGACAACACGCTGACGGTCAATATGACCCGGCTGCGCAAACGCCTGGACAGCATCGGACTTTCCGGCCTGATCCGCACGCAGAAAGGCCTTGGCTACATTGTGGAGGAACAGCCATGAAGAATCTTTCTTTTTCGCGGCTGGTGCTCGCTTATTTTTGCAGCATCTGGCGCACCGTTCTCAGTGTGTTCCTGGCACTGGCCGGTCTGTTTGTGCTGACCGTTTTTTATCATGCGCCGATGGAACTTCCTGTTTATACCACGCTTTTAACCGGTGCGATCGGCGGACTTCTGTTTGCCTCGGGATTTTCGCGCTTTGCCCAGCGCCACGCGCAGCTTCGCCTGCTTGCGAACCAGTGCGACACCAAGTTGTCGGCTCTGCCTTCCCCGTCGTCTTTGCTGGACGAAGACTGGGAGACGATTGTCAGTGCTCTGGAGCGCAACCGGCTGGCCGCTGAGCAGCGGGATTTTCTTCGGCGGCAGGACGCTTCGGAATATTACACGCTCTGGGTACATCAAATCAAAACACCTCTGTCCGCGCTGCGCCTGCTGGTGCAGGAAAACCCGGACGTGCAAAGCCGGAATGAAATGCTGCAGGAGCTTTTCAAAACCGGGCAGTATGTGGACATGGTACTGGGCTATCTGCGTCTGGAAAGCATGCACAGCGATCTTTCGCCCCAGACGCTACGCCTTCAGGACGTAGTCAACGAAAGCGTTCGGCGCGTTTCCACGCTGTTCATCCATAAAAAAGGCGTTCGGCTGCTGGTGGAAGAAAGCGATCTCCGTGTGACCACCGACGCCAAATGGCTCAGTTTTGTTCTGGAACAGATTCTGACCAACGCAGCCAAATACACGCCGCAGGGTCCCGTACGCATCTATACGCAAAACAACACTTTGATTGTGGAAGACACCGGCATCGGAATTCGCGCTGAAGAACTGCCCCGTATTTTCGAGCGCGGATTCACGGGCTTCAACGGACGCCGCAATTCTCATTCCACCGGACTCGGCCTTTATTTGTGCCGTCAAATCTGCCAAAATCTGGGGCATGAAATTTCCATTACCTCCGAGCTTGGACAGGGGACGAAAGTGTGCCTTTCTTTTGCACGTCCACGCCTTTTGATGGACTAACATTACAAAAATGTAAGATGCATCGCCCATTTTGTAAGCCAATGTTATGGCAGAGAGGGCCCTGTGTATTTTATCATAAATATACCGGAGAAAAATTTCCGGAAACCATCCCTCAAGGAGGCTTTTTCATGCCATTGCTGGAAGTAGAACATCTCCAGAAAATTTATACCACACGTTTTGGCGCGACACAGGTACAAGCGCTGAAAGATGTCAATTTCACCATTGAAAAAGGCGAGTACGTGGCCATTATGGGCGAAAGCGGTTCGGGAAAAACCACGCTTTTGAATATTCTGGCTGCACTGGACCGCCCCACCGGCGGCGTTGTGCGCCTGTCCGGAAAAGACATTACCCAGATCAAGGAAGGGCGCATGGCCCAATTTCGGCGCGAGCACATGGGGTTTGTTTTTCAGGATTTCAATCTGCTGGACACCTTTTCCCTGCGGGACAATATTTTTCTGCCGCTGGTTCTCTCCCGCCGCGGATACAATGAAATGGCGGCCCGCCTGGATATGCTTGCCCCAAAATTGGGCATTGCCGACATTCTGAACAAATTCCCCTACGAAGTATCCGGCGGTCAGAAGCAGCGTGCGGCCGTGGCCCGCGCGCTCATCACCGATCCGGACATTCTTCTGGCCGATGAACCCACCGGCGCGCTGGATTCCAAGGCGACAGCTCAGCTTCTGGACCTGTTCGGCCATGTCAACCGGGATGGCCAGACCATTCTGATGGTGACCCATTCCATCCGCGCCGCAAGCTGCGCGCAGCGCGTGCTTTTCATCAAGGACGGGCTGGTCTTTCACCAGCTGTATCGCGGAGCGCGCACAGACGATGAAATGTACGCCAAAATCGGCGATACGCTGACCATGCTGACCACGGGAGGCGCCGCCCATGCTTGACTTCTACCCCAAACTTGCACTGAACAATCTTCGCAAAAGCAAAGACACCTACTGGCCCTATATGCTCACCAGCATTGTCTGCATCGCCACTTATTACATCATGCAGTCCATCGCCATGAACCGGGGCCTTCTGCAGGTCAGCGGCGGCGCTGTTGCGGTCTCCATCTTTTTTCTCGGCACTGTTGTGATTGCAATTTTCTGTGTAGCGCTTTTGTTCTATACCAACAGCTTTCTGATCAAGCGCAGGAAAAAAGAATTGGGCCTGTACTGTGTGCTGGGACTTGAAAAGCGCCATGTGGCACTGGTTCTGTTTTTCGAAACCCTGTTCAGCGCCCTGTTCTGCCTGATTCTGGGACTGATCTTCGGCATTCTGTTTTCCAAAGCACTGTTTCTGGCACTGCTTTACGTGCTGGACTTCTCCACCCCCATTGCATTTACCATCTCGATTCCTTCTCTCATCACCACTCTGGTGCTGTTCCTGCTTCTTTATGCGGTTCTGTTTTTGTACAACGCCACACATGTTCAGCGAGCCCGGCCCGTGGAACTGCTGCGCAGCACCCAAACCGGCGAGCGCGAACCCCGCGCTTCCTGGCTGCTGACACTTTTGGGGCTGATCTGCCTTGGCATCGGTTACTTCATTGCCGTCACCGTCAAAGAACCTTTGAACGCACTGCTGGTGTTTTTCGGCGCGGTTCTTCTGGTGATCGCGGGGACTTTCTGCCTGTTTACCTCCGGCAGCATTGCCCTGCTCAAACTGCTGCGCCGCAACAAAACCTACTATTATCAGCCCCGCCATTTCATCTCCGTATCGGGCCTGATGTACCGGATGAAGCAAAACGCTGCAGGCCTTGCATCCATCTGCATCCTCTCCACCATGGTTCTTGTGACCATCTCCACCACGGTTTGTCTTTATATCGGCCGCGACAGCATGATTTCTTCCCTGAACCCTACCGGCATCAGCGGCCGGGTGACCCTTCTGGACGACCGCACGCCGGAGCAGCTGAACACGGAGATTGATGCCGCTTTGGAGCAGGACGGCATCCGCCCGGATGTTCTGGAACAGCGTTTTCTCTGGCGCTACGCAGATTTTTATGCACTGCGCGACAAAAATGTTTTCACCAACGCACCCGATGACACAAAACAGCAGCCGGTTCTGGTGAGCCTGATTCCTTTAGAAGATTACAACGCCATGACCGGGCAACAGCTGACATTGGATGCCAGCGAGGCACTGCTGTTTACCAACGACGCGTCCTTCTCCGGCAACACCGCGCAAATCGGCAGCGAGACGCTGCATATCCTGCAGCAGCTGGATGTACTGGGTCCCTATCAAAGCAATCAAGTGAGCACGGTACAGCTCTCTTACGAGTTTGTCGTTTCAGATTTTACGCAACTTCAGCAGATTTACTGTTCCGCTACAGGACAGAACGCCGAGCTTGAAATGTGCGTTTATCTGGACACGCAGGATGACAGCGCTCTTCAAAAGGCCATTGCTTCTGCTCTGTTTGAGCACACACCACCTGAAACGATTTACAGCATCAATGCTCGCGCCACGGTCACCGAAAGCTGGAACAGCATGTATGGAAGTTTTTTGTTTCTGGGCCTGTTTCTGGGCAGCCTGTTTTTGATGGCTACGGTGCTGATCATTTATTACAAACAGATCAGTGAGGGATTTGACGACCACGACCGCTTTTCCATTCTGCAGAAAGTGGGCATGAGCAAAAAAGAAGTTCGAGCTACCATCAACAAACAAATTTTGCTGGTCTTCTTTCTTCCGCTGGCCATGGCCTTTGTGCATATGGCCTTCGCCTACAACGTAATTTGCAACATTCTGGTCATCTTCGGCATGACAGACCGATTGCTGTTCCTTGTCTGCTGCCTAGTCACATTTTTTATCTTTTCGCTTTTATACCTGTTTGTCTACCGCATGACTGCTCACACCTATTACCGGCTTGTGGAAGCCTGATGGAAAGGAGATTTTCATGAAAAAAGTGTTTCTGTCCGTATTCTTCCTGTGTTTTGCCCTGTTGGGTTCCCTTTTTCTGATTGGAAAGCACACGGAAAGAGACTGAGCCGCACAAACAACGAGGGGACCGGCCTGTGCCAGTCCCCTCGTTTTGTTCTTTCTCACTGGAATAAATTTTTGACCCGATCCCAAAAGGTAGTATCCTGCACACTTTGCCCGGAACTCTGTTCCTGCTGCGTTCCGGTCTGCTCCGGTCCTTCGACCTTCATCACAAACTTCACACTGGCGCGCACATTCTCAGCCGCACCTGTGTAGCTGGTATAGGCATTTGCCTGCTCCTCCAGTGCCTGTGCAATCTGGCTGATCTGGTCCAGCTGCGCCGCATCCAGCTGACCCGCAGCGCTGTCCGTTTTACTGCGGAATTCGCTCATTCCGCTTTGAAGCGTCGACGCCCCGCCTGCCAGCTGAGAAGAGCCGGACTGGAACTGTGCAATCGCGTCTTTGACCACTTTGCTGGAAGAGGATAACTGTTCCAGGCCGCTTTGCAGGCTGGCCGCACCACCGTCCAGTTTGGCAGCACCCGCGGCCAAAGCATCTGCACCGGCTCCGATCTGCTCCATTCCGCCAAGAAGCTGGTCCGTGCCTTCTTTCAGCTGCACCGCGCCGCCGTACAATGTGGCGGAATTATCCTGTTCGTTGTACAGTTTGCCTGTCATTTCATTCATCATGGTCAACAGGGTGGCCGCATCTGTGCTCACGGTTCCGAAACTCCCCTTTAAAGCCGTGGTATCCAGGCCTGCCAGCGGCGCCAGTACCTGCTGAACGGTCTGCGCCTGTGCACCTACCGCCTGCTGGACCGCACCGTTGGCAGCGGCTGCATCCTGAGAAGCATCGTATCCGCCCACACTGTCCAACGCGGCCAGAATGGCCGTCTGTTGTTCCGGCGTCAATGTGCCGTCTGCATCCATCGCCGCCTGAACGGCCGCTTTGCACTGCTCCTTTACAGAACCTGCCGCATTGGAAGCCGCCCCCGTCACCGCGTTCTGGGCGGCCGCGCCTGCATCTGCCGCCGCACCGTTCAAGGCCTGCGTTACTGCACCGACCGCAGCCTGCAAATCGCTGGTCTCCGGTACGCCGTTCAGCGCCTGCTGCGCATTCTGCATTTCTTCGTTCAGCTTCTGCTGAAGTGCGCCTGCCGCCGTCAGTCCCGGCAGCAACGACTGATCCAACTGGCTTTTCAGCGCATTTGTTCCGGCATCCAGCTGAGCCGCTCCGTTTTTCAGTGCAGCCAGACCCGTCGTGAGGTTCTGCGCCCCTTCGGAAAGCTGCTGTGCTCCGCCTTTTACTTCTTTGGAGCCGGCATATGCTGCATCCACACCGGCGTCAAAGGTGTTGTACTGCGCCGCAAATTCGTTCATTTTTCCACGCAGCGTTTCAGTGGCCTCTGCCAGCTGGCGCGCACCGTCATCCAACTGCGCAGTGCCGCTTTTCAGCTCACGCAGCGTTCCGTCCAAATCCGGGAAATCCACCTGTTTTTCCAGTTCTTCCATGCTGGTTGCCGCAGCCAGAAGAATGGACGGCATGACAAAGGAATCCGTGTCGGCTTCCACAACAATCTCATCCAGGAAATAGTCTTTCAGGCTGCTCATCTTTCCTGTGAGGAGGCCATCAAACGTCTCCTGCATTCCCGGAAGTGCCACCGCACACGCCATCTGGTTCTGAGAATCCGTCTGTACGCTTCCATGCGGAATATTCACATTCCAAAAATGTTCCCGCGGCAAGTCCGCTGCTACCATCGTGATAAATGGCGTGAACACATTACGAACGGTACCGCCAATCTCTTGCGGGTGTTTTTCATGATTGACCAGCGAAAGGGTAATTTTCACGTGCCCCGCCTGCCCCAGCATTTCCTCTGCAGGCATCTCTTTTCCATCCAGTTCATACCGGATGGATACTGTCACCGGCGGCGTCTGCTCTGTTGTCCCCTGATAATAGACGTCTGTGTCCTCTGTATTCCACATGAGCGCCCCATTCTCCACTGCGGGAGCCTCATCACTTTTCAGGTTGACCACGTCGGACAGCGTTGTGGAATCCGTCACACCGGCCAACCCGCTGTCGCAGTGGAGCCAGTCGCTGACGGTCTGACTTTTGACGGAACCGTCCGAATGCAGCAGAATATACACGTTCTCATCCTTGGTCACTTCCGAAGAGTCCGCAAAGGCAGGCACAGACGCGCTTGCCAGAACAGCGGCACTCAACAGCAGACACATTGCTTTTTTCAAATACGATTTCATCGTTCAAACTCCTTTCGTTTGTTTCGGCCAGTGCCAGGTTGTGCGCTGGATCAGCGGTGCAAACACAATCAAAAGTGCCGGTAAAACCAGAAGGATCACCGCCATGCTGATCAGCGCGCCGCGGCTGATCAACAGGCACAGACTTTTGATCAGCTCCATTTTTGAGATGACCGCTACGCTTGCAGTTGCCACAAAAAAGGTCAGGCCGCTGGTCAAAATACTTTGGCTGCACTGCTCCACTGCAATCCGGGCCGCTTCGCGCGTGTGGTGCCCGTTCTCCAATTCCTCACGGAATCGTGTTGTCGTCAGAATGGCATAGTCCACGGTTGCCCCCAACTGAATGGTGCCAATGACGATGCTGGCGACGAACGGAAGCACGGAGCCCGTAAAATAAGGAATACTCAAATTGATGAAAATGGCGCTTTCGATGGCTGCTACCAGAAGGACCGGAATCGACGCGGAACGGAAAACCACCGCGATGATGGCAAAGACCGCCAGAATGGATGTGATATTCACATTGCGGAAATCTGTATCCGCCACCTGAATCAAATCTTTTGTCATGGCTCCTTCTCCACTGATTACTCCATCGGGATCATACCGCTTGACAATGGCATTCAGTTCGTCCAGCTGCCGGTTCTGCGCATCGGAGCCGCTTTCATAGCTGGAATTGGCCAGCAGCATCCGGTGGCCGCCCGCATGAAAAATTCCACGGATCTCATCAGGAATCATGCTGTCCGGAATTCCGCCGCCCAAAAACTTCTCGTAACTCATGACCTGATGGACCCCGTCCACTTGTTCCAGCTCTTTGGTAAGTTGTGTCATTTCATGATTGGAAAGTCCTTCGTCCACCAGAATGAAATGCGTGGTGGTCATGTCAAAGTCTTCTTTCAAACGGTTTGTGCCCACGATTCCGTCCATATCCTGCGGCAGGCTGTCAAACAGCGTGTAATACACGCTGGTCTTGCTCTGCGCCACTGAAAACGGAATAAACAGCACCACAAATACCAAAAGCACCGCAACATTGTGCCGCGTGACAAACCGGGCTGTGCGGGAAAGTTTGGGAATAAATGTCCGGTGCGTATGGCGTTCAATGGTCTTGCGGAACGTCATGATCAACGCGGGAAGAACCGTGACCGTGCAGATGACTCCCAGCGCCACACCCTTGGCCATGACAATACCGATGTCTTTTCCAAGCGCCAGGCTCATCGTGCACATTGCCAAAAAACCGGCAATCGTTGTCAGGGAAGAACCCGCAATGGAAGACGCTGTATTGCAGATGGCTTTTACCATGGCCTGCTCTTCCTGCTCGCGGGATGCACGCTGGTTCTCCCCTACACCCAGACGGCGTTTTTCCTCTTCATAGCGGTGCAGCAGGAAAATGGAAAAGTCCATGGTTACAC
>CALXIP010000117.1 GCA_944388395.1 uncultured Ruthenibacterium sp.
CCCACCAGCCGTGCCGAATAAATCGCTTCCTGCAGGGTGTTGCCGTGGCCGCCCATTTCGATCAGCAGGCTGCCGGTGGTCAGGTCCTGGTTGTAATAGCGGTAATCGAAGAGAACCGGCCGGGCCAGCCCCGGGAACAGGGTCTCCATCTCATCCTGCCAGCGGGACGCAAAGCGCAGATTCTGTTTAAAGTTGGGCAGGTTTCCGTTCAGGTCCGCGCCGCAGATGATCATGACCTGGGCGGCCTTCTGGCCGTCAATTTCCACCACCGGTTTCACACGGGTGCCGTCCTCCCGCTGGATGGCGTCCCGGTGCACGTCCAGCACCACTTTGATGGAGGGATACTGTTCCAGATAGCTTCGCACTGTGGCGTTGCTCTTTTCATAACTGCCGTTGTAGCTGGGGTAGTCGTGAAGCGTTGCGTCCTGAATGGTGCAGATGCCCGCGGCATTCAGCGTGCGGGCCATCTCCGCGCCCACCGCCACCATGTTCTGGGACGTGTCGGTATTGCGGGCCGAGTAGGCCGGGTCGCACCAGCTGCGGTCCACCGTCTCATAACTTTCCGTGGCATGGGTATGCATGATGAGCACCTGCGGCTCGGTGCTGTTCAGCTCCACGGAAAAGGGCAGCGGCTGCATCATTTCCGCCTGAATCTCCTGGGCGGAAAGCTCGGTGCAGTTGCGGATGCTGCCCGCGCCGCTCTGCACATATCCGTTTCCGGAGCCCTGCCCGTAGAAGGTCTCCTCCACCGGCACCATCCCCTCCGGCATGGGCGAATCGTCCACCGGCGCGGGCGCGATGGCCGGCTCCTGGTCCTCTGTCGGCGCGGGCTCAGCCGGCGGCTCTTCCTCCGGCTGGGGGTCCGGCTCCGGTTGCGTTTGAACCGGCGCTGTCTGCTGCTGAGGTTCCTTCTCCCGGGCGATGCGGTCATCCACCATCTGTCTGGCGGCGCCCAGTGTTGCGTCCGGCGCACACAGCAAACCGCTGAGATAGGCGGTGGTCTGCCCCGCGCTCTGCCCGCCCGGCGCAGTCACCAGCATGCCGCCCGCCACCGCCAGCGTGACGGCGCAGACCGCCGCCGGCATCCAGCGCCTTGCCCATTGCCCCCGCTTGTACATTTTGCCATCACCTCGCAGAAGTATATGCGAAGGACAGGCCGTTCATGCCCGCAGGCAGACAAAAAAGCCCTCTTTGTGCCAAGCACAAAGAGGGCTTTTGAATGCGATCGTCACAGCACGGCGATGGCTTCCACTTCACACAGCACGCCCTTGGGCAGGGTTTTCACTGCCACACAGGAGCGGGCGGGTTTGGACACGAAATACGCCGCGTACACCTCATTGAACGCTGCAAAATCATCCATATCCGCCAAAAAGCAGGTGGTCTTCACCACATTGGAAAAATCCGCGCCGCTGGCGCGCAGAATGGCGCCCACATTTTCACAGCTCTGCCGGGCCTGCTGGGCGATGCCGCCTTCCACCACCGCACCGGTGGCCGGGTCCAGAGGGATCTGGCCCGAGGTGAACAGCAGATTGCCCGCGCGCACCGCCTGCGAATACGGGCCGATGGCCGCCGGAGCATTCGGGGTATTTGTCACTTCAAACATATTACTCATCCTTTCCCGCGGCCGCGGCCGCTCTGTTTGCATTGTACCGCGGCCGCGAAAAAAAAGCAAACTTATTGGGCCGGCACACAGGCCAGAATGCTGCGGGCAATGGCGTCACCCGTGGCCCACACGGTCATCTCGTCCGAGACCTGCTCGTATTCCGCCGGGTTCACCATGAAACCCACTTCCAGCAGCACCGCCGGGCAGGTGGCGTTGCGCGCCACATAATAATAGCCCCAGAACGCCCCCCGCTCCGGCCGGCCCGTGGCGGCCGCCACGTTCTGCACCAGCGTTTGCGCCAGCTGCTTGCCCGAGTCGTAGAAATAATAGCACTCCGTTCCGGCGGACTGGTTGGCGTCCACCGAAAGGTCCACGGAATTGTGATGCACCGCAATGAAAAAGTCCGGCTGCAATTCCGTGATCTTCTGGTTGCGCTGCTGCAGAGAGAGGAAGGTGTCGTCGGTGCGGATCATGTGCACCGTGGCACCCAGCTGTTCCAGACGGTAGCGGGCCGCCTGGGCAACCGCCAGATTTACGTCCTTTTCCAGCGGAGCCTCCACGCCCGCCGCGCCCATGGCGCCGCCGTCATCCTGCCCGTGGCCCGGGTCCAGCAGCACGGAGATGCCCGCCAGCGGCCGGGCCGGGTCCTGCGCCTGCACCGGCGACGGTTTCACCAGCACCTGGGTGGTCCCGTCGGCAAACTCCACGGTATGGCCCCACAGCGGCCGGTCAAAGGACAGCACGATCCGGGTGCCCGCACCGCCGTCCAGGGCGGTGACTTCCACGCCCTTCACCAGCTGCGAGCCCGCCACCGAAAAGTCCGGGGCCACGTCGGTGTCGTACAGATGCATCTCCAGCGTATTTTCCACAAGATTGGAATAAATCACCGGCGTTCCCGCGCCCTGGAAGGTCAGGGTCTCCCCCTCCTCCGTCTGCTGCGCGGTGGCTCCGGAGAACGAAGCGCGCTCCACGTCCTGCCCCAGCACGGTGGTGTTGTATGCCAGCACATAGTCGCCGCTGGTCAGCTGATAGGCCCAGGTGATCTTTCCGTTGCGGGTGGTCTCCACGCAGTTCTGCACCACACCCACGGCCCCGTCCCGCACGGTCTCGCTGATGTTTCCGTCACCGGAAGGATCGTACAGCAAACTGACCAGCCAGCCGTTGATGCGCACGGCGGTGCCCGGTTCCACTTCCTGGGTGCTGTCGTGGGGCGTTGGCTCCGGCTCGGTGGGTTCCGTCTCCATCTCCGAGGGCTGCGGAACCGGCCGCCGGATGTGCAGCGTCACGGTCTGTTCTCCCTGGGTCAGCGTATACACATTGTCGCCGGGCTGGACTGCCACCAGCACGCCGAAGGTGCCCCGGGTGCCCGTGCGCTCCACCGCTGCCCCGTTCAGTGTCAGATCCTGGCCGGGGTCCGAGGTTCCCATCACAAAGCAGTTGTCCGTGTAGATGGTGGCGCCGTCCGCCGGATAACTCACAGCCAGCTGCGTGCTGGGCGTATAATTCAGCAGCGCGGGCACATCGGCGGTGTCCAGCGCAGACAGCATCAGGCCCAGCGTCTGGGCGTCACCGCCCAGATCCGACCAGGCAAACGCCGCACCCGCAAAGGACGCGCCGGAACGGGCCGCCTCCACAGCGTGCAGGAACAGCGCCTGCGGCTGGCTCCAGGCCGCGCGGGTCACGCCCACGATCTCGCCGCCTTCTGCCAGCGGCTCATATGTATCAAAAAAGCTTCCCTCGGCCGCGGGGCGGTACACCCGCACCCCGGCCACCGGATACTTGCGGACCAGCCGCTCCAGCGCCAGGGACTGCCATTTGTCCGAAGGATCGTAGACCGACTGGTCCACGGCGGCGTACACGCTCAGCCCCTCCTCACCGGCCGCCTGACACCACAGCGCCAGCCCGTCCGTGGGGTGAAACAACGTGTCACCGGCGGTCATCTGTTCCAGAGCCGGCACGGCCCAATCCCGGTAGACCGCGCCCTCCCGGGTCTGCACCACCAGCACCAGCCCGTTCATTCCCCGTGCCCGGGCCTGCTGGGCCACGCCGCGTGCCTCGGCCAGAATTTCGTCCGCGCTCATATCGCTGCGCAGAGCATCTCCCTCCGGGCCGAAACGCACCGAAGCCGCCCGCAGTGCCCCGTCGGGTTCCTGTGCGCTGGCCGCAGTCCGGTCCGCTTGCGGCGGATAAAACGCCAGGTACAGCACCACCGCGGCCAGTGCCGCCAAAACGGTCAGCCCCACCACCGCCAGGATGGCGCCCCGGCGCCTGTTCTTCGGTCGTTTGTGCATTCGCTCATCTCCCTCCCCGTCTTGTGCTCAGTATAGCACGCTCCGGCGGTGCAGATGTGGCGAAAGCGTAAATTTTGCCGCTGGCAAAAAAAGCCTTATCAAACAGCCCCGGCTGTGTTATGCTAGATATTGTATTTTATGAATAAAAGGAGCGAGTATGCCTTGCATCTTCCCGAAAAAGCTTTTACACATGGTGGAAAATTCCATGCGGACGACGTTTTCAGCGCCGCGCTGCTGAAGCTGTGTCGTCCGGATATAGAAATTCTGCGCGGTTATCAGGTGCCGGACGGCTTCGACGGACTTGTGTTCGACATTGGTGACGGCCCCTTCGATCATCACGCCAAAGGCAGCCCTGTGCGGGAAAACGGCGTTCCCTACGCGGCCTTCGGGCTTCTGTGGCGGGAACTGGGGCCCACGCTGCTGCACCCGGACGATGCCCGCCGCTTTGACGAGGGCTTTGTGCAGCCGCTGGATCTGGATGACAACACCGGATGCGGCAACCAGCTGGCCAACTGCATCATGGCGTACAATCCGCTTTGGGACAGCGAAGCCAGCCCCGACCAGTGCTTTGACCGGGCTGTGGAAGTGGCCAAAGAACTGCTGGACCACAAGCTGGAGAGCATCCGTGCCATCCGCCGGGCGGAAGAAGAAGTGCGCGCCGCCCTGGCCAAGTGCCGTCACGGCGTGGTGCGCATGCGCCGCTTTGCCCCCTGGAAGCAGTATCTGATCCCCAGCAAGGCCAAATTCGTGGTATTTCCGTCCCAGCGGGGCGGCTGGTGCGCCCAGGCGGTCCCGGCAGGGTTCGGCACCCAGGCGCTGAAGGTGGCCTTCCCCCGTGCCTGGGCCGGCGCGCGGGAAGACGAACTGCCCGCGATCTCGGGCATTGAGACCCTGCGCTTCTGCCATGCGGGGCGCTTTCTCATCACCACCGGAACCGAGGAGGACGCCATCACCGCCTGCGAGACCGCCATGGCGTTTGGCGAGCGGTGAGCCACTTCGTCTACATGCTGCAGTGTGCAGACGGCACGCTGTACACCGGCTGGACCCCGAACCTCGCCCGCCGTCTTCAGGCGCACCGGGCGGGCAAAGGAGCCAAATACACCCGGGGGCGCGGCCCTCTGATGCTGGTTTACACCGAACAACTGGATGACAAGAGCCAGGCGCTGCGCCGGGAGGCGGAATTGAAAGCTCTGCCACGGAACCGGAAGCTGGCGCTGTGCGCGCCCTTTCGGCAGGCGGTGCAGGCGCTGACCGCCGCCGGACGGCAGGACGCCCTTTCGCTGCTGGAAAGCGGGGCGCGCCTTTTGGAATGCGACGGCAAAACCGTGCGCATCCAGGGAAAAGACGGTGCCGAGCAGGTCTTTTTTCTCTGAAAAACAAACATCTCCCGGCCAGATGATTCCGGCCGGGAGATGCTTTTATGAATCACTTTTTTCCCCGGTGGGGTCCTCGTTCATCAAGGTGACGCGCAGCCATTCAATGCGCTGATCGTCCATTTTTTCCACCCGCACATGCAGGCGTTTCCAGGTGAAGCTTTCCCCTTCCTCGGGAATGTGCTGGAACATATCCAGCGCCCAGCCGCTGACGGTGGAATAATCGTCTTCGAAGTCTTTGTCCTCGTAATCCATGGCCTCGAACAAATCTTCCATTTTCGCGTCGCCGGCCACCTGCCAGATGTTGTCGCCCTGGGGCTGAATATCCTGCTCCGCCACGTCGGACTCGTCCCAGATATCACCCACCAGCTCTTCCAGAATATCCTCCATGGTCACAAGGCCCAGGGTGCCGCCGTGTTCATCGGTGACAATGGCCATGTGCTGTTTTTCGCGCCGCAGTTCCGCCAGCAGTTCGTTGATGCGCTTGGTGCGGTACACAAACAGCACGTCCCGGCGCAGCTTGCGGGGGTCAATGGTCTCTCCGCGGGACAGGCATGCCAGCAGATCCCGGGCGTGCAGCACACCCACAATGTGGTCAATGCTTCCGTCATACACCGGAATGCGGGAGTGACCGCCCTGCAGGCAAAGCTTCAGGATCTCCTCGGGGGGATCGTCCAGCGAAGCGGCCCCGATGTCCACACGGGGCACCAGAATGTCCTGCACGGTGATGTTGTCGAAATCAATGGCGGACTGAATGATGTCTGTCTCCTGCCGGTCCAGCACGCCTTCTTCCTCAACGGTGTCAATGATGACCTTCAATTCTTCCTCGGTCACGCTGGGCTGCACGTTCAATTCATTGGAACGCAGGCCCGTCAGCAGGCGCTTGATCTGCACAAACACCCAAGCCACCGGTGTCAATACCGTTTTGATGAAGCTCAAAAACGGGGCGAACATCAGCGAAAATTTTTCCGGCCGCTCCTTTGCCAGACTCTTGGGCAAAATCTCGCCAAAGGTCAGCACCAGCACAGTGGTCACGCCTGTGGCAACTACGGCGCCGTTGGCTCCCATCAGGGTGGTGCACAGCACCGTGGAGATGGACGCAGACGCCAGGTTCACCACGTTGTTGCCAATGAGAATGGTGGACAGGGTGCGGTCATAGTCATCCGCCAGATCCAGAACTTTGCGGGCTTTTTTGTCACCGTCCTCGGCGCGGGTCTTCATGCGCACCCGGTTGATGGACGACAGCGAAGTTTCACTGGCGGAGAAAAACGCGGAAAAAATCAGCAAAATCATAAACGCCAGTATACTAGGGCCAGGGTTATCCAAACAATCATCACTCCTATAAAAATTCAGGATGGTACGCCCCGGTCGGGGCGCTCGTATACTTTATTATGATAACAAAATGCGTGTAAAAATGCAAACCGGCACCCAAAATCCGGCCAGCTGCTGGCGCTGAGAATGTTCCTCTATGAATATCTGCTTTACCGCTGCGGCCAAACCGAGGAGTAAGCCATGGCTGAAGTACCGGCAAATCAAGGGCTTTACCCAGGAACAGCTGGCGGAAAAGGTGGGCGTGCGCCTGGAAAAAGCCCCGTACAATCCTTCCCTGAAACTTGCCATCGACCTTTCCCGGGCTGTAGAGGCGCCCATCGAAGAGCTTTTTGTCTTTGACTGAGAAAAAGGCCGGTTCAGCAAACGCCGAACCGGCCTTTTGATTTTTATTCCACTTCCTGGGTCCAGCCCATCTCGTCGGGGATTTTGCCCCACTGGATGCCCGTCAGCGTGTCGTACAGGCGCTGCGTCACAGGGCCGGTCTGGAAGCCGTTCACCGTGGCGATCTCGCCCTCATACCGCAATTCGCCCACGGGGCTGATGACTGCGGCCGTACCGGTGCCGAACACCTCTTCCAGCGTGCCGTTCTTGGCAGCCGCCATCACGTCGGCAATGGGCAGGCGGGTCTCGCAGTCCACTTCATAGCCCCACTTGCGCAGCAGCTCAATGCAGCTCATGCGGGTGATGCCGGGCAGAACCGTACCCACACAGGGCGCTGTGCGGATGACGCCGTCGATTTTGAAGAAGCAGTTCATGCTGCCCACTTCTTCCACGTATTTGCGCTCCACGCCATCCAGCCAAAGCACCTGGCTGTAACCCAACTCGTGGGCCTTGACCTGGCCCGCCAGACTGGCCGCGTAGTTGCCGCCGCATTTGATGAAGCCCGTGCCGCCGGGTGTGGCGCGCACATATTCATCCTCTACGTAAATTTTCACCGGGCTCATGCCTTCCTCGTAGTACGCACCGGAGGGCGAAGCGATGATGATAAACTGATAGGTGTTGCTGGGTTTTACGCCCAGGTGTGCCTCGGTGGCAATGGTGAAGGGGCGCAGATACAGGCTGGTGTCCGGCTCGCTGGGCACCCAGTCCTTGTCCTCATGGACCAGCGCACGCACCGCCTGCACAAAGTCTTCCACCGGGATCTCCGGGATGCACAGACGCTTGTGGGTGGACTGAAGCCGCGCGGCGTTCTTTTCCGGGCGGAACAGCAGCACACGGCCGTCCGCCGTGCGGTAGGCCTTCATGCCCTCAAAGCTCTCCTGTGCATAATGGAACACCATGGCCGCCGGGTCCAGCGAAATGGGATGATACGGCTCGATGCGGGGCGAATGCCAGCCCTGTCCCTCGGTATAATCCATCACGAACATGTGGTCGGTGTAATAGGTGCCAAAGCCCAGCTTGGTCTGGTCCGGCTTTGCCTTCGGCGTCTGTGTTCTCGTCACTTTGATATCCAACATATGGTTCCCCTCTTTTTCTGTTTAACGATTAAACTCATTTTAGCGCGGTTTGTCTCATATTACAAGAGAAAACACACAAAAATCGCAGATATTTATGATATAATGAAACCACCAATCATACAGGGAGAAGAAAAAGATGCAGATACAGGCAGTTTTATTTGATATGGACGGGCTGATGATCGACACGGAACGCCTTTCGGACCAGATTTGGTGCGAGATCGGCGCCCGATACGGACTGACCATCACCCCGGCGGACACCGCGCTTCTGCGGGGACGCAACCGGGCGGGCGGAAGAGCCGCCTTTTTGAAGCGCTTCGGGCCGGATGTGCCCTTTGACACGATGTGCGACGCGGTGGTCGGCCGTTTGACCGCTCTTCTGGCCCGCAGTGTTCCTCTGATGCCGGGCCTGACAGAGCTTCTGGAAGCGCTGCGCAGCCGAAACATTCCCATGGCGGTGGTCTCCTCCACTCACCGTTCTCTGGTGGAAAACAACCTGCGGGTGGCAGGCATCCGGGACTTTTTCAGCGAACTGGTGTGCGGGGACATGGTACACCGCTCCAAACCCGCGCCGGATATTTACCTGACGGCCGCCAGGCAGCTGAACATTCCGCCCCAGGCCTGCCTGGTTCTGGAGGACAGCTACAACGGGGTGCGCGCCGGTGCAGCGGCAGGCTGCATTACGGTGATGGTCCCCAACATGGACCCCGCCACGCCGGAGATGGAGCAGCTTTGCCGCTGCATTGTACCCAGCCTGCGGGAAGTTATTCCTCTTTTGGATCAGGACCTGTGAGGCCTGCCAGCCAGCAGGCTTCTTCGCACAGATTTTTCAGCCGGTCGGCCCTTTGGGGGCCGGCCGGTTTTTTCATGGTTTCTTCCAGCTGCTCCAGCAAGTCCGCAAACTCGTTTTCCAGCGCGTCTTTTCCCTCTTCTTCCGCTTTGCGAAGCGCTGCGCACAGGCGCTCCAGCGGGGGGCGTTCCTCGTCCCGGGCACGGCCCAGGCAGGCGCCCGCCTGCTCAAACAGCGGGCTCCAGGCCGACGGGAACTGCTGTTCCAGTTCTCTTCCCCGGCGGATTCCCTGCGCCGTGCTGACCAGTACAAACAGGAACACTGCCGCGCCGGCCAGACACAGCAGATGGAACAAAAGCAACGCAGAAGCATTTTCCGGCAGCAGACGGGCCAGACCCCAGCCGCCCACCAGCGCCAGCAGACCGTATCCGGTGCATACCGCAGCCGCACCCACACGCACCAGGCGGCTTTTCGCCCGGGCATCTGCCGCCCAGGGGCCCGCAGATGCCGCGCAGGCCGCCCACAGGGAGGCTGCCAGACACACTTTTCCGGCGGGCAGATGCAGCGGACAGATCAGCACCGACAGCACACCCGCGCCCAACAGGGCGCCCGCACACACTGCCAGACGTTGTTTCAAATTCATTTTGGGGCCTCCCTTCCGTTTCCCTGCCATTATACAGGATTTGCCCCTGTTTTTCCACACCGTTCCGTTCTGCACAAAAAAACCCGGCAGCCAAGCTGCCGGGTTCTGTTTTGGAAAATTATTCGGCAATGTCCGCATACTGGAAGTACCAGTAGCCGTACGGAGAGTGCCAGCTGCCGGTGACCTTGTCGCTCTGCAGATAGTAGTCATTGTAGAACGCGACAGGGATCATGCCCGCGTCAGCCATGATGATGTCTTCCGCTTTGTGCAGAGCGGCAAAGCGCTCTTCCACATCGGTGGTGGTGCGGGAGATATCCATCTGTGCATCGTATTCGGCGTTGGAATATTTGCCGTCGTTGTTGCCGTTGCCGGTGTAGAACAGGTCAAACATGGAAGAAGGATCGTTGTAGTCGAAGACCCAGCCGTTGCGAGCGGTGTCGAAGTCGCCGGCGCGGCGGGTAGCGGTCACGCTCTGCCACTCAGCAGTCTTCACTTCCATGGTGATGCCCAGCTCGCCCCAGGCCTTCTGCAGGTACTCGGCCAGCGCTTTGTGATAGCCCTGATCGTTTACCAGGTACTCGATGACCGGGAAGCCTTCGCCGTTGGGATAGCCGGCGTCCGCCATCAGCTGTTTTGCTTTCTCCAGGTTGGCCTCAAAGTCCGCAGGATCGGTGCTGATGTACTCTTCGCCGCCATTGGCATTCTCCATGAAGGAGCTGCCGTCCGCATCGGTGATGCCCGGTCCGATCAGGTTGCCAGCGGGGCTGTAAGTGCCCTGCATGATGGTGTTGGCCACATAATCGCGGTCGATGGCCAAGCTCAAAGCCTCGCGCACGTCACGGTTGTTGAAGGGCTCTTTCTCGGTCTGCAGGCTGATGTAATAGGTGCCCAGCAGCGGATCGACATAGAAATCGTCGCGGCCTTCCAGGCTGGCCATTTCCTCGGTGGGAACGGATTTGATCATCAGAGCCTCGCCGGTCTCATAAGCAGAGAGAGCGGCGTTCATGTCTTCGATCAGCAGGCATTTGATGCTGTCCAGCTTGATGGAGTCCGCATCCCAGTAGTTGGGGTTCTTGGTGTAGGTGATGTGGCTGCCCGGCACCCACTCGGTCATCATGAACGCACCGCTGGAAACATAGGTGGAAGGATCAACGGCCCATGCGTCGCCGTTGGCCTCAACCGTCTCCTGCTGCACAGGGCTGGAAGCCACGAAGGAAGCGATTTTGTCAAAATAAGTGCAGGGCTGGCCCAGCTCTACCACAAAGGTGTTCGCGTCCGGTGCGGAAACGCCCAGCTCGCTGGGCTCCATCTCACCCGTGGAGATCTCGCTAAAGTTTTTCACCATGCCCAGAACGGTCTCCGCATAGGGAGCCGCGGTCTCGGGGTCCGCCATGCGCTGCCAGCTGTAGACAAAGTCTTCCGCGTTCAGCTCACTGCCGTCGGACCATTTCAGGCCTTCGCGCAGATGGAAGGTCCAGGTCATGCCGTCTTCGGACTCTTCCCAGCTCTCTGCCAGGGCAGGAACCACGTTCAGGTCCTCGTCCACACCCAGCAGGGTGTCAAAGGCAAACAGAATCATGTTGGCGCCGTCGATGGCACTGTTCAGCGCAGGGTCCAGGGTCTCGGGGTCCGGTCCCAGCTGGACAACCAGCTGTTTCTCGCCGGACGTCGCGGCTGCACTGGTGGTGCTGCCGGATGCGCTGGAGCCGCCGCAGGCGGTCAGGCCCAGGCTCAAAGCCAGGACGCAAGCCAACAGAGCTGCTAATTTTTTCATTGGTAACTCCTCCTCTTGCTACTTTCCTTTTTCTCTATCCTCGCCGTTTTAGATGGGAGAGGTGTACTTTCTATTATAGCTTTCATACGCTAAATTGGAAGAGTTTTATTTTGATTGTCACCATTTTGGAACAAAGATTGTATATATTAAACATACAATATCTGAAAATTGTTTCTGATTTCTCTGTTTTTTCTGATAAATTTCACACTTTTTGATGGAACTGTATTTTTATCAGATACAGTTTTTGCAGACGTTTCCCGGCAAACGACAAAAAGCCGTCCCAAAGGACGGCTTTTTGTGTACATTTTATTTTTCCCTCAGCAGCACAGGATAGGCTGTTTTCTGCCCGAAGTTCGATACATACTCCTGCGCACGGGCACATCATTCTGCGTCTCCGCAGCGGCGGGCAGCCAGCGCCAGGCGGTACTGCACGTCCAACTTGTGAAAAGGCGAGCGGCTGGTTTCAAAATCCTTTTCCATCGCTTGCAGATTCACACGTTTTCCCCTGTGAATGGCCAGGCACAACTCCAGATAGGCCAGTGTATGGCGCGCTTTTGCAGAAAAATCCTTGCCGCAGGCACCGGAATCCACCAGGCGGCGCAGTTCATCCATACAGCTTTGCGCTTTGTCCGGATTGCCCTGGGCCAGCCAGCAGGTGGCCTGGTTGCCCAGCACAAGGCCTTTTGTCTCCGGTGTTTTCGGGCCGGTGGGAATTTCACTCAAAATTTCCAGCGCCCGATCGGGCTGCCCGGCGTAAAGCCAGCCATTGGCCAAATGCACCAGCAGCGTGCTGCGCGGCCCGGCGTTCATCGGGGCGTTTTTCAAAGGTTCGGCGGCCGCCAAAAACGCTTTGGGGTCCAACTGCTCATATAAGAGCAACAGGCGGGACTGATACTCCCGGGTGGCAATCATTCTGGCCAGATACAGCGCGATGTTAACTCCCACAAAGGCAGCAAGCGCCGTCAGCAGCAGACGGGTAAACGTATTCTGCCCGGTTCCGGCCCAAAACCAGGTCGCTGCGCCCGCAGCTGCCCCCAGCAGCGCGCCGCCCAGCCAAGCCGCACGGCGGCTTTTTGCAAACGCGTTGATCATGTTTTCTCGCTCCTTCTCGCGCGCTTTGGGAGGCACACTGCGGCCCGGGGAAAATCCCCGGACCGCAAGGGTATGCCGGCAGAGCTGCGCGGTTTTTGTTGCTTTGGTCAGGCCACAACGCCCAACAGCGTGAGCACAGCCAGCATGGCAAACGCCACGATGCCGCCCAGAGCGTTTGTGGTCGTGAAGTATTTCAGGCCCTGCTTGGTGTCAAAGCCGTACAGGGAGGTGAAGATCCAGAAGCCGCTGTTGTTTACGTGCCAGCCCACCATGGAACCGGCGCCGATGGCCAGAGAAGCCACCACCGGGCTCATGCCCAGAACCGGGATCAGCGCGGCCATCAGGCCGGCAGCGGTCATGGACGCAGTGGTCATGGAGCCACAGACTGTCATCAGGATAGCAGCCAGCAGGAAGGGAACCAGAATCGCCGGGAAGTTGGTATTGGCAATGGCGTTGCCGATGGTCTGAATGGCCTCGTTCTCACGCAGGATGCCGCCCATTGCGCCGCCCATTGCAGTGATCAGCAGAGCGCTGATGGCAATGTTCAGTGCGCGGCCCACCCAGTTGTTCATGACGATTTCAAACCAGCTGCTCTTTTCCGTCAGCGCGCAGCCGTTGCCGTCCTGATTGGCTTTGTCCACAACCTTTTTCTTGCGGCCGGCCACCAGCAGGCCCACAGCGATAATGCCGCAGAACAGGGCCAGAACAGTGTTTCCGAAGGTATCAAAGAAGGTGTAAGCGCCGCTTCCCTCTTCTGCGAACAGTTTGCCGATGGAACCCACGGCGATCATCACGGCGGGCAGCAGCAGCGGCAGGAAGGAAGCGCCTGCGCTGGGAGTGTTGTCCTCACGGATGAGCAGTGCATCCACGGAAGAGCCCTCTTCCACGGACTCGATGCCCTCGGTGTAGGAAGCCAGCGGCTCAATGTATTCACACTTTGCATAAATGGGAGACAGCACAAAATAGCACACCGCAAAGGAGACCACCGAGCAGACAAGGCCCCACAGGATCACGGTGCCAATGTCAGCGCCCAGCAGCACAGACACCGCCAGGATACCGGGTGTGGGAGGCACCAGGCCGTGGGTCAGCGTCAGGCCCAGGTTGACGAACGGCGCGACCTGCGTCATGCTCATTTTTTTGCGCTTTGCCAAAATGGCGGAAATGGGAGCGTTCAGGATAATGGCAATGTCGCCGAACACGGGGATGCTCATGATGAAGCCCGTCAGCGCCGGAGCCAGTTCCAGACGTTTGCCCTTGAATTTGCGAATGAAGAAGTTGACCATGCTGGTGGCCGCACCGGTATCACTGATACCGGCCGCAATAACAGCGCCGAAAATAATCATGACGCCGATGCTGCCCAGCGTGGAACCGAAATAGCTTGTGATGGAGCTGAAGGTATCGACCAGGCCCTTGCCGGATGCCAGGCCGCAGAACGTGGCGGTCAGGAACAACACCATGACCGGATGCATTTTAAACTTCAGCGTCAATACGGTGAGGATGATGATCGCAACGATCAGCATGCCCACAAATGCGAGTGGTGACATAAGATTCCTCCTGATCTGATTGGATTTTTAAGGTTCCGCTTCTCTGCCGGCGGAAAATATCGAAAAAACAACCGATCACAGACAGCCGTTGGCTTCCAGCGCGTGATGCGTGGTGCGCCAGGCGTTCTCGATCACCCATTCCGGCGTTTTCTGCCAGTACTCCGGGCGGAAGGTCTCCACCGAGGCGATGCCCTTGTAGCCCGCGGCTTTCAGCGCCTGCAGGAAACCGTCGGTATCCACCGCGCCGGAGCCGCAGAAGCAGCGTTTGTCCTGACCGCGCTGGTCCTCGGGCACATCGTCGGCACTCATCAGGTGCGCGGCGAAAATCTTTTCGGGCTGTACGGTGCCGATGGCCGAAAAATCGTTGCAGCCTCCGTTGAGGAAAATGTTGTACGAATCAAACACAAATCCCACGTTGTCCCGGTCTACCGCACGGACAATGGCGTCCGCCTCGGCAACGCTGCGCACACTGGAACGCTCAAAGCCCACCAGCTCGAAGCACAGGTTCATGTCATAAGGGCGGGCCAGGTCCGAAAGCTTTTTCAGGATGCGCACGCAGTTTTCAAAGGTCTCCTCCCGGGTTCCCACAAAGGGTCCGCCCAGCGGGTCGCGCTGAAGCGGCGGCACAATGATGAAGTAATGGCTGCCGATGGCCTTGCCCACTTCGCAGCCCAGCCGAAACTCGGCCAGAAGCGCCGCCTGTTTTTCCGCGTCGTCCCGTTCGCTGAGAAATTCGGGATATAAGTACAGCGCATTGAAGGCATGGGGCCGCAGGCGGCTGGTTTTGAAAAACGACGCCAGCTCCTCCACGGTGTGCCGTGTCAGATAATCCGTCAACATATCCAGACGGATCTCAATGCAGTCAAAGCCCGCTTTTTCACACAGTTCCAGGTCTTTTTCCAGAGTGGAACAATCTTTGGCGCAGGCCTCGTTGTACGATACAAGCATGGCCTTTCCTCCTTATTTCAGCGGAAATTTCACAGCGCAGTTGTCTTTGGTGCTGCGGTAGATGGCTGTAAACAGCTCCACCGTGCGGCGGCCTTCCCGGGCGTCCACCAGAGGCTTCGTGCCCGTCTGCACTGCGTTCAAAAAGTCTTTGATCTGTTCGTTGTGATAATAGTACATGGAGTCCACGCTGTTGAAGAAGTCGCTGTCCGCCTTCTTCCATGCATCCAGCATTTCCGCCTCGCCCGGCACCGTCCACAAGTCGTTGACCGGCGGTTCGGTGATGCTGGACATGCCCGCGATGAACATGGCGCCGCCGTCGGTCTGCACGCCTGCCGCCGCGCCGTTTTCACCGAAGATGTGCACTTTTCCGTACAGGGCAGGGTTCTGGCTGTTGCTGACCACAATGTTGCCCACGCCGCCGTTTTTAAACTTGACCACGGCCACGGCCGTGTCCTCCACTTCAATATAAGGATGGTTGAGGTTTTTCCACACGCCGTACACCTCATCCACCTCGCCCATGTACCACAGCAGCAGGTCCAGCTGATGGGGTGCCTGGTTCACCAGAACACCGCCGCCCTCGCCGTCCCAGGTGCCGCGCCAGGGATCGCTGTTGTAATAGGCCTCGTCCCGCCAGCCAAGCATGGTCACCATGCCCAGCACCGGGCGGCCCAGTTTTCCGTCCTCGATGGCCTGATGGATGCGCATGCAGGGGCGATAGAACCGGCGCTGCACCATGGTTCCCACGGTCACACCGTTGCGGTCCTGCGCCTCGATGATGGCATCGCAGTCCGCCAGGCTGGAAGCCAGCGGTTTTTCCACCAGCACGTTGCAGCCGCAGTTGGCGGCCGTCACGGCCGGATTGGCATGCAGCGGATGCGGCGTGCACACGCTGACCACATCCAGATGCTCCTGGCGGCACATCTGCTCTACATCGGTGTACGCTTTTACACCGTAGCGGGCGGCGAACGCCTCAGCCCGGTCCCGGTTTGCATCACACACCGCCGTAAACGCGCTGTTGGGCAGGTTGGCATACGCTTTCGCGTGGAAATCGCCCACTTTTCCGCAGCCGATGATTCCTGTTTTCAACTGTTCCATGCTCTCTCTCCTTATTTCATATAGCCGCCCTTCATGGGGCCGACCGCGTGTTCCGAGTAAATTTTCAAAACGCCGCTCTTGTAGCGGGCCGGCTTGGGCTCCCAGGCTGCCCGGCGTGCGGCCAGAATGGCATCCATCTCCTCGGGGGTCTTGCGCTCCCCTTTCACGCCCACAATGGCCAGCACCCGGGCGGGAATATCAATCTGGATCAGGTCGCCCTCTTCCACCAGAGCGATGGGGCCGCCCTCTGCGGCTTCGGGTGAAACATGGCCGATGGCCGGCCCTTTGGACGCGCCGGAGAACCGGCCGTCGGTGATCAGCGCAATGCTCTTGCCCAGCTCCTCGTCGGAAGAGATGGCCTCGGTGGTGTAGAACATCTCCGGCATGCCGCTGCCCTTGGGTCCTTCGTAGCGGATGAACACCGCGTCGCCGGGCCGGATGTCATGGGCCAGCACCGCGGCAATGGCATCCTCCTCGCAGTCAAAGGGACGGGCCCGCAGAACAGCCTGGTGCATCTCGGCAGGAACCACCGAGTGCTTTACCACCGCGCCTTCCGGTGCCAGATTGCCCCGCAGGATGGCGATGGTCCCCTTGTCACCGATGGGCTGATCATAGGAGCGGATAATGTCCTCGCGCTTCAGCCCTGTCTTTTTCAAATAGGACGCGCAGGTCTCGTAATAATCGCTGTTTTTCAAGTCGTCCAGATTTTCACCCAGCGTCTTGCCGGTCACGGTCAGGACGTCCAGGTGCAGGATGCCACGCAGCTGCTCCATGATGGCAGGCACACCGCCCGCGTAGTACACATACTCGGAAGGCCAGCGTCCGGCAGGGCGAACATCCAAAATGTAATGTGCGTTTTTGTGAATACGCTCGAAGGTATCCGCGTCGATCTCAATGCCGAACTCATGAGCAATGGCCGGAAGATGCAGAATGGCGTTGGTGGACCCGGAAATGGCCGCATGCACCATAATGGCGTTTTCAAAGCTCTTTTTGGTCACGATGTCCCGGGCAGTCAGCCCCATCTCGGCCAGCTTCATGGCCTGCCGGCCGGCTTTGCGGGCCACTTCCCGCAGGTCCTGGCAGGTGGCCGGCAGCAGCGCCGAGCCGGGCAGCGCCAGACCCAAAGCCTCGCTCATCACCTGCATGGTGCCCGCTGTTCCCATGAAGCTGCACGCCCCGCAGGAGGGACAGGCGTTGTGTTTGTAATAGGTCAGCTGCTCTTCGCTGATCTCGCCCCGCTGGCACATGGCGCTGTAGGCGCCGATCTGCTCCAGCGTGAGCAGGTCCGGGCCGGCTTCCATGACGCCGCCCGTGACCACCACCGCCGGCAGATTGGTGCGGCCGATGCCCATCAGCAGGCCCGGCAACCCCTTGTCACAGCTGGCGATGAATACACCCGCATCGAACGGCGTCGCGTTGTTGTGAATTTCCACCATATTGGCGATCATGTCCCGGCTGGCCAGAGAATAGTTGATGCCGTCGTGTCCCTGCGCCTGTCCGTCACAGATATCGGTGGAAAAATAGCGTGCAGCCTTTCCCCCTGCTTCGGCCACGCCCTGGCAGGCCAGGTCCACAAATTCCAGCAGATGCGCGCTTCCCGGATGGCTGTCTCCGAAGGTGCTCTCCACCAGAATTTTCGGTTTATCCAGATCGCTGAGCTTCCAACCCATTCCCAGGCGGAGCGGGTCCATCTCCGGAGCCAGCTTTCTTACTTCTTCACTGCGAAACATATACCGTTCTCTCCTTATCATCTGACATCTGACGTCTTATGTCTTTAGGCTTAGAATATCAATGTCCTCGAAAAATGTCAATGCTCCGTTTTAAAAATTGGTTAATGTCACAAAATCGCCATCCCGTTTTTATGAAAACCACAGAAAAAGCGTTCCACTCAGCGGTCTCCCCTACAAAATATGCCCCGGCGCGTGCGGGAATGCACAAATAAAAAAGACGGTCCTGCGCATAAATGCGCAGGACCGTCTGAAAGTTTGTTTTACACATCGTCGGGGATGGCCTCAATGCTCCGCTTGTTATCCACCAGATGCTGCCACATGGCATCGTAAGCAGCCTGCGGGTCCCGGGCGCGGATGGCGTCCACCACCGCCTGATGGGTTTGAATGGTCTCCATTTTCACCTGCTGCCGGGTGATGTCGATAAACAGGGGAATCGCCTCATTCAAAATGGGGATCAGGTTGGGAATGACACTGTTGCGCGTACAGGTGGCGATCAGGGTGTGCAGCTCCCGGTCTTTTTCGCCGTAGTTCTCCCCTGCATAAATCTGGTCGCGGATCTCGTCGCACAGTGCCTGCATCTGATCCACCTCTTCCGGGGTGGCGTTTTGGGCAGCCAGCATGGCGATTTTCGGCTCGATCATGAACCGGATCTCGCACAAATCCAGCCCCAGCTTTTTCTTGCCGGGGATAAACTTCAGTCCCAGGGGATCCGCCGCCACGCCGGTCTGTTCGCACACGAACGTACCGTTTCCCCGATGGATCTCCAGCACGTTCTGGCTGACCAGCAGCTTGATGGCCTCCCGCACGGTGCTGCGGCCCACACCCAGGCGCTGAGCCAACTCATACTCATTGGGCAGCCGGTCTCCGGGTTTGAAGACGCCGTCCACAATCAGCTTTGTAATTTCATCCGCCGCCAGAACCGGCAGCGGCTTGTTGTTCTGTTTGACTTCCCTGAACAAATAACTTCCTCCCCAAACGCCCTCCAGGCTGCAATACAGCGTGTTCATTATACAATAAAGAGGCGGCGCACGCAAGGCGCCGCCCGGTTTGTCACGCCGCCAGATCCGCGGTGTGGAAGAACCAGTAGCCGGAGGCCGAATGCCACACCCCGGTCAGATCCGGGCTCTGCATCCAGTAGTCGTTGTAGAAAGCCACCGGTACGAAGGGCATGTCCTCCATGAGAATGTCCTCGGCGGCATGCATGGCTGCAAAGCGCTCCTCCACGTCGGTGGTGGTGCGTGCGGTCTCCATGCAGGCATCGTATTCCGGGTTGGAGTACAGGCCGATGTTGTTGCCGTTTTCCGTGCAGAACAGGTTCAGCAGGCAGGAAGGGTCGGCATAATCACAGCTCCAGCCCGCGAAGGTCACGTCAAAGTCGCCGCTGAAGTAGGAATCTACCAGGCTCTGCCACTCGGCTTCCCGCACTTCCACCGTGATGCCCAGCTCACCCCAGGCACTTTGGAGATACTCGGCCAGCACTTTGTTGTAGCCGGAGTCCACGATCAGGTATTCCACCACCGGGAACCCTTCGCCATTGGGATAGCCCGCGTCCGCCAGCAGCTGCCGGGCTTCCTCCAGATTCGCCTGCGCATCCGCGGGATCGGTGCTGATGTACTCTTCGCCGCCGTTGGCGTTGTCCTGGAAGGGAGTGACGCCGTCCGCATCGGGAATACCCGGTCCCACCAGGCTGCCCGCCGCGCTGTAGGTATTCTGCATCAGATTTTCCGCCACATAGCTGCGATCCACCGCCAGGCTGAGGGCCCGGCGCACGTCCGCATTGTCAAAAGGCGCCTTCTGCGTCTGGAACACCAGATAATACAGTCCGGTGTTGGGCTCCATATGGAAATCCGCATTCTCCCGCAAAGAGGGAATCTCCTCTGTGGGAACGCTGATCACCAGATCCGCCTCGCCGGTTTCATATGAGGCATACGCGGCGTTCTCGTCCGCGGTCAGAAGGAACTTGAGGCCGTCCAGCTTCACCGAATCCGCATCCCAGTAGTGGGGGTTTTTGGCGTAGGTGATATGGCTGCCGGGCACCCATTCCGTCATGGTAAACGCGCCGTTGGACACGTAAGTGGACGGGTCCAGAGCCCAGGCTTCGCCGGTCTCTTCCACCACGGTTTGGCACACAGGCGCCGAGGCGATCACCGAAACCACCTTGTCAAAATAAGAGCAGGGATATTCCAGTTCCACCACAAAGGTGTTCGCGTCCGGGGCCGAAACGCCCAGCTCGGCGGGGTCCATCTCGCCGTAGGAGATGGGTTCAAAATTTTTCACCGCTTCCAGCACGGTGGCAGCATAAGGCGCAGCGGTATTGGGGTCCGCCATGCGCTGCCAGCTGTACACGTAATCCGCGGCGGTCAAATCGCTGCCGTCGGACCATTTCAGGCCCTGGCGCAGATGGAAGGTCCAGGTCATGCCGTCCTCGGACACTTCCCAGCTCTCCGCCTGGCCGGGCACGATCCGTCCCTCCTGGTCCACACGGGTCAGCGCTTCAAAGGAATGCAGCAGCATTTCGGCGCCGTCCACCGTGCTGTTCAGCGCAGGGTCCAGCGAATCCGGATCCGGGCCGAACTGCACCACCGCCTGCTTTTGTTCCGAAGCAGACGCCTGGGCTTCGGACGAAGGCGCGGACGAGGACGATGCCCCGCCGCAAGCGGTCAGGCTCAGGCTCAGCGCCAGAACTGCCGCGATCCATTTCAGATGATGTTTCATGAGATCCCCCTTGAATTTGATAAAATCCTCCATTTTTATTATACCGAAAACTCCCATCAATGCAAGAAAAAAGCCGCCTCGGAACGAGACGGCTTTGAAAGAAGACTTACTCTACGATATCTGCATACTGGAAGTACCAGTAACCGTACGGAGAGTGCCAGCTGCCGACAACTGCGTCGCTCTGCAGCCAGTAGTCGTTGTAATAAGCCAGAGGAATCATGGCCATGTCATTCATCAGAATGTCCTCGGCGGCATGCAGCGCGGTGAAACGCTCGTTCACATCGTTGGTGTTGCGCGCGATGTCCATCTGGGCGTCAAACTCCGCGTTGGAGTACTGACCGTCGTTGTTGCCGTTGCCCGTGTAGAACAGGTCCAGCAGGGAAGAGGGATCGTTGTAGTCGCAGCTCCAGCCGTTGCGGGCGATGTCGAAATCGCCGGCGCGGCGGGTCGCGGTAACGCTCTGCCACTCAGCCACTTTGACTTCCAGCGTGATGCCCAGTTCTGCCCAGGCGCTCTGCAGGTACTCGGCCACCGCCTGATGATAGCCTGCATCGTTGGTCAGATACTCGATCACAGGGAAGTCCTCGCCGTTGGGATAGCCGGCGTCTGCCAGCAGCTGTTTGGCCTCGGCCAGGTTCGCCTCAAAGTCCGCGGGATCGGTGCTGATATAGGGCTCGCCGCCGTTGGCTACATCTTCAAAGGGAGTGCTGCCGTCCGCATCGGTGATGCCGGGGCCCACCAGGCTGCCGGCCGGCGTATAAGTGCCCTGCATCACGGTGTTGGCCACATAGTCGCGGTCAATGGCCAGGCTCAGCGCCTTGCGCACATTGGGATCGTTCAGGGGCTCTTTCTGGGTCTGCACGCTCAGATAATAGGTGCCCATGATGGTGTCTACATGGAAGTCAGCACTGTCCTTCAGGCTGGGGATCTCCTCTGTGGGAACGCTCTTGACCATGTGGGCCTCGCCGGTCTCATAAGCAGAGTAAGCGGCGTTTTCGTCCTCGATCAGCAGGAAGCGGATGCTGTCCAGCTTGATGGAGTCCGCATCCCAGTAGTTGGGGTTCTTGGAATAGACAATGTGGCTGCCGGGCACCCACTCGGTCATGTAGAAGGGACCGTTGGAGACGTAAGTGGAAACATCCACTGCCCAGGCGTCGCCGTTGGCTTCCACGACGTCCTTTTTCACAGGAGCGCCGGAGATAAAGGAAGCGATTTTGTCAAAGTAGGTGCAGGGCTGGCCCAGTTCCACCACAAAGGTCTGCGCATCGGGTGCGGAGACGCCCAGCTCGCTGGGGTCCATGGCACCGGTGGTGATCTCGTTGAAGTTCTTCACCATGCCCAGCAAAGTCTCCGCATAGGGAGCTGCGGTGGCGGGGTCCGCCATACGCTGCCAGCTGTAGACAAAGTCCTCAGCGGTCAGATCGCTGCCGTCGGACCATTTCAGGCCCTGACGCAGATGGAAGGTCCAGGTCATACCGTCTTCCGACACGTCCCAGCTCTCCGCCTGGCCGGGAACGACTTCGTTGTTCTCGTTCAGGTTCAGCAGGGTTTCAAAGGAATGGATCAGCATTTCGCCGCCGTCGATGGTGCTGTTCAGCGCGGGGTCCAGGGTCTCGGGGTCGGGACCAACCTGAACCACCAGCTGTTTGCCCTCGCCGGAAGCGGTGCCGTCGGCCGTCGCGCCGGATGTCTCGGAGCCGCCGCAGGCCGTCAGGCCCAGGCTCAGCGCCATGACAACAGCCAGCATGCAAGCCAGTTTCTTCATGGGAGTTCCTCCTGTATCAAATCAAAAATTTGCCTCTTTTGCAGGTGAGGCAGACTTTTTCTATTATACTCGTCCGCGCACGGGATACAAGATTGTTTTCCGATTTGTTACCATTTTGCAATTTTATTCTGCCTTTTGTGCATATCATGCATCTTTTTCCTCATAGAATTTGTGCATTCTTGGATGATTTTCTATATTTTTGTCGTTTAACTGCATTCATTTTTTATATTTTTTGCTGTTGTATCAGCAATATTTCACAAATTGGTCCAGTACAATCCTCCATTGCCCGGGCCCGAAGCGCTTTTTGCATTTTCGGTCAAAAAAACAGCCCCGCACAATGTTGTGCGGGGCTGTTGTCTTATTTTACCTTGTCCAGGTGATGGCAGGCAGCGTAATGGCCGGGGCCCACCTCGGTCCACTTGGGCTGTTCCTGTTCGCACAGCTTGTCCGCGAAGGGGCAGCGCGTGCGGAAGTGGCAGCCGGACGGAGGATTCACCGGGCTGGGAACGTCGCCCTCCAGCACAATGCGCTTGGACTGGCGGCTGGTCACAGGGTCGGCGATGGGAATGGCGGAGATCAGGCTGCGGGTATAGGGGTGAACGCTGTGGAAGGTCAGCTCGTAGCTGTCCGCCAGCTCCACCATGCGGCCCAGATACATGACGCCGATCCGGTCGGAGATGTGTTTCACCACGGAGAGGTCATGGGCGATGAACAGATAGGTCAGGCCCTCTTTCTCCTGCAGTTCCTCAAACATGTTGACCACCTGCGCCTGAATGGACACGTCCAGCGCGGAGATGGGCTCGTCACAGACGATGAATTCCGGATTCACCGCCAGAGCACGGGCAATGCCCACGCGCTGACGCTGGCCGCCGGAGAACTCGTGCGGATAGCGGTTGGCGTGCTCCGAGTTCAGGCCCACGCGCTCCAAAAGCGCGATGATCCGGTCACGGCGATCCTGCTTGCTGGCGGCCAGATGATGAATGTCAATGGCCTCGCCCACAATATCGCCCACGGTCATACGGGGGTCCAGGCTGGCATAGGGGTCCTGGAAAACGATCTGCATTTTGCGGCGATAGGGCAGCATGTTCACCGCTGTTTTGCGGCCGTATTTCACATTGCCCTTTTCATCCGTCTGCACGGTGCCGTCCTCGTTGTAGAGGGGCACGTCACCGGAATCGAAAATGGTCTCGCCGTCGTAGATGATGCGGCCGGACGTGGGCTCGTACAGACGCAGCAGTGTGCGGCCCGTGGTGGTCTTTCCGCAGCCGGATTCACCCACAAGGCCCAGGGTCTCGCCCTTGTTCAGATAGAAGGAAACGTCGTCCACCGCTTTGACGACCTTTTTCTCAAAGAACTTGGAACCCGCGACAGGGAAGTACTGCTTCAGGTTCTGCACTTCCACCAGCTTTTTGTTCTGTTCCATCACGCGTTCCCTCCTTTTTCAAACTCTTCTTTCTGCAGCAGCCAGCACGCGCTGTAGTGCACGTCGGAGATATCCGTATAGGCGGGCATCTCCCGCAGGCAGATCTTCATGCAGCTGCCGCAGCGGGGTGCGAAGGGGCAGCCCTTGGGCGGATTGAGCATATCCACGGGCGTTCCCTCGATGGGCACCAGCTTTTTGTGCTCCTTCTCGTTCAGCTTGGGAATGCTGCGCAGAAGGCCGCGGGTGTATTCATGCTTGGGATTGTAGAAAATATCGTCGGTGCTGCCGTACTCGACCACCTTGCCGGCATACATGACGGCGATGCGGTCACACATGGAGGCCACCACGCCCAGATCGTGGGTGATCATGATGATGGCCATGCCCAGCTTCTCTTTCAGATCCATCATCAGCTCCAGGATCTGCGCCTGAATGGTCACGTCCAGCGCCGTGGTGGGCTCGTCCGCAATCAGCAGCTTGGGTTCGCAGGCAAGCGCAATGGCGATCATCACGCGCTGGCGCATGCCGCCGGAAAGCTCGTGGGGATACTGTTTCAGCCGTTTCTCCGGCTCATTGATGCCCACCAGCGTCAGCAGCTCTTTCGCGCGCTCTTTGGCCTGCGCACGGTTTTTATTGGTGTGCAGCAAAATCACTTCGCAGATCTGATTTCCGATGGTGTACACCGGGTTCAGGCTGGTCATGGGGTCCTGGAAAATGATGGACACCTCGTTGCCGCGGATCTTGCGCATCTGTTTCTCGGTCATATCGTTGATGCGGTGGCCGTTGAAGTCCAGCGTGCCGCCGATCAGACGGCCGGGGTAAGCGGTCAGGCCCATCAGGCTGTACGCCGTGACGGACTTGCCGGAACCGGACTCGCCCACGATGCCCAGAACTTCGCCCTCTTTCAGATGAAGAGAGACGTCGTTCAGCGCCTTCACTTCGCCCGCGGGAGTGAAGAAGGAGAGGCGCTCGTTTTGAATGTTTACCAGATATTCGCTCATAAAGCTCTTCCTCTCCTTAGTTCTTCAGTTTCGGGTCGAATGCGTCGCGCAGGCCGTCGCCGAACAGGTTGAAGCTGAGAATGATCAGGCTGATCAGCAGCGCGGGCGCCAGCAGCAGATGCGGATAGGTGCGGAAGCCATTGATGGCGTCCGACGCAAGGGAACCCAGGGACGGCATGGGAACCGCCACACCGATGCCCAGGAAGGACAGGAAGCTCTCGGTAAAGATCGCGGAAGGAATTTGAAGCGTTGTGGTGACGATCAGCGTGCCGATGCAGTTGGTCAGCAGGTGCTTTTTGATGATGCGGCCGTTGGAAGCGCCCAATGCACGGGCGGCGGTCACGTACTCGCTCTCTTTCAGCATCAGCACCTGGCTGCGGACGATGCGGGCCATGCCCACCCAGTACAGCAGCGCAAACACCACAAAGATACTGATCAGGTTGACACCCAGTTTCTGGATCCATTCAAAGCCGGGCAGGGTAGCCAGCTGCTTCATGGGCTCCTCAAAGGCCACCGCCAGCAAAATAATGATCAAAATATCCGGCACCGTGTAGATAATATCGGTGATGCGCATCATCACCATGTCCACCCAGCCGCCGAAGAAGGCAGACACCGAGCCGTAAATGGAGCCGATGACCAGCACGATAGCCGAGGCCACCAGGCCGACCAGCAGGGAAATGCGGCTTCCCATCATCACGCGGATGGCATAGTCACGGCCCAGCTTGTCCGTGCCCAAGAAGTGGGGGAACACGCTCTCACCGGCATCGATCCGGGCCTGCTCCTGCTCGGAGTACTGCATGGGCGCCAGGCTCTCAGAGCCCCGGATCTGCTGGTCGTAGGTGTAGGGATAAAAGCTGGGGACGATGAAGGAAAACACCATGACCAGAAGAATGATAAACAGGCTGACCATGGCCACTTTGTTTTTTACCAGTCGGCGCAGACCGTCTTTCCAAAAGCTGACGCTCTCGCGCATGACAACGAGACTTTCTTTTTCCTCATTGGAGGCAGGGAGAAAATCCTCGGGCTTCAGTTTGAGCTGCATGCTCAAAGGGTTCTTTTCCATGGAATTTTCTCCTTTCCTTATTTCAGCTGAATGCGGGGATCGACCAGCTTGTACACCAGGTCTACCACCACGTTCATGAAGATGACCAGCGCCGCCAGGAAGATGGTGGTGCCCATGATGATCGTGTAGTCACGGTTCAAAATGGAGCCCACGAACTCGCCGCCCAGGCCGGGGATGGTGAAGATTTTTTCCACCACGAAGGAACCGGTCATGGTGTAAGCCACCATGGGGCCTACATAAGTGACGACCGGCAGCACCGCGTTGCGCAGCGCATGTTTGAACAGGCTCTTGCTCTGAGAAAGGCCCTTGGCGCGGGCGGTGCGCATATAGTCCTGTCCCAGCACGTCCAGCATGGACGAACGCATCAGACGGGCAATGTATGCGGTGGGGTAGAAGGCCAGCGCCACCACGGGCATGATATAGTGCTTCCAGCTGGTCAGGCCCACCACCGGCAGCCATCCTAAATTATACCCGAATATATACATCAGTATGGTACATATGACGAAGCTTGGCACGGCAATGCCGCAGGTGGCGATCACAATGATGATATTGTCCAGCGCTTTGCCGCGGTTCAGCGCAGCAAGGCAGCCCAGAGGGATGCCGATGGCCAGCGCCACCACAATCGCCATGCCGCCGATGCGGGCGGAGACAGGGAACTTCGTGGCGATAATGCTGGACACGGTGCGTCCGCGCTGACGCAGGCTCACGCCCAAATCGCCCTGGATCGCTTTCAGCATATAATTCTTGTACTGAACGGAAACGGGCTGATCCAACCCGTATTTCTCATTCAGAGCGTCCATCGCTGCCTGGCTGACCGCCTTTTCAGCGGAGAAGGGACCGCCGGGGACCATGTTCATCAGAAAGAACGTCATGGTCGCGACCAGGAACAAGGTCAACAGCGCGAAGGCCACTCGTTTTACGATGTATTTCAGCATCGCATTCAACTCCTCTTTCCTTACTTCCTCGTTTTTTGCGGAGAATTTGGCTGTTCTCAAATTGCGGACACAGCAAAAACTCCGTTTCCCCGCAAGAAGAACTCAACAAAAGAAAGACGGTGTTCAAAAACGCCTTTAAACACCATCCTTTTCCGCCTTTGAATCTTTATTCTATCAATTTTAACTTCTTTTGTCAATTTCTGAACATGGATATTTGTCGCCCACACAGAGAAAATGTTGTCAAAGGAAGTGCAAATTCTGTCATTTTTGTAAAATTGTATTTTGATTGCGTACAGTTTTACGTAAAAAAGCGGCCTGCCAGATCGGCAGGCCGCTTTTGCATGATGCTGAAAAATTACTCAGCGACAGACTCGCTCTCCACGGAAGAAGCCTCGGAAGTGGAGTCAGCCTCCACAGAGGAAGCCTCAGAAGCGTCCTCGCTCTCCACAGAAGAAGCCTCGACAGAGGAAGCCTCAACGGAGGAAGCTTCCGCAGAAGAAGCCTCGCTGGTGGAGTTCGCAACGGAAGAAGCAGCAGTAGAAGTGCTGTTGCTGCTGCAAGCAGCCAGGCTCAGAGCCATAACCAGAGCAGCAGCCAGAACCATCAATTTTTTCATAAGTATATACCCTCCTAAATGTACGCCGCCGGAATTTCGTCCGCATCTCTATTTTCGGACGAATGTACGCAGGTTTTTCAACCGCTCACAGCGACTGAGAGTCATTATAGCCATGTTCACAGCTTCGTTCAACCCCTTGGGCCAAACCTTTACCGAACTGTATATTTTCCATCACATTTCTTACACATTTCTCGTTGCATTGTACATTTTGCTTTTTTCTTGAAGAAAACATTTGTAGTGTTCAGACAAATTCGACACACTCTGTACATTCCGCCCGAAAAAGGCCGAAAAAAGGGAATCGCCCCTGTGCCTTGCAGCACAGGGGCGATCGAAGGGGTATCTCTCTTGGTGTGAGGAGGAATCATGTACAGAAACCCGGATTGCGGCTTCCGTGTTTCTGTGATTCTTATTATAGGCAGGAATTGCGTCAGTTATTTGAAGGGGTTATGAACAATCTGTAAATAGTCCTGCGGTTTTTCACCGATTTTTCTCAAAATTGTCGAACCGCCGCGGAAAAGCTGTCAGTCCACCACACCGAAAGCCGCATCCAGTTTTCCGTCTTCCACCGTCAGGATCCCGTAACTGCCGGATCCGCGGTCGCTGGAGATGGAGCCCGGGTTAAACAGGACCAGGGAATTCCACCGCTCCATGCGCGCCCGGTGCGTATGTCCGTACAGCGCCACCTGCGCGCCCATCTGCCGGGCCTGGTCCGCCAGCAGTTCCAGCCCGGTTTTCACACCGTGCAGGTGACCATGGGTATAATAAAAATTCATGCCTCCAAAGGGCACCAGGCCCTCGGCGGGCAGAAAGCTGGCAAAGTCACAGTTGCCCCGCACACAATAGAACCGCCGTTCGGGGTAAGCACCTTCGATGGTCTCCACGTCCCGGGCGCCATCGCCCAGAAACACCACGTCCAGCGCGTCGGGATGGGCGTCCAGCGCCGCGCTCAGCCGACCGGCCTCGCCATGAGAATCGGATAACACCAACAGTTTCATGAACATACTCCTCACTGAATACAGTGTTTATAAATCTCGCTTTTGGAAAAAGGGCTCTTGGCAGCGGCCGCTTTGGCGGCGGCTGTGGCGCTCATTCCTTCCTCCATATACTGGCGGGCCATGGCCACCGCATCCTCCAGGCTCATCTCTTCCGCCGGGCGTTCCGGCGCGCCGGCCAGCACCAGAACAAACTCGCCCCGGGGCGGATTTTCCCGGTACCAGGCTTCGGCTTCACCCACCGTGGTCACACGGATCTCCTCATGAAGCTTGGTCAGTTCCCGGCACACGGTCATGCTCCGGTCCGGCCCGAAGGTATCCAGAAAATCCCGCAGGGTCGTGGGCAGCTTGTGGGGAGCCTCGTAAAAGATCATGGTGCGCGGCTCGTTTTGCAGCTGAGCCAGCCGGTCCTTTTTCTGGCGCCGGTTGGTGGGCAGAAAGCCCTCAAACACAAAACGCCCCGTCACCTGACCGGACACACACAGCGCCGTGACGGCCGCGCTGGCCGCAGGCACCGGGCACACGGGAATGCCTCTGGCATGGGCGTCCCGCACGATGACCTCGCCCGGGTCGGACACCGCAGGCATGCCCGCGTCGGAACAAAGCGCGCAGTTTTCACCGGCCGCGATGCGGTTCAGGATATACTCGCCCCGCTCCTTCAGGTTGTGTTCATAATAGCTGACCAACGGCTTCTTGATTCCCAGATGATTGAGCAGTTTCAACGTGACGCGGGTATCCTCCGCCGCGATAAAATCCACTTCCTCAAAGGTCCGGGCCGCCCGGGGCGTCAAATCGCCCAGGTTCCCGATGGGGGTTGCCATAATGTAAAGGGTGCCGCTCATGGTTTTTCCTCCCTTGTCTGGCCGTATACAGCCAGAATTTCGTCGCTGGGGCTGCGGTCTTCCCGCTGTGTGATGAAAACCGGCGCCACACGCATACCAGGCGCGCGGTTTTTGTGCCCTGCCAGCAGAAAGAGCGCCGGCTCCCGGTCCGGCCGGGCTGCCACAAACTGAAGGCGTTTGGGCTCGATGCGCACGGCGCGCATGGCGGCAATGGCATCGGCCAGGCGCTCGGGCCGCTGGCACACGCACAGCCGGCCGCCGTCCCGCAGCAATGCGGATGCGGTATGGCACACATCCGCCAGCGTGCAGGTGCGCTCGTGGCGCATATCCGCCCGGGCCGGGTCCGGGCTCTGCCGGCCGCCGGTGAAATAGGGGGGATTGCAGCACACCACGTCAAACAGGCCCGCCTCCCGGGGCCGCCAGGAACGCAAGTCGCCCAGAACCGGAACAATGTGCTCGATCCGGCCTTCCGCCAGCGCCTGCTGCAGCAGCGCCAATGCGCCGGCCTGCAGCTCCACCGCATAGCAGGGGCCCCGGTGGCCCCGGTCATGCCAGCGCAGGGGAATGATGCCGCAGCCCGTACCCAGATCGCAGACGCGCTCTGCCCGCCGCACCTTGCAGAAGGCGCTCAGCAGCATGGCGTCCTGCCCAAACCGGTACGCGCCGTCCACAAACACGGCCGTGCCGTTCACAAGACGTTCCGTGTGCACTCCTTCCGCTCCTTTCCGACAAAAAACAAGGCGGGCATCCGCCCGCCTCGTCCTGATTCATATGGGATCTCAGCCCTCGGAAATCGCACCGACCGGGCACTCGCCAGCGCAGGTACCGCAGCTGATGCAGGCGTCCGCGTCGATCACGTATTTGCCGTCACCCTCAGAAATCGCGCTCACGGGGCAAACACCCGCGCAAGTGCCGCAGGATACGCATTCGTCACTGATCTGATAAGCCATACTTCTTCCATCCTTTCCTCCGCGCATGTTCAAGTACGGCCACACCTGCCAAAGCGCGGACGGCACATGCGGCTTTTGTCCCGAAGGACCTGTAGTTTCCTACGTGCTATTATTGTATCATAAAACGCAGATTTTTCAAGGTCTGATTCCCGCACAGAGCACCAAATTTTAGCAGCTTTACACTTCGGGTTCGGGCTCTTCGGGCTGCGGCACGCGCTTTCCGCCCCGCAGATACTGACATTCCGACTTATGGAAGGTCTTGAACACCGTGGTGGAACCCTCCAGCCGCACGCGCAGCGAACCGGCGATGACGTTGACTTCCACCACTGTGCCCTCGCCCTCGGGGGTCTTGACCACGCTGCCCACACCCGGGGTGACGCGGTTCAGATACTCATAGGCGGGCTGCTCGTAAGCCAGGCAGCACATCAGGCGGCCGCAGCTGCCGGAAATTTTTGTGGGGTTCAGGGAAAGGCCCTGTTCTTTGGCCATTTTGATGGAGACCGGCTGAAAATCTTTCAAAAACCGGCTGCAGCAAAAGGGCTGGCCGCAGATGCCAAGGCCGCCCAGCATCTTGCTCTCGTCCCGGACGCCGATCTGCCGCAGTTCGATGCGGGTGCGGAACACGCCCGCCAGATCCTTGACCAGCTCGCGGAAGTCGATGCGGCCGTCCGCCGTGAAGTCATACAGGCTCTTCGACCGATCCAGGGTGTACTCCACGTCCACCAGCTTCATGTCCAGCCCGTGCTTTTGAATGCGCTCGGTGCAAACTTCAAAGGCGTGCTTTTCATCGGCCCGGTTTTTCTCCATCCGGCGCACGTCCACGGCGTCGGCCATACGGGTCACCGTCTTCAGCGGCTTGACGATGCTGGCATCGGGCACTTCGTGCACGCCCTGCACCACTTCGCCGCACTCGGTGCCCCGGGCAGTCTCCACGATCACGTGGTCGCCCTTGACGATCTCCAGTTCGCCGGGTGCAAAATAATACTGTTTGCCCGCCTGTTTAAAGCGGACGCTGATTACTTTTGTCATAAACGTTCCTTCCGCTGCCGTGGGCGGGGGTGTCAGTGCCGCTGCCTACGGCGCATGATTTAGGCAGCGCTTCAAGAGAAGTTCAGGCGCACAGCCGGATGGCCAGATTGGTCAGCGCCAGTTTTGCGTTGACATTGGCCGAGACGGCGCGCATCGTGGAAAAAGCGCAGGGAAGGCACACGGCCGCACGCTGCGCGTCCACAGGGATGTCCGGCGTGCCGCGCAGCGCGGCACTGCACACATTGCTGAAAAGTTCCAGCAGGCGCAGCGCGCCGAAGCGGTCTTTTTCATAGCCGGACAAAAGTGCCATGGCGCCATAGGTGTCGCGCCGGTGGGCGCACTTGGCCAGAGCCATGGCATCGTTCAGGCAGGACTGCTGCTGCGCATCTTCCAGACAGCGCCGCGCGCTGCCGATTTTGCCGCCGAACACGCTGGCAAGCCGCGCGCAGCTTCGCTTATCCGAAAAATGTTCCTCCAGGTAGCGGGTGCATTCTTCCACGCTGACCGGCGCCAGGCTGTAGGCGCAGCACCGGCTGCGGATGGTGGGCAGCACCATCGCCTCTCCGGGGGCCGTCAAAAGAAACAGCACCCCTTCGGGCGGCTCCTCGATCACCTTTAAAAGCGCGTTGGCGCTGGCGGCGTTCAATTTGTGCGCGCCGCGGATCAGCACCACACGGCCCTGCGCGGACAGAGCGGTGTTGTACACCTCTCTGCGCACTGCGCGCACCGCGTCGATCTTGATCTCGCCGGAAGCGCCTTCGCCTTCCAGCGTCAGAACTTCGGCGCTTTCGCCGGCCAGCACCTGTGCGGCGCCCGGCCCGCCCTGGGGATAAAGATAATCTGCGGCCAGGCAGCGCGCCGCGAAACCCGCGCCCGTGCCCGCCTCGCCGCAGAGCAGCACACTATGAGAAAGCCGCCCGGCCGCCAGTGCGGCCGAGAGGCTTTGTTTGAGCATATCATTGCCCCAAAGGGCATCCAATGCAGCCATTACAGCTTTTCAAAACGTTCGACATTGGTGACGAACACCGTTGCGCCGCCCACGGTTACTTCCAAAGGATACGCCGTGGTCACGCCGATGCCATAGCTGGCAGTGCTGGGAACGACTTCTTTGCGCTGTTTTGCGCAGGAAGCGATCAGCTCCAGGCAGTGATCCACCTTTTCATCCTCCGTGCCGATGAGAAGCGTCATGTTGCCCGCCATCAGAAAACCGCCGGTGGTCGCCAGACGGGTCACGGAAAAGCCGCCCCCGGTCAGCGCCTTGCAAACCGCGTTGGAGTCCTCTTTATTGACAATTGCCGTGATCAGTTTCATATGTACAACCTCCTTTAAGGTTCGAGCGGCAGGGAACGCCTCTCTTTTATTTATTATACCACAACCCGGGCGCCATGCAGTACTTTTTTTAAAAAAAGTATTTCATCAACGCCAATTGTTGCGCCAGTTGCGCCGGTTTTTCGCGTAGCGGATCTCCTGACGGGCCATATTGAAAAAGTCGCTGCCGAAGAACAGCAGGAAATTGATCAGGGAGAAGAAAATGCTGCCTTTTACATACCAAGGCCCGAACACAAACTGCAGAAGGCAAATGCCGCCCGAGATCATGCCCAGATATTTTGCCTTGACCGGAATCAGGAAGAAGAACAGGAACTGCATATCCGGATACAGCATGGCAAAGGCAAAGAACAGGGAAAGGTTCAAATAGGTACCTGTGCCGATGCCGAAGAGTGCCGCGGAGATGACCGCGCCCACCATGCCGCACAGATAGTACACGTTGAAACGGAAATCGCCCCAGGTGCTCTCCAGCCCATGGCCGATGAGGTAATTGCAGTACAGTGTGATTGCCAGCATAAAGACGCCCATGCTGCCCGGCACAAACACAAACGTCAGCACACGCCAGATCTCTCCGTGCATGACCGCAGGCCAGTACAGCATCAGGCGGTTGGACAGGGCGATGGCCGGCGTCAGCTGATCCGCCAGATACACCAGCAGCTGGCCCATCACAATGACCATCATCAGGTTATGGATGCAGAAGTTGCCGTGCTTGCGCTCCAGCCGGTAGACCCATTTCATGAACATGATAAAACCCTTTCAGCGCACACATTTGATTTTGTTGTATCCCCCTGCAGTGGTATGCGCCGCACCGCAGTGTGTAGACCATTGTAGCAAACTCCCGGCTGCAATTCAACTGGTTGTTATCCATTGCCCGAATTTTTCCGGGGCGGTTTGTTGAAAACTTTCACGGAAAAACCAAATGTTTAAACAGTTTCAACCGGGTTTTCAACAAAAACAGTGGAAAACTCCCTATACAATGTGTAAAACTCTGTTGAAAAGTTGAAATTGTATCTTAAAACCAAAAATTACAATTGGTACAAATCACAACGCTTTTTTAAACCGTGATATGCACTTTTGTGCAGCGCCTTCAGACCGTCTGACCGGGGTTTTTGAACCCTTCTCCGAACACTTCGTTGGCCTCGGTGATCATCACAAAAGCATCCGGGTCAATCTCATGTGCGGCATTCTGCACCTTATAAATTTCGGATTTGGAACAGGCGCACAAAATCAGTTCCCGGGGCGCGTCGGAATAGGCCCCGGTGGCCTCGATCAGCGTCGAACCGCGGCCCACCGTTTCGTCGATGTGCTGGGAAATGCGCTTGGCCTCGGTGGTGATGATGATGGCCAGCTTTCCGGCGCCCGCGCCGTACATGATCTTATCCACCACCACAGACGCGGCAAAGGCCGAGACCACGCCGTACAAAACCGCGTCCATATTGCCGTAAACAGGCCAGCCCAGCACAATGATGGCTCCGTCCGCCAGCATGGTGATCTGCCCCATGGAAAAATGGGGAAACAACTTTTTCGCAGCCACGATCAAAAAGTCCGTGCCGCCGGTGGACGACCCGCGCATATAAATCAGTGCAAGGCCCGCACCCATGGTCACGCCGGAGAACACCGCCGCCAGGAAGGGGTTGCCTGTGTACATGGGGAACAGAGGAAACACCACGTCCAGAAACAGCGTGCTGATGGCCATGGTCTTCAGGCTCTTAAACAAAAACCATTTGCCCAGTACCCGGTAACTGACAATGACAACGGGGATGTTCAGCACCAGAGACATGGTGCCGATGGGAAGGTTCCAGAGATAGTTGAAGATCAGTGCCAGGCCGGAGATGCCGCCGGGCGCAAAGTTGGAAGATTTTGCGAAGGTATACACGCCCAGCGCATACAAAATGCTTCCCGCCACATCATACGGCAAATCCATCATAAAATCTTTGACTTTTCCGTCGAACTTCATACCGCAGCTCCTTTTGCATTCTTTCTTCCTTATTATATACGCTTTCCATTCAGATTCAAGGGGGGCGTCATCCGGCGGGCACAGCCCCTTCAAAACAACAAATGGATTGGAATGCTGCAGCAATTTCACTCTATTTTTTCATTTTTCATCTTTTCTCTGCTGAAAAAATACGGTATCATAATGCACAAGAATCTGGAAAGGAAGATGAAATGATGAAACGTTGGGTGAGAGAGTTTCGGGCGTTTGCTTTGAAAGGAAATGTGGTGGACATGGCCATCGGTGTTGTGGTCGGCTCGTCTTTCACGGCCATTGTGAACAGCCTTGTGGGAGATGTGATCACCCCTTTGTTCACACTTCTTTCGCCGGACAGCGCGGTATTTGAATCCCTGACCATTGGCGGTGTGGTGATGATCGGCAAATTTATCAACGCGATCTTATCGTTTTTGATGGTTTCCGGCTGCATGTTCCTGTTGGTGCAGGGCATCAACCGTCTGACCCGCCGGGCAGAAAAAGAAAAGGCAGCGGCGCCCGCGCCGGCTCCTTCCAAAGAGGAAGTGCTTTTGACCGAGATCCGGGATCTTCTGAAAGAAAACCTTGCGCAATAATTTAAAAAGCCGCTCATCCAGCTGGATGAGCGGCTTTTTCTGTACAAAAATGGCGGCAGGCCGAAGCCTGCCGCCAAAAGGATTGCGAATTATTCCGCGTCGTCGGGTGCGTACAGTTTGGTCAGTTTGTTCAGGTAGGCATAACGGTCCTTGGACGCGTTGGCTGCCTTCTCGAACAGATCGGCCGCACGCTCCGGGAAGGCGCGCTGCAGACGGCTGTAACGAGTCTCGCTCTCGATGAACTCTTTGTAATCCGTGGTGGGAGCCTTGGAGTCCAGCGTGAACGGATTCTTGCCCTCGGCCTTCTTGCGCGGATCGAAGCGGAACATGTTCCAGTAACCGCACTGGACAGCACGCTTCATCTCGTTCTGGCAGTTGGTCATGCCGCCCTTGACGCCGTGCATCTCGCAGGGAGCATAACCAATGATCAGAGACGGGCCGTGATAGCTCTCGGCCTCAGCAATGGCCTTGATGGTCTGGTTCTGGTCGGCGCCCATGGCGATCTGTGCCACATAAACGTAGCCATAGCTCATGGCGATCTCCGCCAGGCTCTTCTTGCCGATGGCCTTGCCGGCTGCGGCAAACTGAGCAACCTGACCGATCTGGCTGGCCTTGGAGGCCTGGCCGCCGGTGTTGGAATAAACCTCGGTGTCGAAGACCATAACATTCACATCTTCGCCGGAAGCCAGGACGTGATCCAGGCCGCCGAAGCCGATGTCATATGCCCAGCCGTCGCCGCCGAAGATCCAGACGGACTTCTTGGACAGGTACTGTTTCTTCTCCACCAGTTCTTTGCACTTGTCGCATTCAGCGGCGTGTTTCTCCGCCTCGGCAACCAGAGCATCCGCAGCGGCGCCGTTGGTCTTGCCGTCGTCCACGGTATCCAGGTAAGCTTTCGCAGCAGCCTTGAAGGCCTCGTCCGCCTTGTCGCTCTCGGCCATCTCTTTGACCAGGGCGATCAGGTTGTCACGGATGACCTTCTGGCCCAGATACATACCGAAGCCGTGCTCGGCGTTGTCCTCGAACAGGCTGTTCGCCCAAGCGGGGCCCTTGCCGGACAGACGGTTGCGGGTATACGGAGAAGTAGCAGCCGGGCCGCCCCAGATGGAGGAGCAACCGGTGGCGTTGGAGATGAACATACGCTCGCCGAACAGCTGGGTGATCAGGCGTGCATAGCTGGTCTCAGCGCAGCCTGCGCAGGAGCCGGAGAACTCAAGCAGCGGCTGATTGAACTGAGAGCCCTTGACGGTGGTCTCGGCCATCATGCCGGGTTTCTTGCCCACGTTGGCCACGCAGTAGTCGAACACGTCCTGCTGTGCCAGCTGGCTCTCCTGCGGAACCATCTTCAGAGCCTTGCCGGGAGCCGGGCAAACGCCCACGCAAACGCCGCAGCCCATGCAGTCCAGCGGAGAAACGGTCATGGTGAACACATAGTCGCCGCAGTCTTTGCCGGTCATCTTCTTGCTCTTCAGCGCAGCGGGAGCCTTGGCGGCCTCGTCAGCGGTCAGAGCGAAGGGACGGATGGTGGCGTGCGGGCAGACATAAGCGCACTGGTTGCACTGAATGCACTTGTCCACATCCCACTCGGGAACGGTCACGGCAACGCCGCGTTTCTCGTAAGCGGCCGCGCCCTGCTCGAACTGGCCGTCCACGTATTTCTCAAAGGCGGAAACGGGCAGGCTGTCGCCGTCCATCTTCGCAACGGGGATCATCACGTTCTTGACCATATCCACGGTGGCAGCGTTGCCGGCCAGCGCGGTGTTGTCAGCCTCGTCCTGAGCGTTGGCCCAGTCAGCGGGGACTTCCACTTTGTGATAAGCGTCGAAGCCGGCGTCGATGGCCTTCCAGTTCATCTCAACGATGGCCTGGCCCTTCTTGGCGAAGGATTTCTCAGCGGCCTGCTTCATGTATTTCAGGGCATCCTCACGGGGCAGAACACCGGCCAGTGCGAAGAACGCAGACTGCAGAATGGTGTTGGTGCGTTTGCCCAGGCCGATCTCGATGGCCTTGTCGATGGCGTTGATGGTGTACAGCTGCACGTTGTGCTGAGCGATGTAGCGTTTTGCCTCAGCCGGCATATGGTGCGCCAGCTCTTCGTCGCTCCACTGGCAGTTGATCATGAACACGCCGCCGTCTTTTACGTCGTTGACCATCTTGTAGCCCTTGATGACATAGGACGGGTTGTGGCAAGCCACGAAGTCCGCCTTGTTGATGTAATAGGGCGCACGGATGGGCTTGTCGCCGAAGCGCAGGTGGCTGATGGTCACGCCGCCGGTCTTCTTGGAGTCATACTGGAAGTATGCCTGGATGTATTTGTCGGTGTGGTCGCCGATGATCTTGGTGGAGTTCTTGTTGGCGCCAACGGTGCCGTCGCCGCCCAGACCCCAGAATTTGCACTCTTTGGTGCCTTCTGCAGCGGTGTTGGGCGCGGGTTTCTCCTCCAGAGACAGATAGGTGACGTCGTCGTTGATGCCCAGGGTGAAGCGGGCTTTGGGCGCGTCTTTGGCCAGCTCCTCATACACAGCGAACACGCTTGCGGGAGGAGTGTCCTTGGAGCCCAGGCCATAGCGGCCGCCGATGATGGTGGCTTCGCGTTTTGCCTCGGCAAAGGCGCTCAGCACATCCAGGTGCAGAGGCTCGGCATAGGCGCCCGGCTCTTTGGTGCGGTCCAGAACAGCGATCTTCTTGGCGGT